>DASSEM010000001.1:0-6856 GCA_035695265.1 Solirubrobacterales bacterium
CTGGTCCGACGGCGAGCGCTGCCACGGCGTCCTCACCGATCGCGGCCCGTTCGCCGCGACGGCGACCGTGCTCGCAACCGGCGGCGGCGCCGCGCTCTGGGAGCGGACGACGAACCCCCGTGGCGCGATCGGGGCCGGCGCCGTCCTCGCCCACGCCGCGGGCGCCGACCTCGCCGACCTCGAGCTCTGCCAGTTCCACCCAACGGCGCTGGCGCTGCCCGGAAGCAGGTTCGACGGAAGCCTGATCACCGAGGCCGTTCGGGGCGAGGGAGCGCTGCTCCTCGGCGCCGACGGGCGCCGGTTCACCGACGAGCTGGCGCCGCGCGACCAGGTGACGGCCGCGATTCTCGACCGGATGGCGGCCGACGGCAGGGGCGACGTCGGCCTCGACCTCCGGCCGGTTTCGCTCGACCGCTTCCCCGCGATCGCGGCGACGCTGGCGCAGGTCGGGATCGACCCCGCCGCCGGCCCGGTCCCCGTCGCCCCCGCCGCCCACTATCTGATCGGCGGCATCCACACGGACCTCGAGGCACGGAGCACGCTGCCGGGGCTGCTCGCGGTCGGCGAGGCCGCCTGCACCGGTCTGCACGGCGCCAACCGGCTCGCCTCGAACTCGCTGAGCGAGTGCTTCGTATTCGGCACCCGCGCCGCGGCGGCGGCGCTCGCGATCCCCGCCGCCCAGGCAGCGCCGCCGCCCACCGGTCCCGGTCCATCCTTCCCGGCCCCGACCGAGCGCACCCGCCGCGACGTCTGGGAGCTGGCGGGACCGGTGCGGGACGCCGGCCGGCTCGAGCGGCTGCGCTCCGACCCCTATCCGCTGGCGCGGCTGATCGCCGCCTCCGCCCTGGCCCGCGAGGAGTCACGCGGCGTCCACCGTCGCGCCGACCGGCCGCTCGCCGACTCGGCGCTCGACCTCCGCCACACGGTCGTCGGCACCGATGCCGAGGTGCGGATCGACCGCTGGCCCGCTGCCACCCCCGTCACGAGCGCCACGCACGCTTAATCCATGCTTAACGTCGCTCGGTGCGGGATCAACGTGCGGGTCGTCACACTTCCGGGTGCGGGGGGGTAACCGCGGACCAGGAAAGGTTCAGGGAACCCATGTATCAATTCAGCCGTTCGATCTATCGGGAGCTTGCCCCGAGGATCGCGGAGACCAGTGGCGCCGGCTGCGCCCGCAAGCAACAGATCCTCGAGGCCTGCGAGGGCACGATGCGGCGCCTGCTCAACGATCGCCGCTACTTCGCGCGACCGACCAAGACGCTGTTCACCGAGCTGCGGGGCCACTTCCCGGTCAGCGAGCAGCTGTTCGTCTTCCAGGTCGTCGACCGCAACGTGAAGCTCGCGCTTCGCTACCTCGACCAGGTTCCGGCGGAGGAGCTCGCCCAGCTCGTCGACCGCGAGTGCAAGGCGCATACCCGTCGCGGTACGCCATGCCAGCGGGAGCCGCTGCCGGGGCGCGACTACTGCCCGTCGCACAAGCACCTCGAGGAGGAGGTCGTCGACGGCGGCCGCGAGGAGGCCCTGCCCCTGGTCGCCTGAAGCCCGCCGATCGCCCGAGCCCGCGGCCCGATGTAATGGTCGGGTGCTGCTCGGCGTCGACGTAGGCGGAACCTTCACGGACGCCGTCCTCGTCGACGGCGGGCGGGTCGCAACGGCGAAGGCGCCGACGACCCCGGACGACCAGTCGGTGGGCGTCGCTGCCGCCGTCGCGGCGGTCCTCGACGCCGCCGGCACCGATTCCGACGCGGTGCGCCGGTTCGCGCACGGGATGACGGTCGGGACCAACGCCCTGCTCGAGCGACGGGGAGCACGGACGGCGCTCGTCGCCACCGAAGGCTTCACCGACCTGCTCGAGATCGCTCGCCAGAACCGGCCCTCGCTCTACCGGCTCTGCGAGGACCGGCCGCCGCCGCTGGCACCGCCGGAGCTGCGCGTCGCGGTGCGCGAGCGGGCCGGCGCCGACGGCGTCGTCGTCGTCTTCGACGAGGAGGAGATCGAGCGGGTCGGCGACGAGATCGAGCGCCTGGACCCGGAGGCGGTCGCGATCTGCCTCCTCTTCTCCTTCGCCTTCCCCGAGCACGAGCAGCGGCTCGCCGCGGCGCTGCGGCAGCGCTTCCCCGACCTCCACATCTCGGTCTCCTTCGAGGTCCTGCCGCGGTTCCGCGAGTACGAGCGCTGCGCGACGACGACCCTCGACGCCTACCTGGCGCCGCTGCTCGGCGGCTACCTGCGCAGGCTCGGTGATCGCTGCCGCGAGATCGGCATCCCCGAGCCGCTCGTCATGCAGTCCTCGGGCGGGATCACCGACGCCGATCGCGCCGCCCGGGGCGGGGCCTGGAGCGTGCTCAGCGGACCGGCGGGCGGGGCGGTCGGCGCCGGGCTGCTCGCCGCGGCCTCCGGCGAAGGCGACGCGCTCGGGCTCGACATGGGTGGCACCTCCTGCGACGTCTGCGTCGTCGAGAGCGGGCGGGTCGGCCGGACCGAGACCCGCGAGTTCGCCGGCCGGCCCATCCAGCTGCCGATGGTCGACGTCCACACGGTCGGAGCAGGGGGCGGCTCGATCGCCTGGCGCGATCGCGGCGGGGCGCTGCGGGTCGGGCCGCGCTCGGCCGGCGCCGAGCCCGGGCCCGCCTGTTACGGCAGGGGCGGCGCCGAGCCGACCGTGACCGACGCGAACCTATTGCTCGGCTATCTCGACCCCGAGGGCGGCCTCGCGGGCGGGATCCGGCTCGACCGCGACGCGTCCGCGGGCGCGATCGCCGCGCTCGCCGAGTCGCTCGGCCTCGACCCGCTCGCCACCGCGGCGGGGATCCGCGCGGTCGCCAACCAGGAGATGGTCCGGGCGCTCCGGGTGATCACCGTCGAGCGCGGGATCGATCCGCGCCGCTTCGACCTGCTCGCGTTCGGCGGCGCCGGACCGCTGCACGCGATCGCGATCGCCGCCGAGCTCGGCATCGGGCGCGTCGTCTGCCCGCGCTCGGGCGGGGTGCTCTCGGCGCTCGGCCTCGTCTGCGCCGAGCGCCGCCGCGACACGACCCGGACGGTGAACCTGGCCGGCGCGGAGCTGTCGGCGGCCGGGGTCAGCCGTGCGGTTGAGGAGACGCTCGCCGGGCTCGACCGCGACCGCGGGGCGGCGCTGGAGGCGATCTACGAGCTCCGCTACGCCGGCCAGGCATTCGAGCTTCCGGTCGACGGACCGCTCGACCCCGACCCGGAGGGGCTGATCGAGGACTTCGCGGCCGAGCACGAGCGCCGCTACGGCTACCGGGGCGACGACGGCGCGGTCGAGCTCGTCAACATCCGGATCGCCGCCCGGGAGCCGATCGCCGACTTCGAGCTGCCGGCCGGGGGCGGGGACGTGCCGCGGCGCTCGACCCGGACGGCGCACCTGCCCGCCGGCGCGGAGCCGCTCACGGTCCTCGGCGGCGAGCCGCAGCCCGGTTTCGCGAGCGCCGGGCCCTGCGTGTTCGAGCTGCCCGAGACCACCTTCCTCGTGCCGTCCGGCTGGTGCGCCGCCGTCGACCGCCACGGCTCGATCGTCGCGACCCCGGAGGAGGCCGGGTGAGCGGCGGAGCCGGGATCGACCCGATCGAGCTGCAGGTCCTGAGCGGCGGGCTGCGCTCGATCTGCGACGAGATGGGCGCCGTCCTGGTGCGCGCCTCCTACTCGCCGAACATCAAGGAGCGCCGCGACTGCTCGACGGCGATCTTCGACCGCGGCGGCGAGCTCGTGATGCAGGCCGAGCACATCCCGGTCCACCTCGGCTCGATGCCCGCCGCGGTGACCGCGGTCGCCGAGCTCGCCGCGGGCGAGCCGATCGCGGTGGAGGACCTCTGGATCCTCAACGACCCCTACCGCGGCGGCACCCACCTGCCCGACATCACGCTCGTCTCACCGGTGGTGCTCGCCGGCGAGCTCAGCGGCTGGGTCGCAAGCCGCGCCCACCACGCCGACGTCGGCGGCCCGACCCCGGGCGGGATGCCGGCCGACTCGCGGACCCTGGCCGACGAGGGGGTCGTGGTGGAGCCTCGCCGCGTCGATGCCGAGGGGCTCGCCGTGATCGCCGCCCGGATGCGGCGCCCCGACCAGCGGCTCGCCGACCTCCGTGCCCAGCGGGCCGCGAACCTGCGAGGCCAGGCCCGGATCGTGGCGCTGGCCGAACGCTCCGGAGGCGAGCGGCTGCTCGCCGGGATGGCGGCGGTGCTCGACTACGCCGAGCGTCGCAGCCGCGACGCGATCGGCGCGCTCGCCGACGGCGTCCACGAGGCGAGCGACGAGCTCGAGGGAGCCGACGGGGCGGCGATCCCGCTCCGGGTCCGGCTCGAGATCGCCGGCGAGCGGCTCATGGTCGACTTCGACGGCTCGGCCCCGCAGGTGGAAGGCAACCTGAACTGCCCGCTGCCGGTGACGCGGGCGGCGACCCTGTTCGCGATCCGGGCGCTGACCGATCCCGACGCGCCCCCCTCGGCCGGCGCTTTCCGGCCGGTCAGCATCGCCGCTCCGGCCGGCTCGGTGCTCAACGCCAGGCCGCCCGCGGCCGTCGCCGCCGGCAACGTCGAGACATCGAGCCGGGTCGCCGACCTCGTGATGACGGCGCTCGCCGGCGTCGTCGACGGTCCCGCCCAGGGCCAGGGGACGATGAACAACCTGACCCTGGCCGGCGTTGGCGAGGAGGAGCTCACCTACTACGAGACGATCGGCGGCGGCCAGGGCGCGTGCCGCACCGGCGACGGGCCGAGCGCCGTCCATGTGGCGATGTCGAACACGCTGAATACCCCGATCGAGGCGCTCGAGGCCGAGCTGCCGGTCCGGGTCGCCGAGCTCGCCCTGCGACGCGGCAGCGGCGGCGCCGGCGGACACCGGGGCGGCGACGGCGTGATTCGCGCGATCGAGGCCCTGGCGCCGCTCCGGTTCACGCTGATCAGCGAACGGCGCGCGCGGGGGCCAAGCGGTCGCGACGGCGGCGAGGACGGCAAGCCGGGAGTCAACAGCCTCAACGGCGAGCCGCTCCCGGGCAAATGCGAGGGCGAGCTCCGGCCCGGCGATCTGCTGCGGATCGAGACCCCGGGCGGCGGCGGCCTGGGGAGTGCGGAATCCCGCTGAGAAAGCCGCGCAAGAGAATGTGCGAGTCGCAACTTATTTGCCGATCGGGAGCTCCTCCTCTAGACTCGCGGCCCTCCGACGGGCCCAGAAGCGGCCCCGGCCGGGTCGCCCTCGTCCGAGTTCCACGACCCCGCCCGCAACCACTACCCCGGACGCAAACAACCATGCCAATCGCTTTCAAGGAATGGTCCGTCACCGTGCGCGCGCTTGCCGAGGGAGAGCAGCTCGTCACCCTGCGCAAGGGCGGCATTCGTGAGGAGAACAAGCACTTCGAGCTCGAGCACGAGCAGTTCTTCCTCTACCCCACCTTCGACCACCAGCGCAACGACCTCGTCCGCGAGTCGCACCACCCGGAGCTGCGTCGGGCGCTCGAGGAGGGCGTCTGGCCCGACGAGGAGCCGCCGCCGCGGGCGCTCCTGCAGGACGGCGGCATCCCGCAGCCCGATCGCGTCCGGATCCGCGCCTGGGCCGAGGTCGCCGACCACTTCACGATCGAGGACCCCCGCATCGTCGACTCGCTCAGCCCCTACCACGTCTGGACCCAGGACTACGCCCGCAAGCGGCTGCGCTGGAAGCGGACCCACCCGCTGCACGTGCTGCTGCTCAAGGTTCACCGGATCCCGCGTCCGGTCACCGTGCGCGTCCGCGACGAGCACATCGGCTGCCACTCCTGGGTCGAGATCGATCGCGACCTGCCCTTCGAGGGAGTTCCGGTGATGGCCGACGAGGAGTTCGACCGGGCCGCGGTGGCAATCCGCGAGACCTGCACGGCCTCCGAGCCGGAGCCGGCGCTGGCCTGAGCACGCCGCCTCCAGGACCCGAGCCAGCCGGCGGCGGGTCCGGCGGCCTCCCCGAGGTTCTCGCCCGCGGCGAGGGCGGCGCATTGGTGATCGGCATCGGCGGCGGCGGCGACGCCGTCGGGGCGCTCGCGGTGGCCCGCGAGATCGAGCGAGCCGGGCGCCGGATCGAGCTCGGCGGCGTCGCCTGGGAGCGCTTCGCCGTCGATCCCCACCACGCCGGCCCGCGCCCGCTCGAGCAGCTCGAGGGGATCGAGCCGGTCGACGCGTGCGCGGCGCTCACCGGCCCCGACGGGCGCACGCCGGAGGGAGTCCGCCTCGCCGAGGCCGGCGTCGCGGCCCATCTCGGCCGGCCGGTCGCCCTCGTCGACGTGAACGGCGGGTCGGCGGCGATCGGAAGCGCCATCACCTCGCTTGCGACGGGCCTCGATTGCGACCTCGTCGTCCTCCTCGACGTCGGCGGCGACGTCCTCGCGACCGGCGCCGAGCCCGGCCTGTCGAGTCCCCTATGCGACGCGGTCATGCTCGCCGCCGCAGCCCACGTCCCGGAGCGGCTCGCGGTGGCCGCCTGCGCCTTCGGCGCCGGCTGCGACGGCGAGCTGACCACGACCGAGGTGCTGACCCGGGTCGCGGCGCTCGGCCGCGAGCGGGCCTGGACCGGCACCCTCTCGCCGCATCCCGACGCAGCCACCGAGGTCGTGGCGCTCGCCGGCGAGGTCCCGACCGAGGCGAGCCTGATGGCAGCGCGATGCGTGCTCGGCGAGATCGGGACGGTCCCGATCCGGGACGGGCGGCGAACGGTGGAGCTCGGCCCGGTCGGGGCGCTCGCGTTCCTCTTCGACGCCCGCCGCGCGCTCGGACCCGCCACCCCGCTCGCCGACCTCGTCCGCGCCGCCGCCTCGATCGAGGACGCGCGGGCGCTGATGGCCTCGCGCGGCATCCGCACCGAGCTC
>DASSEM010000002.1:0-6894 GCA_035695265.1 Solirubrobacterales bacterium
GCTGGCGGCGCCGTGGTTCAACCGCTACGCGACGCCGCTGGCGATCGTGCTCGTCCTCTTCATGGGCATCGGTCCGCTCGTCGCCTGGCGCCGCGTCACCCTTGCCGGGATCGCACGTGCGATCACCATCCCGCTGGCGGCGGCCGTGGTCATGGCGATCGTGCTGGCGCTGACGATCGGCGTCGCCGAGAGCGTCACCGCCTACCTGCTGTTCTGCGTCGCGACCTTCACGGTCGTCGCCGTCGGCCAGGAGTTCTGGCGCGGGTCGGTGGCCCGGCGCCGCCTCGTCGGCGGCGGCTATGCGGCGGCGCTCGGGTCGCTTCTGGCCCGCAACCGTCGCCGCTACGGCGGCTACGTCGTCCACGTCGGGCTGGTCCTGGCGCTGTTCGGCGTCGCCGCTTCCTCGAGCTTTCAGACGAGCCGCGACCTCCGCCTCAGCCCCGGCGATCAGGCGCAGGTCGGCGACTACACGATCACCTACGAGCGCCCGACCTCCAACATCGACGTGGACGAGCAGAAGCTCGCCTTCGGCGCCGTCCTCGACGTCAGCCGCGACGGCCGCCACGTCACCACCCTGAGCCCCTCCCGTGAGTACTACTCCGGCGTCGCGGCCGACCCGAACGCTCCGCTGCAGAGCTTCTTCGAGGGCGAGGCGACCAGCGAGGTCGGCCGCGCCGAGGGTTTCTCGCGCGACCTCTGGTCGGCGATGCAGCCGGACCTGAGCAGCCTCGAGCGGGTGATCACCGAGCAGGATGAGCGGTACGCCGACGCGGTCTCGAAGCTCTCCGGCGCCGAGCAGGCGGATCCCCAGGTCCAGGCGGTGATCGCCCAGGCGCAGGGACAGATGGTCCGCCGGCTAGCCGACCGGTATGTAGATGACCCGCCGCCGGCCGAGATCCGCTTCAACGTCAACCCGTTCGTCGTCTGGTTCTGGCTCGGCGTCATCGTCGCCGTCGGCGGCGCGCTGTTCGCGATCTGGCCGACCCCTGAGGGCCGGCGGCGGCGCGTCTCCGATGTCTACGGCGCCCGGCTCGCCCGCGAGCTCGGTGGCGCCCCGGGCCGCTAGGCCGCTCCCCGCCGTGCTCGAGCTGGCGATAGCGATCGTGCTGCTGGCGGTGGTCGCGGCGTGGATCTCGGTGCCGCTGCGGCGATCGGGGGCGGCGGTCGAAGCCGGCCTCGAGGACCCCGTCCTGGCCGCGCTCGAGGCCCGCAAGCAGGCCAAGTACCGCGAGATCCGCGACACCGAGCTCGACCATGCCCAGGAGAAGCTCTCCGACGAGGAGTTCACGCGTCAGGACGCCGAGCTCCGCCGCGAGGCGATCGCGATCCTCAAGGAGATCGACGCCGTCAATGCCGATCGCGGCTAGACAGGAGGGCCGTCGGGGCGTGACCCGGCGGCCCGGCGCAGTCGAGCAGCCCAGAGGGCTGCGAGTCGCGCAGTTATCTAGCTAGACTGGTCGGCCGAAATGGAGACGCTCCTCGGAATAGTTCAGGTCCTGGTCTCGATCGTCCTCATGTTCCTCGTGCTCCTGCACTCGGGCAAGGACGCCGGCCTCTCCGGCGCGTTCGGGATCGGCGGCGGAGGCAGCTCATTCGGCGGCGGTTCGCTCGTCGAGCGCAACCTCGATCGCTGGACGATCTTCTTTGCGGTGCTCTTCGTCATCAACACGGTCGTCCTGCTCAAGATCTGAGCCCCCGGCGCCATGGCTGCGGCGCCTGGCGCTCGCCGCCGCGCTCGCGGTGCTTCCCGCCGCCGCGCTCGGCGGCTGCGGCGACGACGAGGCGACATCCGCGCCGGGGCCCGACGCCTCCCCCGATCCCGGCGGGACGCTGACCATCACGCTGGCGGACGGGGTCGGCACGCTCGATCCGCTGCACGCCTCCGGCCGGGCCGAGCGCCTCGCCTCCCGCCAGGTCTACGAGCCCCTGCGGGCGAGCCAGCGCGGGCCCTTCGGCGGTGCTCGGCGACGGGCCGGAATCGTCATCGCGTTCCGCTCCAACCGGTCGGCCACCGCCTGGACGGCGAAGCTGCGCCGCGGGATCAGCTTCCAGGGCGGCGGGCCCTTCGACGCCGACGCAGTGCTGGCCAACGCCGACCGCTGGCTCGCCACCCGGGCCGGCCGCGAGCTCCTGCCGGAGCTGGCGGCCGCCGACTCGCCGCGACCGGGTCGCGTGCGCTTCCTGCTCGACCGCGGCAACGAGCGGTTCCCGGCGGGGCTCGCCGACCCGCGACTCGGCATCGTCGCGCCGGCGGCGCTCCCGGCTGCCGACGATGCCGGCACGATGCTCGGCGCCGCCGGCACCGGGCCGTTCGAGCTGCGCGAGAGCGACGCCGGCGGCGTGCTGTTGGCCCGCAACGCCGGCTGGTGGGGCACGGCACTCGGGCTCGGTCCGGGAATCGACCAGATCGAGCTGACCGCCGACCCGGTCGCCGGGCACCGCCTGGACGCGCTGTTGGACGGTGCCGTGGACGTCGCCGACGAGCTCGGGCACAACGCCGCCGATCGGGTGCACGCGGCGCCGCTGGTGACGATGGTCCGCGGGGCGGCCGCGACGATCGGGGTCGAGCGCTCCGTTCGCGGCATCGACTCCACCTCGGCGAGCCAGTCGCTCGCCGACGTCTGGCTCACCGACTTGCGCTGAACCGGGCGCTCGGTCCTCGGGATCGCGGCCACCTGCCGCTTTCCCACCTTGTCGACCGGATGACTAGACATTTATCCGTGGACGGTGCTAGGCTGCCGCGCGCCGTTGTTCACCAACTCAATCGAAAAGGTCAAGATGGAACCCAACAATCTGATTCGCCGGCGCGCCTTGCACGCGTCGCTTGCGGCCGCGGCCGCGCTCGCCCTCGGGGTCTCGGTGTCGGCCTGCGGAGGCGACGATTCGACGGCCTCCGGGTCCGGCGGGGGCGCGGCCAGCGGCAACGTCAACCTCGTCGCCTACTCGACTCCGCAGGAGGTGTACGAGGGGGTCCTCGAGCCTGACTTCCAGGCCGGCGAGGGCGCCGACGTCGAGTTCTCGAGCTCGTTCGGCTCCTCGGGCGATCAGTCCCGGGCGGTCGAGGCGGGCCAGCCGGCCGACCTCGTCCACCTGCCCCTCGAGCCCGACATGACCCGCCTGGTCGATGCCGGCATCGTCGCTCCCGACTACAAGGAGCAGGGCCGCTACGGCGGCAGTCCGCAGACGTCGGTGGTCGCCTTCACGGTCCGCGGCGGCAACCCGAAGGACATCCGGGACTGGGACGACCTCCTGCGTGACGACGTGTCGGTGATCACGCCGAACCCGTTCACGTCGGGCGGGGCCCGCTGGAACATCATGGCCGCCTACGGCGCTCAGATCAACCAGGGCAGGTCCGAGGAGGAGGCGCTTCAGTTCGTCGCCGACCTGCTGGCGAACACCGCCAAGCAGGACGCGAGCGCATCCGATGCGCTGGAGACGTTCACGTCGGGCGAGGGAGACGTCCTGATCTCCTACGAGAACGAGGCGATCCGCGCCCAGGAGGCCGGGGAGGACGTCGACTACGTGATCCCCGACGACACGATCAAGATCGAGACGCTGGCGGCGGTGACGGAGGAAGCCGAGAACCCGGAGGCGGCTCAGGCGTTCCTCGACTACCTCTACACGCCCGAGGCCCAGCAGCTCTGGGCCGACAACGGCTACCGGCCGGTTGACGAGAAGGTCCTGGCGGAGAACGAGGACAAGTTCCCGGTGCCCCCGGGCCTGTTCGACATCGAGGAGCTCGGCGGCTGGGAGACGGTCTCGACCGAGTTCTTCGATCCCGAGAACGGGTCGATCGCCGAGATCGAGCGCGATCTCGGGGTGACGACGGGCTGATGAGCGGTTCCGCTCCGATCGGCGGCGCGCCACCCACGGCAGCGCTCCCGAGGCCGGCCTTCAGGCCGCGCCTCGGGAGCGCGCTGCTCTCGCGCGGCCTCGTCACGACCTGGCTCAGCATCATGGTGCTGATCCCGCTCGTCGCCCTCGTCCTCAAGTCCTTCGAGGGCGGGCTGGCCGGGTTTTGGGATGCGGTCTCGGCCCCGCAGGCGCTCGAGGCGCTCCAGGTGACGGTGCTGATCGCCCTCGTCGTCACCGTGATCAACTGCGTATTGGGCACGGCGATCGCCTGGGTCCTGGTCCGCGACGAGTTTCCCGGCAAGCGCCTGATCAACTCGCTGATCGACCTGCCGTTCGCGCTGCCCACGATCGTGGCCGGGATCACGCTCCTCGCCCTGTACGGGAACGACAGCCCGATCGGCGTCGACATCGCCTACACCTCGACCGCGGTCGCGCTGGCCCTGCTCTTCGTCACGCTGCCGTTCGTCGTCCGCGCGGTCCAGCCGACCCTGATCGAGCTCGATCGGGACATGGAGGAGGCGGCGGCGTCGCTGGGGGCCGGCAGCCTGACCATCTTCCGCCGGATCGTCCTGCCGAACCTGCGCCCGGCGATCCTCGCCGGTGCGGCGCTGGCGTTCGCTCGCGCGATCGGTGAGTTCGGCTCGCTGATCCTGCTCGCCGGGAACACCCAGATCGCCTCGATCTACATCTTCGCCAAGATCGAGAGCGGCGATGCCGGGGGCGCGGCAGCGGTCTCGGTCGTCCTGCTCGTCGCCGCGGTCCTGATCCTGCTCGTGATCGGACGATTCGCGCGCCGGGGGCTGCCGGTCTGATGTCGGTCCCGCCTCTCAGCCGCTACGGGCTCCGCTTCGGGGTCCTCTTCTACCTGTCGGCGCTGCTGATCTTCCCGGTCGCGATGATCTTCATCCGGACCTTCGAGGACGGTTTCCTGCAGTCGTTCGAGGCGGTCACGAGCCCCGAGGGCCTCGCGGCGCTGAAGCTGACCCTGATCACGGTGCTGATCGCGGTGCCCGCCAACACGATCTTCGGGATCGGCGCGGCCCTCGTGCTCGTGCGGCAGCGGTTCCGCGGCAAGGCGATCCTCAACACGCTGATCGACATCCCGTTCGCGATCTCGCCGGTGGTGATCGGCCTGGCGCTGGTGCTGCTCTACGGCCCGCGGGACGGGATCGTCGGCGAATGGTTCTACGACCACGGGATCCGGATCATCTTCTCGACCCCGGGGATCGTGATCGCCTGCATGTTCGTCTCGCTGCCGTTCGTGGTCCGTGAGGTGGTCCCGGTCCTGCAGGAGATCGGCGACGAGCAGGAGCAGGCGGCATCGACCCTGGGAGCGAACTGGTGGCAGACGTTCTGGCGGGTGACGCTCCCGGCGATCCGCTGGGGCGTCACCTACGGGGTCGTCCTCTCGACGGCGCGCGTGCTCGGCGAGTTCGGTGCCGTGTCGGTCGTCTCGGGGCGGATCTCGGGACAGACCGAGACCCTGCCGCTGTTCGTTCGCAAGCAGTTCGAGGTCTTCAACGAGGGCGGAGGGTATGCGGCCTCGATGGTGCTGGCCGTGCTCGCCCTGCTGACCCTGATCGTCATGAACCTGATCAACACGAGGAAGGAAGTCTGATGGGAATCGCAGTCGAGAACGTGAGCAAGAGCTTCGAGGACTTCAAGGCGCTGGACGACGTCACGCTGGAGGTGCCCGACGGCTCGCTGACCGCCCTGCTCGGGCCGAGCGGCAGCGGCAAGTCGACCCTGCTGCGGCTGATCGCCGGGCTCGAGCAGGCCGACGGCGGGCGGGTGCTCCTCGACGGCCGCGACGTCACCGAGCTGTCGGTACAGGAGCGCGGGATCGGGTTCGTCTTTCAGCACTACGCGGCGTTCAAGCACATGACCGTCCGTGAGAACATCGCCTTCGGGCTATCGATCCGGAAGACGCCGAAGGACCAGATCCGAAACCGCGTCAAGGAGCTGATTCGGCTCGTGCAGCTGCAGGGGATGGCGCACCGCTACCCCTCCCAGCTCTCCGGCGGCCAGCGGCAGCGGATGGCCCTCGCCCGGGCGTTGGCCGCCCAGCCGAAGCTGTTGCTCCTCGACGAGCCGTTCGGGGCGCTCGACGCCAAGGTCCGCAAGGAGCTGCGGGAATGGCTCCGCCGGCTCCACGACGAGGTTCACGTGACCACGATCTTCGTCACCCACGACCAGGAGGAGGCGATGGACGTCGCCGAGCAGATCGTGGTCATGAACGAGGGCCGGATCGAGCAGATCGGCGAGCCGAAGGAGCTCTACGAGAACCCCGAGTCCGAGTTCGTCATGAGCTTCGTCGGCGAGGTCAACCGGTTCGGGAACGCGCTGATCCGGCCTCACGACCTCGCCCTGTCGCAGCTCAAGGTCGACGGCGCCGAGGAGGCGATGATCGAGCGGATCAGCCACCTCGGGTTCGAGGTTCGGGTCGAGCTCGCGATGGCCAACGGCGACCACGCCTGGGCGCAGGTGACCCACGCCGAGGCCGAGGATCTCGAGCTCGAGCAGGGCCAGATCATCTTCGCCCGGCCGAGCCGGGCGCGGATCTTCGACGGCGATCCGGCCTCGGCCCCCACCGACGAGCTCCAGGTCGCCTGAGCCGGCCGTCGCCTCCGGGACGAGCACCGCCGTGAGCGCGATCGAGCTCGGCGCCGCGGCGCTGATCGTCTTCGCGGTCGCCCTCTGCGCCTTCGCGGTGGTCGTCTCGGCCATCGACGCCGGCCGGCTGGTCGCGCGGCGGCTCGTCGAGCGGGCCGAGTCGAAGGCCGCGCATGGACCGCTGCCGCCTGCCTCCGGTGAGCGCTCGCGCGACCCGCATCTGCGCGCTCGCCCGCGCAAGCGCCCAAGCCGGCATCGCGGCTGACGCTCGGGTCAGTGCGACTCCCACGCCTCGGGGCGGTCGACGATCTCGCCGACCGGCGCGGGCAGGTCGGCGGCGACGATGTCGGCCAGGGTCACCGTCTCGAGGACGTCGCGGATGCTGGCCCGGAGCCCGACCCAGACATCGCGGAGAGTCTGCGCGCG
>DASSEM010000003.1:0-3642 GCA_035695265.1 Solirubrobacterales bacterium
GGACCCAGCACGGCATCTTCGGTGCCCCCGTGCTCGCCGACCTCGACGGCGACGGACGCCAGGAGGTCATCGCCGCCTCGATGGATCGGCACGTCTACGCCTGGGAGGCGAGCGACTCCGGCCCCGATGCGCCCGGCGGCGCCGCGGACGCCCCCGGCTACCCGGTCCTCGTCGTCGACCCGGCCAAGGTCGGATCGGTCGACCCCGCGACCCACGCGATCACGTTCGCGCCCGACGCCGGCTCGTTCATGCAGGGGGCGATCATCGACACCCCGGCGGTCGGCGACATCACCGGCGACGGCCGCCCCGAGATCGTCGTCGGCACCAACGAGGAGTACGACGAGCCCCCCAACCTCGGCAACCCGGGCGGGCTCGCGCTGCTGCTCGGGGCGGGGCTCCTCGACCCCGGCAACTCACGGGTCTACGCGCTCGATGCCGACGGCGACACCGACTCCGACCCCCTGCCCGACGACGCGCTCGCGCCCGGCTGGCCGTTCGCGCCGGCGATGCTCCTGACGGAAACCCTGCCGATCGTCGGCGAGGGCGTCGCCGGGCCGCCGGTGATCGGCCCGGTCGCCTGCGCGAGCGGCGGCTTCGGGAGCAAGGTCGGCGTCGCGACCGCCGCGGGCCCCGCCTACATCATCAACGGCGACGGCAGCTCCTGCCACGGCGGGAGCGGCGGCCTCGCGAACGCGCTTTCGTCCGACTTCGGTGCGGCTGCCACTGCGACCGACGCTCCGATGATCCCGGCGCTCGGCAACCCGGCCTTCGGGGCGACCTACGGGATGGCCGGCGAGAGGCCCGCGTTCATCACCGGCGCGATCGGGCTCTTCAAGGCGCTCGACCTGCAGCTCGTCGACTATCAGAGCGGTCAGGACCTGCTCGGGATCTGGGACCCGTCGAGCGGCGCGCCGCGCCCCGGCTTCCCGGCCACCGTCAACGATCTCCAACTCCTCACCGGCCCGGCGGTCGCTGAGATCGGCGGCGGCGGCGGGGAGATCGTGGTGACCGGGAGCTCGAGCCAGGACCTCGCTGCCTACGGCGCCGGCGGGACGCCGGTCGACGGCTGGCCGAAGCTGACGACCGACTGGACCGTCGCGACGCCGCTGATCGGCAGCCTTGGAACCGAGGACACGAAGCGGTCGGCGCGCAAGGTCGTCGTCGGCATCACCCGGTCCGGCTACGTCCACGCCTACCGGACCACGGCCTCGTCCTGCGAGCCGGCATCGTCGCCGCGCTTCCATCACGACAACGCCAACTCCGGCGACTACCTGCGCGACGCGGTCCTGCCGGGCGCGCCGACGGAACTGAGTGCAAAGCGCGGGAAGCTGCGCTTCCTGGCACCGGGGGACGACCTGCTCTGCGGGGACGTCGACCACTACGAGATGGCGACGGCGAAGCGGCCGATCGACGGGGCCTCGTTCGCCGCTGCGAAGCCGCTGCGGGATATCCGGTACTCGCAGGCGCCGGGCTTCGTGCAGCAGCTGAGGGTTCCGAACGAGTCGAAGGGCTGGATCGCGATCCGCGCCGTCGACGAGCAGGGCAACGTCGGCCGCGCCGCCACCGTGAAGGCGAAGGCGAAGCCGCCGAAGCCGCGCTGCGAGAACAGGATCTTCGGCGCCACGAGGCGCGGCGATCGCCTCGGTGGGACCGGCGCCGGTGACGAGATCAACGGTCACGCCGGCAACGACCGGATCGACGGCCGCGGCGGCGACGACTGCGCCAGCGGCGGCAAGGGCAGGGACCGGATCCGCGGCGGCAAAGGCCGCGACCGGCTCTCCGGCGGGACCGGCGGCGACCGGATCATGGCCGCCGACGGACGCCGCGACCGGGTTCGCTGCGGCCGCGGTCCCGGTCGCGACCGCGTTCGCGCCGACCGCAAGGACCGGGTCGCGGGCGACTGCGAGCGCATCAGCCGTCGGTGACCCGACGCCTCGACCCCGAGACGACAGTTCCGTCCTGGGGGAGGACGCTTCGGTCGCCTCGATGAGAGTGGGCGGATCAGCCGCGGAGCGCGGCCTGCTCCAGCGCCAGCCGCACGTCGGCCGGCTCACCGACCAGCGGCTCGGAGTGACCGGCGGCGACGATCCGCGGCTCGAGCGCCGCGAGCTTGCGCACGCTCGCGATCGCCTGCTCGTGATCGAGGTTGAAGACGCGGTTGGGGACGTTGGCCCAGTCGACCGGCTTGAACTTCATCGAGTCGACCAGGTAGGTGGTGTCGCTGACGAGCGCGACGCGGTCGCTCTCCCGCCACAGCCCGATCAGGCCGGGGGCGTGGCCGGGGAAGTGCTTGACGACGAAGCCGGCGATCTCGTCGCCCTCCTCGACCGTGTCGGCGACCCTCGCCGGGCCGCCATCCCAGAGCTTCAGGAGGGACGGGTAGACGGCGCGCGGGAACCGGTAGGGGATCCGGTCGAGCTTGAAGTAGTGATAGCCGCCGTCGCCCTCGACATCGGCGCGCTCGTCGGGATGGCAGACGACCGGCGCGCCCAGCCCGGCGGCGATCCCGCGGTGGTCGGCGTGGCCATGGCCCAGGACGAGCCGCTTGATCGGCCCGAGCCGCTCGGCCGCGCTGCGCACCTTCGAGGTCATCGAAGCTGTGCCGCCGTCGAAGATCGTGACGCCGTCGTCCTCGGTCAGGAAGTAGACGTTCATGGCATGCCGGAGCTCGCCGGCGTGGCGCCAGACGCCGTCGGCGACCGGCTCGGTGATCGGCGTGAGCGGGTTCAGCGCCATCACCGCCAATCTAGACGATCGATCCCGAACCCCACGCACGTGCGGGCTCGGATCGACCGTCTGACCCTCGCCACCTCACCGGGGTCCGGTCTCTACGCTTGGCCCCGTGCCCCGCTCCTGGACGATTGCCATGGTGATCCTCGTCGTCTGCCTGCTCGCGTCGATGGTCATCGCCGTGACCAAGCTCTGGTGAGCGACGAGGAGCTGATGGGCCTCGCGCTGGTCGCGGCCGGCGAGGCTCCCGCGCACGACGACGTCCCGATCGGCGCGGTCCTCGCCCGCGACGGCGAGCCATTGGCGACTGCGGTCAACGAGCGCGAGCTCCGCCGCGACCCGACCGCCCACGCCGAGATCCTCGCCCTCCGCGATGGCGCCGCGCAGCTCGGTGGCTGGCGGCTCCCGGCGACGACCCTGTACGTGACCCTCGAGCCGTGCGCGATGTGCGCGGGCGCGATCGTCCTCGCCCGGGTGCCGCGGGTGGTCTACGCCGCCCCCGACCCGAAGGCCGGCGCCGCCGGGTCGGTTCTCGACGTCCTCGCCGAGCCGCGCCTCAACCACCGGCCCGAGATCGTCGCCGGCGTCCTCGAGGCCGAGGCTGCGGCGCTCCTCCGCGAGTTCTTCCGCGAGCGGCGCTGAGGCCGACGGATTCGCCCTCGCCGGGACGGGGTATGGGTCGGTTTCCGGCAACCGACCCGAGAGGAAGCAGATGTCCGATCAGACCGAGGCGCAGGCGAAGCTGGTCCAGTACCTGACCGAGGCACACGGCAAGGAGAAGGAGCTCGAGACGGCGCTCGTCGCCCACATCGAGTTGGCCAGCCGGGCCACCTACGAGAAGCGCCTCAAGGAGCACCTGAAGGAGACGAAGCAGCACGCGAAGCTGACCGAGCGGCGCCTGAAGAAGCTCGG
>DASSEM010000004.1:0-6656 GCA_035695265.1 Solirubrobacterales bacterium
GCCGCCACCGCTCGGCCCCTTCTTCATCCCTGAGCACGACTACTGCGGGTGCATCCGCGGCTCTCCGGGAGCCCCAGGCGCACCCGCAGATCGTCCGCTGGAGATCTGCTGGTGCACCAGCCGTTCACCAGCAACGCGAGATGCGCCAACGCGAGATGCGCCGACACCCGCCCCGGAATGTCAGGCGGCGCCGGGCGGGGTCGTCGCGGCGCGGGCCCAGAGATCGCGGAGTGACGCCGCGAGCCGCTCCGGCTCAGCCCGGTGCGGCGGGTCGAAGTGGTGGCGCATCTCGAACACCTCCAGGGTGAAGTCGGAAAGCGCAGCAGCGAGCCGCTCGGCGATCTTCGCGTAGTGATCGGGGTTGCTGAGCCCCCCGAGCGCGAAGTAGACCGGGCAGCGGAGGCGGCCCAAGGAGTCAACGTCGAGCGAACCGGCCAGGAATGAGGCGATGAGGGCATCGAGTCCCGCCGGCCGCTTGGCCATCCAAGCCGGCGCCGGTCCTGGTGGCGGCGCCGGCGGCTCGACACCGGGCCGCAGATTGGCTGCCACGAACGCCGGCATCATCTGCTCGGGCGGGAGCGTCATGACCCGCTGGTACCGCTGCCACACGGCCTGCTCGGCCGGGTCGAGTCCGTCGTTACCGGCCCATGCGGGCTCGATCAGCACCAGGCTCGACAGTCGCTCCGGCCGGCGGGCCGCAAACGCCAGGCACGCGGCCCCGCCGGCCGAGTAGCCGCCGAGGTGGAAACGCTCGAATCCCGCTGCCCCTGCAGCCCGGTCGATCCCGTCGACCTCGAGGTCCAGGGAGTAGGAGGCGGGCGGCTCATCGCCGGCGTAGACCTCGAGGTCCTTGACGACTGCCGAAACCCCGTCTCCGAGCTCCTCCAGCAGCGCCTCGTACGCGAGATCGCCAGGCAGCACGCTCCCCGGCAGCAGGATCACCTGATCGCGCTGCTCCGCTGTGCCGCTCGTCGTCGACATGGCTTCCCCTTCCGGCAGGTGGCTCGACCGCCGACACACCCGACTCTACGCACTGCCCGCGGTTCGGGCCCCGGCCCTCGAAAGGGGCCGAGCGGTGGGCCAGCGGGCGAACTCCGTAAGAGCCGGAGCCCGCTGGTCTGCCGCTCGGCCCCGAGTTGGTCGGCCGAACGGGGCCTCAATCGTCGGCGGGGGAGATCGCGACCCCGCGCTCGACGTCGGGCGCAGGCTCCACCGTTCGACCATGCTCGAGGGACTCGACGACGAGTCTCTCCATGCGGCTGCCGCAGCGCCGGGCGAAGCGCACCTGCTCGCGCCTGCCGACCAGGGCGAAGCCGATCCCGATGATCGGATTGGACGTTCCGATCAGCTCGGAGACTGCGTGAATCCGGAGCTCGACCTCGCCCGTGTCCATGTGCTTCCACAGTTGGTAGTCCATCTGCCCGCGCTCGGGGTGGCCTTCCAGCGTCTGATACGCCCAACCCCAGATCCTCACCGGGCGGCCGCCGGCATCGCGCCGCTCGTCGAAGATCTCGCTGACCCTGACACCGGCGTATGTGTGGATCACGTAGAAGCGGATCTGCAGCAGCATCGTCCGCCCGAGAAGCGGCGCCTCGGCGTCATAGAAGGCGCGGACCACACGCGGGTCCGCAAACTCGTAATCGGCCAGCAGGCGCTTGGCGATCTCAAAGGAGCCGCCGGAGGTCGGCTCGCCGGGCTCTTCAGCCGGCAGGGCATGGCGGTAATCGTCGATGTGCCACGGGTCCCGGACCGCCTGCGGCAGATCGTCGCCATCGAAGTTGGTCGGCTTGTCATAGAGCTCGATGAGGCGGTTCCTCATCCGCGCCGGGATGTCACTCATCGAGGCAGGCCTCGGAGACCGTCCGTGTGCGGATCTCGAGTCCCCGCTCGAGCTTGCCGCCGGAGAGCCCGACGATCCCCTCGAGCGTCGAGGCCCACATGTGGAGCTGGACTTCCTTGCTCATTCGCAGGCGGGCGTACAGCAGGTCGGTGAGCGAATCCTTGCTTCGAGCCCAACTCTCGATCTCGAAGATGAGTCGATCGCGATCTCGCCGCGCGCGAAACTCGATCTGGCCGACCTCGAGGTGGCCTTCCAGCGTCAGCAGCCTGAATGCAGCGTCTCCCATCGACGCGACGCGAACGGGGCCGTCCCACGGCCCGGCCATGCGAACGACGTAGTCATCGCCGACCCGCATCGGCTCCTCTTCGCCATCGGCGCGGCGAAAAGTCGCGAACTCGGACGGAGCAACGCGATTCGGTTCCGCCGCGACCAGTGCGACGAGCTCGGCGGGTCCGACCACGCTCTCGCGGATTCGTGCACGGTAGCGGCGATGAAAAAGGGGCCCGGTCCCATCCTCGACAACCTGCACGCCGTCGAGGCTCACGTGCTCGGGGGGCGGCGGCGGCAGGTCCTCGGCAATCGACCCCTCGATCTCGTCCCGGTACATGGGCGTTGTTCGCCACATGTATCGCCAGCTGGTCAATGCGACGCCAAACGGCCAGCGCGCGAGGGTGGCTATTCGCCTCGGCAGGCCTTCACGCGTCGACGCCACCCGTTGCGCTTACCCGACGGGGATCTGTGTATGCATAGAAAGGGCCTCGAGCGGGCAGGGGTGGCTCATGCCCTTCCGGTTGATCAGGCGCCTCGGGCTTCGTGGCTGGCATCTGCATGTCGGGGCCCTGCTGGCGGTCCACCTGTGCATCGGGCTCTGGATCCGGGCGAAGACGGTCGATCAAGAAGAGCGCGGCAATGCCGAGCGGCGGGCCCTGTTCGTGGGCCTCTGGCCGCCGATGCTGTGGCTGATCGGGGACACCCTCGAGCGCCACGAGCGTGGTTCGGACAATTTCCTCCGGCGCCTGGTAGGCAACGGAAGCTGAACAGCAAGCGGTAGGCCCGCCCCCCCTTTCCTCCCCCAGAACCGGCGCCCGCGACCCCGGCAGTCAAAGAGGCCGAGCGGTGGGCCAGCGGCCGAACTCCGAAGAGCCGGAGGCCGCTGGCCTGCCGCTCGGCCCCGTCGGCACCCGAGCGCGTCAGGCGCCCAAGTTGACCATCACATGCTTGATCTCGGTGTAGTCCTCGACCGAGTAGATCGACATGTCCTTGCCGTAGCCGGACTCCTTGTAGCCGCCGTGCGGCATCTCGTTGGCCATCGTCAGGTGGTCGTTGATCCAGACGCAGCCGAACCGGATCGCGTTGGTGACGCGCATGGCGCGGCCGACGTCCCGGGTCCAGACCGATGCCGCGAGGCCGTAGCGGGTGCCGTTGGCCCATTCGATCGCTTTCGTCTCGTCGTCGAACTGCTGCACGGTGATCACCGGCCCGAAGATCTCCGACTGGACCATCTCGTCGTCCTGCTTGAGGTTGGCGACCACGGTCGGCTCGACGAAGTAGCCGGGCAGGTCGGGCTGGCCGCCGCCGGTGACGATCTCGGCGTGGTCGGGCCGGCGCTCGAGGAAGCCCTCGACCCGCTCGCGCTGCCGCGCCGAGTTGACCGGGCCGAGCGTCGTCCCCTCGTCGAAGGTGTCGCCGGTGACGTAGTTGGACCTCGCCTGATCGGCGAGTCCGGCGACGACGTCGTCGTAGATTCCCGGCGCCGCGATCACCCGCGTCGCCGCGGTGCAGTCCTGGCCGGCGTTGTAGTAGCCGCAGGCCGCGATCGTCTCCATCGCGAGCTCCATGTCGGCGTCGTCGAAGACGATCACCGGCGCCTTGCCGCCGAGCTCGAGGTGAACGCGCTTCAGCGAGTCGGCCGCCGCGCGCGCGATCCACTTGCCGGTCTCAGGGGAGCCGGTCAGCGAGACCATGTCGACCTCGGGGTGGGTGACGAGTGACGAGCCGGCGGGCTGGCCGAGTCCGCCGATCACGTTCAGCACGCCGGGCGGGAAGACGTCAGCCGCCAGCTCGGCGAGCTTCAGCGTCGCCACGGGCGTCGTCTCGGCCGGCTTGAGGACCGTCGTGCAACCGGCGGCGAGCGCCGGCCCGATCTTCCACACGGCCATCATCAGCGGGTAGTTCCAGGGCGCGATCTGGCCGACCACGCCGGCCGGCTCGCGGCGGATGATCGAGGTCCGGTTCTCGACATACTCGCCCGCTGCGCTGCCGGGGAGGACCCGCGCCGCGCCCGCGAAGAAGCGGAGCTGGTCGGCCATGGCCGGGATCTCGTCGTCCTTGAAGACGTTGCGCGGCTTGCCGGCGTCGGTGGCCTCGAGATCGGAGAGCAGGTCGGCGTTCTCCTCGACGATTTCGGCAAGCCTGAAGAGCGCCGTCGCGCGCTCGCCCGGCGTCGTCGCCGCCCAGCCCTCGAATGCCCGCCGGGCTGCCTGAACGGCGCGGTCGACGTCCTCTTCCGTGGACAGCGGCGCCTCGGCGAAGGCCTCGCCGGTCGCCGGGTTGATCACCTCGTCGGTCGCGCCGTCGGCGGCGTCGGCGAGCTCGCCGTCGATGAAGTTCTGGACCTTGGTCTTCTGTGCGGTTGCCATCTGGCCTCTCCTGTCGTTAGCGGGGCTTCGAAGTACTCAGGTGTGCTCAGGCGATCCCGAGCGCCTCGGCGACCGGGACGTGCTCGGCCCCGACCCCCTCGGCGACGCCGGGATGGGTGACCTTGCCGGCGGCGACGTTGACCCCGGGCCAGAGGCCGGGATCGCGCTCGAGCGCCCGCTCGACGCCGTTGTCGGCGAGCGAGAGCACGTAGGGCAGGGTCGCGTTGGTGAGCGCCTGCGTCGAGGTGACCGGGACCGCCCCGGGCATGTTCGCGACGCAGTAGTGGGTGATGCCGTCGACCTCATAGACGGGGTCGGTGTGGGTGGTCGGCCGCGAGGTCTCGAAGCAGCCGCCCTGGTCGATCGCCACGTCGACGAGGACCGCGGCCGGCTTCATCAGCGCGAGCTGCTCGCGCTTGATCACGTGGGGGGCGCGGGCGCCCTGGACGAGGACGGCGCCGATCACCAGATCGACCCGGGGCAGCATCTCCTCGATCGAGAGCGTCGAGCTGAATACGGTCGAGAGCGAGCCCGCGAACTGCAGATCGGCGCGGCGCAGGGCGTCGATGCTGACGTCGAACAGGAAGACGTCGGCCGCCATCCCGACCGCCATCTGGGCGGCGTTGATGCCGACCGCGCCGGCGCCGATCACCATCACGTTGGCGGCGGCGACGCCCGGCACCCCGCCGAGCAGGATGCCGCGCCCACCCATCGGCTTCTCGAGGAAGAAGGCTCCCGCCTGGGTGGCGATCCGGCCGGCGATCTCGCTCATCGGCGCCAGCAGCGGCAACCCTCCGGCCCCGTCCTCGACGGTCTCGTAGGCGATGCAGGTCGCGCCCGTCCCGCAGAGCCCGCGCGTCAGCTCCGGCGCCGGGGCGAGGTGGAGGTAGGTGAACAGGGTCGTCTCCGCCCGCAGCATCGCGACCTCGGGGCTCTGCGGCTCCTTGACCTTGAGGATCATGTCGGCCTCGCCCCAGACGTCCTCGGCGGTCGCCACGATCCGGGCTCCCTGCGCCTCGTAGTCGGCGTCCTCGATCGCGCTGCCCTCCCCCGCCCCCTTCTGGACCAGGACCTCGTGTCCGTGCTCGGCCAGCTCGCGGGCGCCGACCGCGGTCAGAGCGACACGGTACTCCTCCTCCTTGATCTCGGTGGGGACTCCAACCTTCATCGGCTCTCCTCTACTCGATTGGCGAATGGTCCGTCGTCAGTTGTCTATCTGACCAGCTCGCGGGCCCGCAGCGCGAGCCAGAGCTCGATCCTGTCCTGAGCCTGCCCGAGGTCGCGTCCCGTCAGCTCCTCGATCCGCCGGATCCGGTAGCGCAGGGTGTGGCGATGGCAGTAGAGATCACGGGCGGCCCGCTCCCACTGCCCGTTGCGCTCGATGAACGCTTCGAGCGAGCGCAGCAACTCCGGCCCGTACTCCCCCTCGCCATCCGAGATCGGGCCGAGGAGGTTGTCGGCGTAGGTACGGAGCGCATCGTCGTCCTGTAAGGACAGCAGCAGCGTGAAGGCGCCGAGGTCGCGGTAGGAGGCGACGTCGGGCGCGTGGCCGTTGGCGAGCGCGGTCGCCTCCAGTGCGCAGCGGGCCTCGTGGAAGGCGCGGCGCAGCGACGCGACCCCGGTCGGCCGGCTCGCGGCGGCGCGGACCTCGCGCCCGGACTCGGCGAGCGCCTCCCGCCCCTCGCGGGCGAGCTCGACCGGGTCGCGGTCGCCGGGATCGACGATCGCCGACAGAAGCGGCCGCCCGGCGGCGGCGTTGACGGCGGCGACGGCGGGTACGGCGAGCGCCCCGGTGAGCAGCGCGGCGTCGTCGGCCGACTCCTCGAGCTCGTAGAGGAGGACGGCGACGCGGGCGTCGATCCCGAACGGCTGCAGGCGGCCGCGCAGGTCCTCGTCGCCGAGCTGGCCGCCGAGCGCCTCGGCGAGGACGTCGCCGGCGAGCCGGCGCTCGGTCTCGCGGACGGCGCGCTCGCGCATCATCTCGAGCGCGATCACCATCGCCGCCTGGCGGGCGAGCAGCCGCTCGAGATCGCCGATCTCGCCGCTCCGGCGGGCGAGCACCAGCCAATGCCCGCGCCTGCCGCTGCCGTCGAGCGGGACGGGCACGGCGACGGCGCGGCCGGCGAGCGACCCGCGCTCGGTGACGAACATCGCTTGCCGCCCGGCCTCGGCGCGTT
>DASSEM010000005.1:0-5687 GCA_035695265.1 Solirubrobacterales bacterium
CACGTTGATCACCTGGCCGTGGATGTAGTTGGCGTACTCGGAGCAGAGCAGCAGCACCGGGCCGGCGGCCTCCGCGGGTGAGGCCGGGCGGCCGAGCGGGATCATCATGCTCGCCATCTGGCGCATCTGCTCGGGGATGCCCAGCTCGATCTTCTCGCCCTCACGCTCGATCTCGTCCGCGTTCTCCTTCGCCGCTGTGAGCCGGGTCTCGACGAAGCCGAAGGCGATCGCGTTGCAGTTGATCTTGAACTGGCCCCACTCCTTGGCGATCGTCTTGGTCAGGCCGGTAACGCCCGCCTTAGCTGCCGAGTAGTTGGCCTGCCCGGCGTTGCCCATCGTGCCGGAGACCGAGGAGATGTTGACGATCTTGCGGAAGACCTCGCGGCCCTCGTCCCGCTCGGCCTTCGCGGCCTCGCGCCAGTGCGGGCCGAGCGCCCGGATCACCCGGAAGGGGGCGACCGTGTGGATGTCGAGCATGGCCTGGAACTGCTCGTCGGTCATCCGGTGGACGACGCCGTCCCAGGTGTAGCCGGCGTTGTTGACGACCGCGTCGACGGCGCCGAAGGCGTCGACGGCGGCGGCGACGAGCTCGTCGGCGGCGCCCGCTTTGGTCAGGTCACCGCTGAAGACCGCGGTCTCGCCGTCGATCTCGCTCGCCGCCTGCTCGGCGACGTCGCCGTCGATGTCGTTGATCAGCACCTTCGCGCCCTCGGATACGAACAGCTCGGCCGTCGCCCGGCCGATGCCGCGCGCCGAGCCGGTGATGATCGCCGCCTTGCCGTCGAGAAGTCCCATGTCGCGTCGTCTCCTTGTCGTTGGTGAAGCCGCCGGGACTCTATTGAGCGGGCCGAAACATCATGTAGACGTCGATCCCGGGGCCGAGCGTCCCGGAGCCGGTCACCTCGAAGCCGCGCCGCTCGTAGAAGCCGATGTTCTGCTCGGTGTGGGTGTCGAGCGCGCAGGCGTGGCCGGCCGCATCGCGGACGGCGAGGTCGTGATCGAGCAGGCGCCCGCCGAGGCCGCGGCCGTGCTGGTCGGGGTCGGTGGCGATCGTGTCGAGGTACCAGTGCTCGGCCTCCGGCTTCAAACGGGTGATCAGCTCGTCGCCGGCCCGCATCGCCGCGGCGAGCTCGCCGAACGTCGCGTAGTCGGCTTCGCTCCGGCGCCGGGCGAGCTGCTCGACCCCGGGCGGGATCCACATCGTCGTCGCGGTGCCGGCCCCGATCGTCCAGCACTCCCCGTAGGGGATGAAGCGCTCGCTCAGGTCGGCGCGGAAGCGCTCGAAGATCCGCTCCTCGCGATCACCGGGGTCGGGCATCGCCCACTCGCCCCACGGCTCGTGCCAGGCGAAGGCCCGGGCGAGGACGCGCGCGGCCCGGTCGACCTCGAAAAGTTCGAGGCGGCGGGGCCGATCAGAGGCCGAGCCCACGCCCGATGATCTCCTTCATGACCTCGTCGGTGCCGCCACCGATCGGGCCGAGCCGCGCATCACGCAGGACCCGCTCGACCTCGTACTCGCGCATGTAGCCGTAGCCGCCATGGACCTGGACAGCCTCGTCGGCTGCCTCGACCGCGGCCCGCTGGGTGAAGAGCTTCGCGGCGGTCACCTCGCGCAGCGCGTCCTCGCCGCCGGCGAGCAGCCGCAACGCCGAGTAGGTCATCGCCCGCCCGGCGGCGAGCTTCGTCGACATCTCGGCGACCTTGTGGCGGATCGCCTGGAAGCTCCCGATCGGCCGCCCGAACGCCTCCCGGTCGAGTGCGTAGGCGATCGTTCGCCGCAGGCACCAGTCGATCGTCCCGACCGCCCCGAGCGCCATCAGAACCCGCTCCCACTGGAAGTTGGCCATGATCAGCTTGAAGCCCTCGTTCTCCGCTCCGAGCAGGTTCTCCTCCGGGACGAAGACGTCGCTGAAGGCGAGCTCGCCGGTGTCGGAGCAGTGCCAGCCGAGCTTCTCGAGCTTGCGGGTGACCTCATAGCCCGGCATCTCCCGCTCGAGGATCAGAAACGAGATGCCGCCATGGCCGCCCTCGGCGGTCGTGCGGACCGCGCAGACGAGGAAGTCGGCGCGGACCCCGTTGGTGATGAAGGTCTTGTTGCCGTTGACGACCCAGCCGCCGTCGACCCGCCGCGCCGACGTCCGGATCGAAGCGACGTCGGAGCCCGCGCCGGGCTCGGTGATCCCGAGCGCCGCGATCCTGTCGCCGCTGATCGCCGGTCGCAGGAAGCGCTCGTGCTGCTCCTCGTTGCCGAAGCGCCAGACGGGCGGCGTGGCGATCCCGGTGTGGGCGCCGAGCCCGGCGCCGACGCCCCCGCAAGTCCCGGCCGCCGCCAGCTCCTCGGCCCAGACCGCGTCGTGAATCCCGTCCCCGCCCTGGCCGCCGAGCTGCTCGGGGTACTTGAGGCCGAGGAAGCCGAGCTCGCCGGCGCGGGCGAAGAGCTCGCGCGGGAACTCCCGCTCCTCCTCCCACCGCGCCTGCTCGGGGCAGATCTCCGACTCGACCCAGCGACGAATGGTCGCGCGGAGGTCCTCGTGCTCGGCGGTGAACGGGGGAGGGGTGGCGCGGGCGCCGCTGTCGGTGACGATGCTCACCTCCTGCACGCTATCTCGGCCGCCAGGGGGTCGCCGAGCTAGGAGCCGAGCAGCCCGCGGAGGCGCTCGAGCAGGCTTCCGGCGTCGAACGGCTTGCCGATGAACGCCACCTGACCTGCCGTCGGGCCGAGGTCGGCGGGCGGCGCGTCGTCGCTGTAGCCCGACATGAACAGGACGTGCAGCCCCGGCCGCATCGCGACCGCGCGCCGGGCGAGGTCGTCGCCGCGCATCCCCGGCATGACGACGTCGGCGAGGAGCAGGTCGAACCGGCGCCCCGGGTCGTCGAGCAGCTCGAGGGCCTCGACCCCGCCGGGACAGGAGCTGATCCGGTAGCCGGCGGTCTCGAGGATGCGCTCGGCGACGCGACGCACCGCCTCGTCGTCCTCGGCGATCAGCACCGATTCGCCGCGTCCCGCCGGCGCCGCCTGCGTCGGCCGGGTCGTCGCGGTGCGCGGGCCGTGGCTGGCGGGCAGGTGGATCTCGATGCTGGTCCCGCGCCCGGGCTGGGAGGAGAGGTCGATCATGCCGCCGGCCTGGGTGACGATCGTGTAGACGGTGGCGAGGCCGAGGCCGGTCCCCTGGCCGGCCGCCTTCGTCGTGAACATCGGCTCGAAGGCGCGGGCGGCGACCTCGCTGTCCATCCCGGCGCCGGTGTCGCTGACCAACAGCCGCACGAAACGGCCCGGTTCGGCGCCCGGGTAGGCGATCGTCTCGGCCGAGCCGAGCTCGGCGTTGCTGGTCTCGAAGGCGAGCGTGCCTCCGCCCGGCATCGCGTCCCGGGCGTTGACCGCCAGGTTGATCAGGATCTGCTCGATCCGGGCCGGATCGTCGGCGAGGGGCCACAGCTCGGGATCGAGTCGCCGCTCGACCGTGATGTGTTCGCCGATCGTCGAGCGCAGGAAGCCGTCGAGCCCGGCGATCAGCTCGTTGAGGTCGAAGACGACGGTGGCTCCGCTCTCGCGGCGGGCGAGGATCATGAGCTGGCGGACCAGGCCGACGCCGCGCTCGGCCGCCCGCCTGATCTCCTCGATGTCGGCGGCGGCCGGCGAGCCCGGTGGCACCGAGCCCTGCGCGAAGCGGGCGTAGTTGATGATCACCCCGAGGATGTTGTTGAAGTCGTGGGCGATGCCGCCGGCGAGCTGGCCGATGACCTGCAGGGGCGACTCGCCCTCCTCGCCCGGCGGCATCCCGGCCGGGGAGCTCACTCGAGCAGTCCCCAGCGCATCGCCGTCGCGACCGCGGCGGCGCGGTCGGAGACCCCGAGCTTGTCGTAGAGGTTGTGGAGGTGGGTCTTGACCGTCGCCTCGGAGAGGTGGAGCTCCTCACCGATCCGTGCCGCGGTCCGGCCCTCGGCGAGGAGCCGCAGCACCTCGCCCTCGCGACCGGTGAGTGCAGGACGCTCGGAGGTCTCCCGGAGCTGGATCTCGGTGGCGATCCCGGCTGCGAACTGGGGTGCGATCACGGTCTCGCCACGGCCGGCGGCGACGATCGACTCGCAGAGCTCGGTGTGGTCGGAAGCCTTCGAGACGTACCCGGCCGCGCCCTCGGCCAGCGCCTTGTAGGCGGCGGTCGAGTCCTCGTAGCCGGTCAGCAGCATGACCTTGGTCCGCAGCCCGTCACGCTGGACGGCGCCGACGATCTTGAGCCCGTCGAGGCCCGGCATGCGGACGTCGACGACGGCGATGTCGGGCTCGAGCTCGTGGATCCGCTCGAGCGCCTCGCGGCCGTCGGCCGTCGAGCCGACGAGCTCGAGGTCGGGGCGCTCGCCGATCGCGCGCTCGAGCCCCTGCCGGTAGACCGGGTGATCGTCCGCGATCAGGATCGTCAGCCGTCTGCCGCTCACCGAGCGGATTCTCGCACGGGCCGGGGCGGGTTCCGTGCGGCTCGAGAGCGTCTCGCGATGGCACCAGCCGCCGGCCCCCCTGCCGGCCCGGCGCAGCGCGTCAACCGAACGGTTGGCGGCGGGTTCAGCCCATAGATCACCCGTCTGCCCGATCGAGCCGGCAGCGGCCCGTGCCGATGACTGCTCCAGACACGGTTGCAATCTCTCGCCAGGGCCGGCGAGGGGAACGGAACGGCCAGAGGGCGCCGCAAAAGCGGCGCCCTCTTCACGTTGAAACGAGCGCTGGCGCAGCCCTCTGGTTCTGAGATCGGCCCGGAGGACCGCCGGGGCGTGACCCGGCGGTCCGGCGCAGTCGAGCAGCCCGGAGGGCTGCGAGTCGCGCAGTCATCTAGTCGATCAGGCCGTAGCGGAGCGCCCGGGCGACCGCGGCTGCCCGGTCGGAGACCTCGAGCTTCTCGTAGGCGTGATGGAGGTGGGTCTTGATCGTGGCGTCGCTGAGGTGGAGGCGGCCGGCGACGTCGGCGACCGAGCCGCCCTCGGCGGCGAGCATCAGGACCTCGCGCTCGCGGTCGGTGAGGACCGGGCGGTCACCGCGCTCGCGCAGCCGGATCTCGTCCGCGAGCCCGGATTGCAGGCGCTCGTCGATCACGGTCTCGCCGGCGGCGACGGCGCGGATCGCGTCGCAGACCCGGTCGGCCTCGCTGCGCTTCGCCAGATAGCCGGCGGCCCCGAGCGAGAGCGCCCTGTACAGGGGCCCGCTCTCGGGGCCGGCGGCGAGCAGCAGGATCCGGGTCGGCTCGGACCGGTCGCGCAGCTTCTCCACCACCGCGAGCCCGCCGGGGTCGGGCAGGTCGAGATCGACCACCGCGACGTCGGGTCGGAACCGGTCGATGGCCGCGATCGCCGCGGCTGGATCGGACGCCTCCCCGGCCACGGCCAGGTCGGGGCAATCCTCGAGCACGGCGACGAGCCCGATCCGGTAGAGCGGGCTGCCGTCGGCGACGGTGATCGTCGTCGGACCGTCCTTGCCCGGGGCGGCATCCATGCGCGCCGATTGTGGCACCGTCCGGGTCGCGCACAAAGCGATTGGACGAATGGTTGAGAGCCGCCTCCGCCGATCGGGCCGCTCCGTCCCCACCCGGTCGAGTCCCGGTCCGCCCGCCGGTTCCGCCGATCGGGGGATCGTGAGGGCCGCCGGCGGGGTCGATGTTGGGACCGAAAGGACCTACGAGTCCCAGAACCGGCGTGGCGTC
>DASSEM010000006.1:0-10350 GCA_035695265.1 Solirubrobacterales bacterium
GTCGGGCCGCAGGCGTAGATGCCGACCTCGTCTCCCGCGCCGGCCTCGAGCAGGCGTTCCTCGCCGCTCAGGGTGTCCCTGATCCTGACCTCGCGCATCGCCGCGACTCTAATCGGCGCGGCAGCCGCGTCGTTCGGTGCCGAGTGCGCTGGGGCTGGGGAATGGGAGGCGGGAGCTCAGCGCCGCCGTACTCCCGCCGGCAGTCCGGCGGAAGCGGACGCGAAGCGGAGCATCAACCCCCGAATGGAGTCAACACTCATGCCATCCCGTCAAGTACCTGCGCGCCGGCCGACCGAAGCGGACGGCGAAGCCGGAGCATTCGGCCGGAGTTATTGAAGCTCGCGCTTCACGACCTTGCCCGTCGGGTTGCGCGGGAGCTCCTCGAGGAACTCGACCTCGCGCGGGACCTTGTAGCGGGCGAGGTTCTCCTTGACGTAGGCCTTGACCGCGGCATCGTCGAGCTCGGCGCCGGCGCTGATCACGACGAACGCCTTGAGCCGCTGCCCGAACTGCTCGTCCTCGACACCGATCACCGCCGCCTCGTCGATCGAGTCGTGGTTGGCGAGCAGGTCCTCGACCTCGCGGGGGAAGACGTTCTCGCCGCCGGAGACGATCATCTCGTCGTCGCGGCCGTCGATGAACAGGCGGCCCTCCTCGTCGAAGTGGCCGACGTCGCCCGAGGAGAGCATGCCGTCGATGACGTCCTTGCCACCACCGCCCGTGTAGCCCTCGAACGACATCTCGTTGCCGACGAAGATCCGGCCGGACTGCCCGCGGGGCACGGGGTTGCCGTCGGGATCGAGGATCTTCACGACGGTGCCGTGAGGCGGACGGCCGGCGGTACCCGGCGCCGCCCTCATGTCAGCGGGCGTCGCGATCGTCGCCCAGGCGACCTCGGTCGAGCCGTAGAAGTTGTAGAGGTTGTCGCCGAAGGCGTCCATCCAGCGGACCGCCATGTCGCCGGGCAGCGACGAGCCGCTTGCCGCGGTGATCCGCAGGCTCGGCAGCTCGTATCCCTCGAGCACCGCCCGGTCGAGCTCCATGATCCGCTGCAGCATCACCGGGACGACGACGAGCGCGTCGGCATCGTTGTCGGTGATCATCTTCAGCGTCGCCTCAGGATCGAAGCGGCGCCTCAGCACGTACGTCGAGCCGAGCGCGAGCCCGAACGCGAAGTTGAGGAAGCCCCAGGAGTGGAAGAGCGGAGCGGCGATCACGGTCGTGCGCTCCGAGCGGAGCGGGATCTTCGAGAGCAGGATCGCAAGCGGGGCGAGCGACTCGGGTGAGCCGCGCTGGGCCCCCTTCGGCGTGCCGGTGGTGCCCGAGGTGAGGATCACGAAGCTGCTCGGCTCTGCCGGCGGGTCGATCGGGGCGTCGGAGTTGCGCGCGATCGCATCCTCGGCCAGGACGCGATCGCCGGCCCCCTCCTCATCGACCCAGGAGACGATCCGGGTCAGCTCCGGGTCCTCCCCCTCGGCGCCCTCGAGCAGGCCCTCGAACTCGGCGTCGTAGATCACCGCCTGCGGGCGCTCGCGCTCGATCACCCCGAGGAGCTGCGGCCGGGCGAAGTCGGTGTTGAGCAGCAGGACCGAGGTGCCGAGCTTCGCGCAGGCGAAGATCGCGTCGGCGAAGCCGCGATGGTTGCGACACATGATCGCCACCGAGTCGCTGGCCGTCACCCCGGCCCTGATCAGGGCCCGCGCGAGCGAGTTCGAGCGCCGGTCGAGCTCGGCGAATGTGAGCTCGCCGAGCTCGTCGATCAGGGCCACGTCGTCGGGCCGGCGGGCGGCCGCGGAGATCAGCCCGGCCGCCGGCGAGGCTCCCCAGCGATGAATCGTGCGGCCGACCGTCAGCAGGTCACCCGGCCCCATCGGGCGGATGATCCCTGCCTCGGCGAGCACCTTGAGGTTGAACGGCAGGTCGGCGACGCTGCCGAGCTGGCCGACCCTGACCGAGCGGACGGCGCCGCCGATCGTTTCGGTGATGCCCTTCATGCTCCCGCCACGCCCTTGGAGACTATTCCGTGCCGCCCGCTGGGGATGAATCGGAGGCGGGCTCGAACGCGGCCACGGCGATCGCGGCGATCCCCTCCTCGCGGCCGATCGCGCCGAGCCCCTCGTTCGTCGTCGCCTTCACCGAGACCGCCGCCCCGACGGCGGCGGAGAGCCGCGCCTCGATCGCCTCCCGGTGCGGCCCGATCGCCGGCCGTTCGCAGATCACCGTCGCATCGACGTTGACGACGCGGCCATCGAGGCCGGCGACGACGGAGCGCAGGAGCTCGATCGAGTCGGCGTCCCGCCAGCGCTCGTCGTCGTCGGGGAAGTGGGCGCCGATGTCGCCGGCGCCGGCGGCGCCGAGGACCGCGTCGGTGACTGCGTGAGCGAGGACGTCGGCATCGGAGTGGCCGGTGAGTCCGCGCTCGAACTCGATCTCGACGCCGCCGATGATCAGCGGCCGGCCCTCGACGAGGCGGTGGCTGTCATAGCCGATCCCGACGCGCCCGCTCATCCGAGCGGCTCCAGGTTGCGCTCCCGGCCCGAGAAGACGCCGATCCGGTCGATCCCCAGGCCGGTCATGAACTCGATCGCCTCCGGATAGGCGTAGCCGACGTGCTCGGGCAGATGGGCATCGGAGGACAGTGTGAAGGGGACGCCGGCCTCGACGCAGAGCGCCGCGAAGCCGGCGTCGGGATAGATCTCGGCCACCGGCTTGCGTAGCCCCGCCGTCGAGACCTCGACGGCGACGCCGGCGGCTGCGATCGCCTCGACGGCAGGCTCCCAGTAGGCGCGCGGATCGCGCTGGGGCCCGGGTCGGCCGGAGCCCCAGACCTTGACCAGGTCGGGATGAGCGATCACGTCGAAGAGGCCCGACGAAGCAGCGGCCGCAAGCTGCTCGAAGTAGCGCTGCCAGACGCGGTCGGGGTCGTTGCCCTCGGCCTTCCAGACGTCCCAGCGGTCCTGGTCGACGGCGGCCTCGCCGATGAAATGCACGGCGCCGATCACGTAGTCGAACGGGCGCGCCGTCAGCAGCGTCTCGATCCGGTCCTCGGCGCCGGCGACGTAGTCGGCCTCGATGCCGACCTTGAGGCCGGCCGACGCCAGGAACTCGCAGTAGGCGTCGATGTCGTCGACGGCCTGCTCGACCCAGAACGGGTGGCGCCAGATGTCGAGCGCCTGGGCGAAGCGATGGATGTGCTCGGAGACGCCGAGCTCGGCGATCCCCGCTGCAGCGGCGGCGGCGCGGAACCGCTCCGCGTTGACGTCGGTGAAGTAGCGCTCCGGCGGCGTGCCGTCTTCGTCGGGGCGGAGGTGGACGTGGTAGTCGGTCAGCATGGGCCGCCGGCTACCCTAAAGCGATCGCCACGCTCGTCGACATCGGCATCGCCCTCGCCTCGTTCGCGGCCGCATCGCTTCTCGCTGCCGCGCTCGGCGCCGCCAATGCCGGCACCGCGCTCGGGGTCGGCCAGCTGGTCTTCGCGCTCACCGTCACCGCGCTGCTCGTCCTCCGCGACTGAGCCCCAGACGCCCTCAGGACCGGGCCGCGATCAGCGTCGCAGCGGTCGCGAGATCGGCGCCGGTGGTCACCTTGAGGTTCGCCTCCCCCGCCTCCTCGAGCAGCACCAGGCCGCCGTCGCACTCGATCAGCGACGCCTCGTCGGTGGCCTCGGCGAGCCATCCGCCTTCGATCGCGCGCTGCTGGGCCGCCCGCAGTCGATTGGCGCGGCACGCCTGCGGCGTCTGCGCGGCCCAGAGCAGGTCGCGGTCGAGCGTGCGCTCGACGAGCGCGGCATCCCGCCCGCTCTCCCCGCGTGGCGCGCGGGCGCGCTTGACCGTGTCGGCGAGCGGGCTCGCGGCGATTGCCGCGTCGGCATCGGGATCGGCGGCGAGCCGGCCGACCACGCGGTCGACGAGGTCGGCGGTGATCAGCGGCCGCGCGGCGTCGTGAATCGCAACCAGCTCGCCGTTGACCCGGTCGAGCGCGAGCTCGATCGAATCGGCGCGGGTGGCGCCGCCGGTGATGACGGCGACCGCCGCCCGCGGCGCGGCGCGGCCCGCGGCGAGCTCAGCCTCGCGCTCGTGGCCGGGCGGAGCGGCGATGACGATCGCATCGATCGAGCGGGCGGCATCGAGCGCCGCGAGGGACCATTCGATCAGGGCGCGCCCGGCGAGGTCGGCAAAGGCCTTCGGGCCGCCGGCCCCGAGCCTCTGCCCGGAGCCGGCGGCCGCGATGACTGCGGTTGCCCGAGCGTCGCTCAGGCGGGAGCACCCGCCTCGGCGGCGGTCGCTCCGAAGCGCTCGGTGAGTAGGCCGTCGAGGTACTCCTCAGCGCCCTCCTCGTCCTTGTCGAGCGCGTACATGAACTCCGAGGCGAGGATCTTCTTCGCCCGGGTGTACATCTGCTTCTCGCCGGTCGACAGGCCCTTCTCGATCTCGCGGATCGCCAGGTTCCTGACCACCTCGGCGAGCTCGAAGACGTCGCCGGTCTTGATCTTCTCGCGGTTGTGCTTGAAGCGCCGGTTCCAGTTCTTCGGCATCTCAGAGACGTCGTCGGTGAGCACCGCGGTCACCTTCTTGACGTCCTCGGGGCCGATCACCCGGCGGAGCCCGGCGACGCCGGCGTTCTCGCACGGGACCTGGACGGTCATCTCGTTGTGGAGGATCTTGATCGTCAAGTACTCGCGCTCCTCGCCGAGGAGCTCCTTGCTCTCCTTGCGGAGCACGACACCGGCCCCGTGGTGCGGATAGACGACGTTGTCGCCAACGTCGAAGTCCTCGCACTGCAGCATGTCGATCTCGAGATCGGCGTCAATCGCTTCGTCAACTACCTCAGGAATCGTTCTGCCTCCTCTGGTTGCGGCGTCCGTCCGGGACGCCTGTTCACGTCAGTGGGTATCGCTCGAAGACCTCGGACTCGCGCACGCGATCGAGCCCTTCCCGGATATCGGCGGCGCGGTCCTCGCCGACGCCATCGACGGCGGCGACCTCCTCGTCACCGGCCGCGAGGATCCCCTCGAGGCTTCCGAAGTGCTTGATGACCTTCTCGCCGACCAGCCGCGGCAGCCGCGGGATCCGGCCGAGCGCCCGGTAGCCGCGGGCGGACACTTGCAGGTCGTGTGGGTTGACCTTGCGCTCGTAGCCGAGCAGCTCGGCCAGGCGGCCGAGGTCGAGCAGCTCCTGGTGGCTCAGCTTCGCGAGCGCCGCGAGCGTCGAGTCCAGGGTCTCCTCCCCCTCGTCCTCGGCGTAGTCGCGGATCAACGCGACCCGATCGGAGAGGACGCCCACCGAGGTCTCCTCGAGCTGCATCTCGATCATCCGGCCCTCGGCGCCGAGCTCGATGATGTAGCGCTCGACCTCGTTCGAGGTCCGGAGCAGCAGCTCCGCTCGCTGGAGGACGGTGAGGACGTCGTGGAGGGTCGCGGCGCCGGCCATCTCGACCGTCGTCAGTCGCGCCGTCACCCGGTCGAGCCGCAGCCGGTACTTCTCCATCGTCGCGAGGCCCTGGTTGGCCTTGCTGAGCACGGTCGGGATGTCCTGCAGGATGTACTTGATCCCGTCGAGGTAGATCGAGACGACGTCACGACGGGCCGAGATCGCGATCACGAGAGCGTTGGTCTGCTTCGAGACGCGCTCCGCGGTCCGGTGCCGGGTGCCGGTCTCCGAGGAGTGGATCGTCGGATCGGGCATGAGCTGCACGTTCGCCCACGAGATCTTCCGGGCCTCGGGGTCGAGGACGATCGCGCCGTCCATCTTCGCCACCTGGTAGATCAGGCCCGGCGTGTAGTCGACGTCGAGCTTGAGCCCGCCGCTGAACAGGAACGAGATCTCCTCCGGCTCGCCGATCACGATCAAAGCGCCGGTCGATGCATGGATTACGTTGTCGATGCCCTCGCGGAGAGTGGTGCCGGGCGCGACCATGTCGAGCGCCCGCAGGAGCCTCGGGTCCTCGTGCGCCAGTCCAGCATTCTTTTCGTCCCAGGAAGCCAGCGCCATCAACGCCCGGAATGATGGCAGAAGCAGGTAAAGAAGCCGGTCCCGGCTATTCCGAGTTGAAAGATCGGATTCGGGCTTGTCAAGCGGATTCCGCGGCCGTCAGGCCGCTTCGCGAAGCGCCTCCGCCCGTTTCCGGGACGCGCCCACGGCGGCCCGCAGGGTCGGCGCGGGCTCGAGGCCGCCGGGCGCCTCGCGGATCTGCGGCCCGAGCACCGGCGCGAGCCCGAACTTGCTCGCCTCGGCCACCCGCCGATCGGTGTGGGCGACGTAGCGGAGCTCGCCGGTCAGCCCGACCTCGCCGAAGCAGGCCAGCGGCCGGCCCTCCCGATCGCTGAGCGGCTCGCCCCGGTGGGCGGAGGAGATCGCGAGCGCGATCGCGAGGTCCGCGCCGGGCTCGTCGACCCGGACGCCGCCGGCGACGTTGACGAAGACGTCGGCCCCGCCGACCGCCACCCCGGCATGGCGGGCGAGCACGGCGAGGATCATCGCCAGTCGGTTGCGATCGATGCCGTTGGCGACCCGCCGCGGCGGCACCACGTCGGTCGGCGCGACGAGCGCCTGCACCTCGACGAGCAGCGGCCGGCTGCCCTCCATCGCGCAGAGCACCACCGAGCCCGGTGCCGCGGTCGCCTCGCCGACGAAGCGCGCCGATGGGTCCTCGACCGCAACCAGTCCCGCCTCGCGCATCTCGAAGACCCCGAGCTCGCTGGTCGCGCCGAACCGGTTCTTGAGCGCCCGCAGAGTCCGGTACGAGCGCTCCCGCTCGCCCTCGAAGAGGAGCACGCAATCGACGAGGTGCTCGAGCACCCGCGGCCCCGCCACCGCGCCCTCCTTGGTCACGTGGCCGACGAGGACGAGCGCCGTCCCGTTGCGCTTGGCGACCTCCATCAGGGAGTTGGCGACCTCGCGGACCTGGGCGACCGACCCGGGGGCGCTCGAGAGCTCGGCCGAATGCAGCGTCTGCACGGAGTCGACCACGCACGCGTCCGGGCGCTCGGACTCGATCGCGGCGACGACGGCGCCGATGTCGGTCGCCGCCAGGACCGGCACGTCGAGGGCGCTCTCGCCGAGCCGCTCGGCTCGCATCCGGACCTGCGCCGCCGACTCCTCGCCGGTCACGTAGAGCACGCTGCGCCCGGCGCCGGCGAGGTTGCCGAGCGCCATCGCCGTGATCGTGCTCTTGCCGATCCCGGGAGCGCCCCCGAGCAGCACCAGCGATCCCGGGACGAGGCCGCCGCCGAGGACCCGGTCGAGCTCGCCGATCCCGGTCCGCAGGCGCGCCTCGGCCGGCGCCTCGACGTCGCGCAACGGCACCGCCCGAGGTGCCGCTGCGATGCTGCGAGCACCTCGCCGAGCTGCCGGCGGTGCCACCGCGACCTCGTCGAGCGTGTTCCACTCCGAGCACCCCGGACACTGCCCCGACCAGGCCAGGGCCTCGTGGCCGCACTCGCGGCAGACGTAGCGGCTGCGCTGCTTCGCCATCACCGTCGATCCTGCCAAGCCCGGGGGACGGCACCGTGCCCTGTGGCCAGGCGGGCGCGGGCGTGGGCTCGCGCTGGAGCCGTCCTTCCCGGCCGTCGCTGGCTAACGGCGCTGAGGCTGTCCCGCGGGCGAGAAACGACGCATGGTGGGACGTTTTTCGCCCACCGCCGATCCCATCACGCCGAGCCGCACCGGCCGAACACACCGGGCCACCAATCCATCGCGCTACTGACACCCAGCAAGCCAACCCCCCGCCTGAACCTCCGCTCCCTGCCACAACCCGGTCCACCGACCGGCAGCCACCGGAGCGCCGGCGAACGACGCCCCGCCCCCTCATGACCGGGGCGACGCGGCGTGGCTTGTTGCCTGAGCGCCCGCCCAGGCGAGCCCGATCAGCCAGAGGCCGAAGACGACCTGGGCGGTGCGGTGGAATACCCCCTTCGACTCGGCGAGGTCGGCGATCAGGTACTGGGCGCCCATCAGCGCGTTGCAGGCGGTCCAGGCGACGCCGGCCGCCGCCGTCCAGCTCCCGAAGCGGCGCAAGGCGGGGTCAGGGTCGGCGCGAAGGGCGGTCGCCAGCAGGGCGAACATTGCGATCGTGATCGCGACCGCGAGGAACGTCTCGCCGCCGTGGATCAGGTCGATCGCGTCGTAGCGCAGCTCGCAGGGCTCGGCGAGCGTCTCACCGCAGCTCAGCGGGAAGGCGCCGTCGATCACGGTGCAGGCGCCGACCGCGACGAGCGCCCACACCCCGCCGCGCAGGGCTCGCGACCGCCGGCCGAGAACCGGGACGAGCAGGGCGGCGAAGGCGATCAGGGCCAGCCCCGAGGCGACCTCGAGCAGGTCGAAAAGCCATCCCGTCCCCTCGGTCCGGGCGCCGAGGTCGCTGATCCACGAGCCCGCCGGGTCGGCACGATCGGCGAGCAGCGTCTCCAGGGCCCAGTAGTTCGCTGCGAGCGCCGCGAGCACTCCGGTGACCGCGACCGCGCGCGAGCGGCTCATCTTCGGGGCGGGTGGCGGCGGTCCGGGGCGTCCGGCCGGCGCCGCCGGCTACTCCGCGGCCTCGCTCCCGTCGGCGGCGGGCTCGTCGGCGGACGGCTCGTCGTTGCCGCCCTCCTTCTCGGAGCCCTTGGCGCCGACCCCCACCGGCTGCTTCTCGTCGCCGTCGGCGACCGGCTTGCTCGGCGGGATCAGCTCGAGCTTCAGCGGCTGGTCCTCCTCGTCACCGGCCTCGTCGCGGGAGACGAGCACAGTCGTCCCCGTCTCGATCGAGTCGGGGCCGGCCTTCAGCACCTCGTCGGCGAGCGGGTCCTCGATGTAGCGCTGGATCGCCCGGCGCAGCGGCCGTGCGCCCATCGACGGGTCCCAGCCCTTCTCGACGAGCAGGTCCTTGGCCTCCTCGGTCAGGTCGAGCTGGAGCTCGTGCTCGGAGATCTGCGTTCGCACGCGGCCGATCAGCAGGTCGATGATGACCTTGATCTCGTCCCGGGTCAGCTTGTGGAAGACGATGACCTCGTCGATTCGGTTCAGGAACTCGGGCCTGAAGACCTTCTTCAGGTCGCCCATGATCCGCTTCTTCATGTCGTCGTAGGTCGTGCCGGTCTCATCGGTGACCGCGAACCCGAGCGGGGTGTTGCGGGCGATGTCCTGGGCGCCGACGTTCGACGTCATGATCACGATCGCGTTGCGGAAGTCCACGGTCCGGCCCTGCGCATCGGTCAGGCGCCCGTCCTCGAGGATCTGCAGCAGGATGTTGAACACGTCCGGGTGGGCCTTCTCGATCTCGTCGAGCAGCAGCACGCAGTACGGCTTGCGCCGCACGGCCTCGGTGAGCTGGCCGCCCTCGTCGTAGCCGACGTAGCCGGGCGGCGAGCCGACGAGCCGGCTGACCGCGTGCTTCTCCATGTACTCGGACATGTCGATCCGCGTCATCGAGTCCTCGTCGCCGAACAGGAACTCGGCCAGCGTCCGCGCCAGCTCGGTCTTCCCGACGCCTGAGGGGCCGAGGAAGATGAACGAGCCCGAGGGCCGCTTCGGGTCCTTGATCCCGGCGCGGGCCCGGCGGATCGCCTTCGAGACGGCGGTTATCGCGACCTCCTGGCCGACCACGCGCTTGTGCAGCTCCTCCTCCATGCGGACGAGCTTCTTGGTCTCGGCCTCGGTCAGCTTGAAGACGGGGATGCCGGTCCACATCGAGACGATGTCGGCGATCTCCTCCTCGCCGACGACCGGGCGCGTGCCCTCCTCGCCCGAGCTCCACTCCTCCTCGAGCTCGCGCTTCTTGGCGGTGAGCTGCCGCTCCTTGTCGCGCAGGTTGGCCGCCTTCTCGAACTCCTGGGCCTCGATCGAGGCCTCCTTGGCCCGCCGGGTCTCGTCGATCTCGTCCTCGAGATCGCGGTAGACGGGCGGTTGCGACATCGACTTGATCCGCAGCCGCGAGGCGGCCTCGTCGATCAGGTCGATCGCCTTGTCGGGCAGGAAGCGCTCGGAGATGTAGCGGTCGGCGAGGTCGGCGGCCGCCGACAGCGCCTCGTCGCTGATCTTCACCTTGTGGTGCTGCTCGTAGCGCTCACGCAAGCCTTCGAGGATCTGCACGCTCTGCTCGATCGACGGCTGGTCGACCTTGATCTGCTGGAAGCGCCGCTCGAGGGCCGAGTCACGCTCGAGGTACTTGCGGTACTCGTCGAGCGTCGTCGCGCCGATCGTCTGCAGCTCGCCGCGGGCGAGCGCCGGCTTCAGGATCGAGGCGGCGTCGATCGCGCCCTCGGCGGCGCCGGCCCCGACGAGGTTGTGGAGCTCGTCGATGAAGAGGATGATGTCGCCGCGCTGGGTGATCTCCTTCATCACCTTCTTGAGCCGCTCCTCGAACTCACCGCGG
>DASSEM010000007.1:0-6607 GCA_035695265.1 Solirubrobacterales bacterium
AACCGACGTCCGCGCGTTTGCCACTCCCCGGACCGCGTCCTCGAGCGGCTCCCGGCTGACGGCGCTGTTTGTCCGGGTCTACGATTGGGCTCCGAAGGGCCTGCCGGCACGACCGGCAACGATCAAGCTCGACCGCGTGTCGTACGGGAGCTATGAGTGCAGTGGGCGCAGCCACTCGCTGGCGTTTCACGAGAACGGCCGCGGCATCGACATCAACGTCTGGTTCGTTCAGGGGCAGGCCGACCCCGCGGTGCGCCACCAGGCCGTGGAGCTCCTCAACAGCCTCGAGGTCCGGGAATTTCCAAGTCGCGAGTGTCATCGCGACCTCGGTGTGACCGGCGACCACGGCTTCAGAGGTGCGGACGGCCTGTCCTGCGGCGAGGCGGCGCTGCTCTGGAACGAGTGGATCGTGCCCCCGGAGAAGCTGACGCCTTGTCCGAAGGCCGGGGCCACGCACGACCTGCGGGTCACCGATGGCATCACCTGCGGGATTGCAGAGCGCTTCATCCTCGGCGGCACTCGCGGCTTCGCCCCTCATCCCGGCGGGTGGATCGAGCGCAAGGAGCGCTTCACGTGCCGCATCCGGGAGTTCGAATCGAGCCCGGGGCTCCACGTCGACTGCCTCGACACTGATCGCGGGCCGTCGGGTCCGCGCTTCACGTTCAGGTTCTTTTGAACGGCCGGGAGCGTCAGTCCCGAGCCGGCGTGGCGGTCAGGCGCTGGACGATCGCCGTCGCCGCGATCGAGCCGGATCCGACGGCGTTGGCGACCGACGGCATGCGCCCGGTCACGTCGCCGGCGGCGTAGAGGCCCGGGACGGTCGTCGCGCCCAATCCGTCCACGGCGATCGCATCGGCGGTGAGCGGGCTCGGCTCGGCGAGCGGCGCGCCCAACCGCGTCGCCAGTCCCGAGCGCTGGTGGAGGGTGACCGGGACTAGCAGGGCATCGCAACGCCGCTCCGACCCGTCGCGGAAGCGGATCGCGGCGAGCCCGTCGCCCTCGCCCGAGAGCTCGAGCACCGGCCGGTCGTCGATCGACACCCCGGCGGCCTCGAGCCCCGCGGCTGCCTCCGGCGCCCCGTGCCCGTTCGTGTACAGCGTCACGTCCTCGCTCCAGCTCCGCAGAAGCAGCGCCCGGTGGGTGCCCGACTCGTCATGGTCGAGGATCCCCAGCGCCCCGTCGCGCACCTCCCAGCCGTGACAGAAGGGACAGTGGAAGACCGACCCTCCCCAGCGCTCGGCGATCCCGGGGACGTCGGGCGGCCGGTAGTCCATCCCCGTCGCGAGCAGGACGCAGCTCGTCCTCACCTCGGCCCCGTCCTCGGCGCGGAGCAGGAAGCCGCTGTCCGCGCTCTCCCCGTCGGCAACCGATCCGGCGCGGAAGCTGACCGCCGGGTAGCGCTCGAGCGCGGCCCGCGCGCGCTCGTAGAAGGCAGCGGGTGCCTCGCCGTCGGCGCCGAGGAAGCCGCCGATCGCCTCGGCGGCGCGATTGCTCTGCTCACCGGCGTCGACCACCAGGGTCCGGCGACGGGCCCGGCCGAGCACGAGCGCCGCGCTCAACCCCGCCGCTCCCGCGCCGACGACGATGCAGTCCCAGGTTTCGTTGAGAGCGCCCACGGACCGGAACCTTGATGCAATCGCGTGATCCTGTCAAACTGAATTGCTGATATGGCAAAGACTACGAGAGCGGAGAAGCTCGACGAACGGGTCCGCCGCCGGCTTCGCGAGCTTCGCGAGGAGCGCGGCCTGACACTTGGGGAGGTCGCCGCGGCGGCCAGCATCGACGTCTCGACGCTGAGCCGGCTCGAGTCGGGCAAGCGGCGGCTCGCGCTCGACCACGTGCCGGCGCTGGCGGCGGCGCTCGGCGTCAGCACCGACGAGCTGCTCGCCAGCCGCGCCGAGGACCCGCGGGTCCGCGCGGCGACGAAGCGGCGCGAAGGGCTGACGATGAGGCCGCTGTCCCGGCACGGGCCCGGACACGGCCTGCATGCCTACAAGATCGAGATCAGCGCCCGACGCCGCAAGCCCCCGGCCGAGCTGCCCGTCCACGCCGGCCACGACTGGCTGTTCGTCCTCAGCGGTCGCCTCCGCCTCCTCCTCGACGACGAGGAGACGATCGTCGAACCGGGGGAGGCGGTCGAGTTCTCGACCTGGACGCCGCACTGGTTCGGCGCCGTCGACGGTCCGGTCGAGCTGATCGCCCTGTTCGGCCCCGAGGGCGAGCGGCAGCACCTGCGCTGAGCGAGCCGCCGGCAGTGGAGCTGACGAAGCAGCCTTCGCGAAGCAGGAGGCCCGAATGAGCTTTGACCACCGGGTCATTCGAGAGTAGCCTCGGCCGGACTGCGGAGGAAGGAGACAGCAATGAGCGACAACGCCGAGACCGCGATCCTCGCGGGAGGTTGCGCCTGGATCATGCAGCAGCTCCTGCGTCACCCCGACGGAGTCATCTCGACGCGCACCGGATGGACCGGCGGTGAGAGCGACGACCCGACCGAGGAGCGCCCCGGGGGTCACGCCGAGGTGGTCGAAGTCGTCTTCGACTCGGAGCGGATCTCATATCGGGACCTGCTCGAGTACTTCTTCCAGGTCCATCGGCCCGACCTCGGCGAGCATCTGGTCGGCTCCATCTACCGCTCGGAGATCTTCTGCACGAGCGCGGAGCAGCGCCGGGTGGCCGAGGAGATGATCCGCGACGTCGACGCATCGGGCCACTGGCTGGGCAAGACCGTGACGAGGATCGGCGAGGCCGGTCGGTTTCGCTTCTGGGAGTTCGAGCCTGCCGATCAGGACTACTTCCTGCACTATCCGGACTACCCGGAAGGCTCCAAGCCGCCGTTCCCGCGGCAGCGCGACGAAGCGGAGCAGCGCGAGAGCGTCGTTTAGTCAGCGGACGGCGCTCGGGGTGCCGCTGCGGTAGCCGAGCTCGTCGAGCATCGGCCCGGCGACCTCCTCGAAGGCCTCGAGCTGGTCGGGCTCGAGGCGCTCGCGCCAGCTCCCGACCGGGCCGAGCCGAGTCTCGATCCGACTCCGCTCGGGCGGGTCGACCATCGCCGCGTCGAAGTCGAGCTCGATGAACTCGCAGATGCGGCGCAGCGTCGCCTCGGGCGCCGCGATCAGGTCCTCGTAGCGAACCTCGAGCAGGTGGTTCATCAGGTGCGCCTGCACCCGCGCCGAGCGCACCTTCTTGCTCCAGCGCTGGCCGGTCGCGATCGCCGCGCCGGTGTTGATCTCGGCGGGGCGGGCGGCGAGCGTGTCGCGGCCGTCGCGAACGACGTGGACGAACCGGGCCTCGGACAGCGCCCGCTGGATCCGCCGCATCCGCTTCAGGTACGACGGCGTGTCGTCACCCCAGCGACTCTTGCCCGCGTCCTCGGCCGCCGCACCGTAGAAGCTGCGGAGCACCGCCGCCGCCTTGAGGTCGTCGAGCTCCTCGAGGCGCCGCCGCATCTCCACCTCGCTGAGCCCGTGGGACTCGAGCGGGCCGGCCGCGGCCATCACCTTGAGCACCCGCTCGATCGTCATCGGCTCGGAGCGGATCAGCTCGGCGAGCCTGGGAACGAACCCGGTCGAGCTCAGCATCGCAAGCTCCGGGTGGGCGCCCAGCATGGCCGCGAGCAGGTCGGTCCCGGAGCGCGCGGCGCCGATCAGGAACGGCGCCGGAGGTCGCGGCCCGGCGGGATCGCGGACCCCGGTCGCCTGCTGGGCGATCGCGACGACACGGCGCAGCGGCCGCGGCAGCCGCGGCCCGCGCCGCGGCCGGTGGACCCGGCCGCTGCCGTTCGGCGACTCGGTCTCGTAGCCCAGCTCGTCGAGCAAATCGCCGGCGAGCGCCTCATAGGCGGCACGGTCGGCCGCGTCCATCCGCCTGCGCCAGGTACCGATCAGGTCCGGGTTCGGCGGCTCGAAGGTCTTCGCGTGGCTCGCCAGGCGCTTCTCGGCCGATTGCGCCTCGCCGTGGGCCCGCGGCAGCGCCCGCGCCTTCTCCCGCAGCCTTCGCTCGGCGTTCTCGTGGTAGCCGAGCATCCGCTCGTCGAAGTCGAGCCCGATGAACTCGCAGACCCGTCGCAGCTCGCGCTCGGTGTGAAGCACGAGGTCCTCGAAACGGACCTCGATGTAGAAGCCGAGGTACGGAGCCTGCGAGCGGCCGCGGTTGACCCGGCTCCGCCACTTCTCGGCCGCCGCCTCGATCGACTGCGGCCCCCAGCTCTGCTTGAGGACCGACAGCGCGACGTCGCGCCCGTCGCGGATCAGGTGGATGAAGCGCGCCTCGGGCAGGTACCCCTGGATCTCCCGCATCGACTTCACGTAGCCGGGGGTCTTGTCCCCCCAGCGGGCGTCGGGCTTGCCCTGCTTCTCGGCGTAGAGGCGGAAGAAGGCGCGGACCGCGTCGGGGCCGGTCAGCGGCTCGATCGCCGCCCAGCGCCCGGCCAGCTCCGCGGGCTCGATCGTGAAGTCGCCCCAGCGCCGGTGGGAGGTGAGCAGCTCGAGCATCTGCTCGCGGGTCGCGCCGTGCTTCTCGCGGGCCGCGACCAGCTCCGGGATGAAGTGGGTCTCCGACGGGATCGCGATCCCCGGGTGGGCATCGAGCATCAGCCGCAGGAGCGTCGTCCCTGAGCGCGTGGCCCCGACGACGAACGGGGCCGGCGGCGGGCCCGAGGCGCCGCGACGGATAGCCGACCGGCGGCTGCGCCAGCCGGCGAGCGAGCGGAGGACCTCACGCCGCGCCTTCATGACTCCAGCCCCGCGAACAGCTCGGCGTAGTCGTCGACGGTCCGCTCCCAGGCGTGCTCGTCGCGGCTCGAGCGCGCACCCTGGGCGAGGAGCCCGCGTAGGCCCGGATCGGCGAGCCGCTCGATCGCGTCGGTCAATGCGGCGACGTCGGGCCGCATCGACGGGATCCCCGAGGGGGCATCGCCGTCGCGCTCGTCGCCGACGAGCAGGCCGTTGACCCCGTCGACGACGACCTCGTTCATCGGCGCGCTGTCGTTGCTGATCTGGGGCATGCCGAAGGCAACCGCCTCGTAGAGGAACAGCCCGAGCCCCTCCCAGCGGCTCGGCCCGAGGCAGACGTCGCAGGAGGCGAAGAGTCGCAGGTGCTCGTCGGTCGGCATGTCGTCGATCACGAGCTCGATCCGCGGATCGGCCGCGGCCGCCTTCTCGAGGTAGCCCATGCGCCGCTCGAGCTGCGCCTTGAAGATGAGCCGCAGGTTGTCGCCCTCAGCGTTCGTGAACGCCTCGACGACCTCCTTGTGCGGCTTCCGGGGACCCAGCAGCGCACCCGGGAAGTAAAAGCGCACGAGCCCATCTGCTGCTTGCTGCTCGCTGCTTGCTGCTTGCTGGGCCTGCGATGCGACTTCCAGGAGTTCGGGATGCAACCCCCAGCGCACGTACGGGCTCTCGATCCCGAGCTCGGCGTAGCGCTGCTGCTCGCAGCGGGTCAGCGAGTAGAGGACGTCGTAGGCGCGGCCGGCCGGCCCGGCGTCGTCGGCGCCGAACATCTCCCAGACGAAGCGGCCCACCGTCCTCACGCCGGAGCCGCGGATCCGGGCGATCTCCTCGTGCTGGTAGCAGTTGTCCCAGTGGACGGCCTCGAGCCGGTTGTCGGCGATCCAGCGCTCGTACTCGCCGAAGGGCACCTCCCAGTCGGAGGCCTCGGTGACGCCGGGCTGGTCCCAGACGCCGGTCCGGTCGACGTGCGCCGCCATCGGCCCCTTGTCACGGGTCGGCCGGGCGAGGATGAACGTCTCGTGGCCGCGGGCGTCGAGCGCGTCGCGGATGTAGCGGGAGACGAACGCCTGCCCGCGGTTGAACCACTTCGTCACGATGCCGATCCTCATGACGACACCTCGTAGCCGAGCTCGGCCAGCAGATCGCCGGCGACGGCCTCGTAGGCGCGCACGTCCTCCGGCGCCATCTCGCGGCGCCATCTGTCGAGCTTGGCGGGGTCCGGCGGCGCGGTCGTCGGCGCGTGGTTGGCGACCCGGTAGCCGGCCGCCTGCTCGGCGTGGCCGCCCTCGGCCCGCAGCGATCCGGCCATCTCGGCGAGGCGCTCGGCCGCCCGCTCGTGGTAGGTGAGCATCGCGCCGTCCCAGGGCAGCTCGACGAAAGCGCAGATCCGGCGCAGCGTCGTCTCCGGGTCGCGGACGAGGTCCTCGTAGCGGGCCTCGACGTAGCGCGGGCCCTTCAGGGTCGCCGCCTGCTCGCGCGCCTTGCGGATGCGCTTCACCCAGCGGGCCGCCTGCTCGGCCGGCGGCGGCTGCTCGTTCAGCGCCCGCGCCGACTGCGAGAGCGCCACGTCGCGGCCGTCGCGGATCAGGTGGATGAATCGCGACTCGGGCAGCGTCCGGCCGATCCGCTGGATCGAGAGCATGTAGGCGGGCGTCTTGTCGCCCCACCGCGGCTTGCCTTGCTTGGCCGCGTATGTCTCGAAGAACGCCCGGACCGCTCCGGCCCCGTCGCCCGAATCGACCTGCTCGAGCCGCTCGCGGATCTTCTCGTCGTCGATCCCGAAGTCGGCCCAGGTCCGGTTCGACGTCATCGCGGCGAGCATCCCTGCGCTGCCCTGCTCGGCCCGCGCGGCCTTGATCAGGTCCGGCACGAAGTGGGTC
>DASSEM010000008.1:0-8284 GCA_035695265.1 Solirubrobacterales bacterium
GCGTCCACGGATGCGGCCCGGTGTCGCGCCGAGCAGGTCCCAGGCGCCGTAGGAGCGGTCGAAGTCGGCCTGGGCGAACCGGTAGCGGCCGAACCGCGGCGCATCGGAATCCGCGCTTCTGAACTTGACCCTCGCGCTCGCGTCGTCGGAGCGGGTCCGTGCCGTCAGCGACAGGTAGGGCCTGGCGCCGGTGCCATAGGTCAGGCAGGAGACGTGGACGAGCAGGTCGTCGGTGTCGACGAGCACGGCCGCGCCCTGGTCGGCGCCCGAGCGCCAGTCGACCCGAGACGAACCGTCACCGGCCGGGGAAGCAGCGTTCTCCGGGCACCCGGCGAGGAAGATGGCGATGACCGCCAGGGCGGCGGCAGCCCAACGAAGCATCGCAACCGATACGGCCGCGGCGGTGGCGGCGGTCCCGATCTCAGTCGGCGGCGGCCTCGATCACGCGGGCCGGCCGCGCCAGCTCGTCGTAGACGGCGGCCGTGCGGCGGGCGACGTCGGACCAGTCGAAGCGGAGGACGTGCTCGCTCGCCTCGGCGACGAGGCGCTCGCAGAGCTCGGCGTCGGTGAGGACCCGCTCGACCATGCCCCCGAGCGCCTCGGGGTCTCGGGTGCGGAAGCGGAGCCCGACCTCGCCGTGGGGCACGACCTCGCGAAGGCCGCCGGTGTCGGCGACGATGCAGGGACAGCCCGAGGCCATCGCCTCGAGGGCGACGAGTCCGAACGGCTCGTAGATCGAGGGGACCACGCAGACGTCGGCGATCCGGTAGAGCAGGTGGAGGACGTCGTCGCCGATCCAGCCGAGGAAGGTCCCGTGGTTCATCAGGCCGAGCTCGCTTGCCTGCTTCTTGAGCTCGCTCTCGTGGGTGCCGGAGCCGGCGACGAGGAAGCGGGCGCCGGGGACGCGCTCGATCAGCTCCGGCATCGCCTCGAGGGCGATCTGAAAGCCCTTCTCGTAGACGAGGCGGCCGATCAACAGGACGAGCTTCTCGTCGGGGGCTGCGAACTCCGCCCGCAGCCGCTCGAGCTCGGACTCCTCGCCGAGCGGCAGGTCCTCGGGGTCGATCCCGTTCGGGATCACGGCAATCCGCTGCTCGGGCACGGCGAAGATGTCGGCGACCTGCTCCCGCATGTAGGAGGAGCAGGTGATCACGCGGTCGGAGCGGTTGGTGATCCAGCGCTCAACCCCGTGGATGTAGGACTGCGGGTGCTTGTCGATCCAGCCCTGGTGGCGGCCGTGCTCGGTGGCGTGGATCGTCGTCACCAGCGGCGCGCCGAAGCGGCGGGCGAGGTGGTCGCCGGCGGCGGCGACGAGCCAGTCGTGGCCGTGGACGACGTCGAATCGGTAGCGGTCGCCGAGCTCGACGCCGGCGGCGAGCATGTCGGCGTTCATCCGCTCGACCCAGGTGACGAACTCGCCGAGGTCGCGCGGCCGGCTCGGCTCGAGCACCCGGTGGACGTTGACCCCGGCGGCGATCCCGCTGCGCGGCGACTCCTCGCCGCCGCGGGTGAGGACGTGGACCTCGACGCCGTGCTCGACGAGGCCCTCCGAGAGCTTGCGGACGTGGCGGGCAAGCCCGCCCTCGATCAGCGGCGGGTACTCCCAGGAGAGGATGAGGACTCGGCTCACGTGATCGGCTGGCTTGGGCTCTCTCATCTCAAGGTTCGAGCAGCGGCGCCAGGGTCAGATCGGGCGCGAGGCTCCGCAGGGTCGGTTCGGTCGACCGCGGGCATTCTATGGCCTCGAACAGCGCCCGCGAGTGGCCGATCGCACGCTGGAACGGGTAGTCACCGGTTCGCCTTCCGTAGTCGAGGAAGGCCCAGTCGCTGGCCTGAAGCGCCATCAACTCGCGCGCCGCCCGGGCGAGCGCCGGACCCCGCAACCGCCCCGAGCCGAGCTCGCGCAGCACCCGCAGCTCGGCCCGCCGCATCGCCCAGGAGAGGTCGGCGACTGCCGGCGAGTCCCAGGTGCGCCGGTCCTTTCCCTCGCCCCACGTCGATGCCCGGAGCGGTCGCCTCTCGGGCTCGTGCTCGGCTCGCGCCTCGCCGAGCGTGAGCGGGCGGACGCCACAGGCAGGCAGCTCGGCGAGCGCCGCATCCAGCCAGGCCGGCCCCTCCCACCACCAGTGCCCGAGCAGCTCGGTGTCGATCGCGAAGGTGAGCAGGCCACGGCGCCCGCTCGCCCGCCGGTAGCGCCGCAGGCGGGCGGCGACATCGCGGGCAAAGCCACGGCCTTGCTCCCGCGCCCGCGCCGCGGCCGCCGCGGGGTCGTATGGATCGCCGGAGATCGCCCACGGCCGGCAGCCGCGCAGCGACTTGCGATGGAAGTCGGCGTGGCCGGGGTGCGACGGGTAGCCCTCCCACGACCACAGCCACCGCACCGCCTCCCAATCGATCGGGAAGGCCGTCACCGCCGCCTCCGCCGTGATCGGGCGCAGCGCCGCCGGCGCCGGCTCGTGTGCGGACTGGTCGGTGGGGAAGTAGGAGAGCCCGAGCTCGGCAAGGAGGTGCTCGAGGCCGGGCTCGTAAGCGCATTCGGGCAACCAGATGCCGCGGGGCGGGCCGAACCGGCGCCGGTGCGAGCGGATCGCGGTCTCGAGCTGGAGCAGCCGGGCCTCGCGGGTCGCGATCAACGGCAGCAGCGCATGAGTGGCGGTTGAGGTGAGCAGCTCGACCCGCCCGTCGGCGGCCCGGAAGGCGGCGAGCGGCTCGTCCCCGAGCTCCTCGAGGCGGGCGAGGGCCCGGTCGTAGCGCTCCGCCTCGGCGCGGCAGGCGGGCACGAGCGTGGTGTCGACGTCGGCCGCGTCGCGCTCGGCGGAGCCGAGCCGGAGATCGCGGACGAAGTCGCGCATCCTTGCTGCCGTCGCCGCGTCCTCGAGCTGGTCGGCGAGGACCGGGGTGATCGTGATCGTGACGTCGCGGGCGACCTCGAGGACCGGCAGGTGGGAGCGGGTGAACGCGTCGAACAGCCACTCCTCCCCGAACGGGTACGTCCCGAAGCCCTTGACGTAGGGCATGTGCGAGTGCAGGACGATCGCGATGTCGCCCGCCTCAGCGGGGCGGTTCATGCGCGGCAGACGGCAACGAAGTCGAGCGCCGCCTCGAGATCGGCCTCGGCCTCGGCCCGAAGCGCGAAGTCGGCGGCGCTGATCGCCGGCGTGAACCGGTCGTAGAACGGCTTGGTGATTCGCAGCAGAGCATGGATCCTGTCCCAGCCGAGCGCCAGCGCACGCTCGTGGACGGCGAGCTTGCCGGCATGGAAGAGGCCGCGGATCTCAACCGACCCGAACACCGGCTCGAGCTCGCCGCGGAGCTCCGCGAGCGTGTATTCGCGCAGGTGCCAGGGGTTGTCGGACTTGGCGGCGCCCGGCGGCGCCAGGGTCAGCCGGTTCGGGGTCGAGATGAAGGCGAGCGGCGCCGCCCTCGCGATCGTCCCGAGCAGCGCCGGCACGTCCTCGATGTGCTCGATCGTCTGCAGGAAGACGACGGCGTCGAGCGGGCCGGCGACGTTCTCGACGAGGTCGCGCTCGAAGCGCAGGTTCGGGCGCACGTAGCGAGCGCGGGCGTGCTCGTGGGCTTCCGGGTTGGCGTCGATCCCGACCACCTCCGCGTCGCCGGCGGCGAGGACGTCCGCGCCGTACCCCTCGCCGCAGGCGAGGTCGGCGATCCGCAGGCCCGTGACCTGCGGCGCGATCCACTCGTAGACGGCGAGGTGGCGGCGGAACCAGTAGTTCTCCTCGGCGACGTCGGGCAGCGTCCGCTCACCGGTCAGCTCCAGTGGCGGGACGCCGTCGGGCTGATCGGCCTGGACGTAGCGGCGTCGGGGCTCGGGCGGGGATTGGGGCACCGGGCGGCGGACGGTACAGTCCCCGGCGATGCCAGCGGCTGCTGACGCCAGCGCCGAGCGGATTCGCGACGTCAACACCCGCTACCACGACCTCGCCGCCGCCTCGTACGACGCGAAATGGGGGATCGACTTCGCGGCGACCGGCCGCGCCCAGGTGACCGCGAAGCTCGCGAAGGCGACCGGCGGCGAGGCCGGGCCATGGGAGCGGGCGCTCGAGATCGGCGCCGGCACCGGCTACTTCTCGCTCAACCTGCTCGGCGCCGGGCGGGTCGGAAGCGTCACGGCGACCGACATCGCCCCGGGGATGCTGCGGGCGCTCGATGCGAACGCCGCCGAGCTCGGGCTCGAGGTCGAGACGGTGGTCACCGACGCCGAGCGGCTGCCCTTCAGCGACGCGAGCTTCGACCTCGTCCTCGGCCACGCCGTCCTGCACCACATCCCCGACCTCGACCGGGCGGCGGGCGAGTTCCACCGCGTGCTGAAGCCCGGCGGCACCGTCGCCTTCTGCGGCGAGCCGTCCGCCTACGGCGACCGGATCGCGGCGCTGCCGAAGCGCGCTGCGATCGCGGCGGCACCGCTCTGGCGCCGCGCGCTGGGCGCCGGCAAGCGCGGCGCCGGAGATGGTGAGGACCCCGACTACGGCCACGCGCTCGAGGGGGAGGTCGACGTCCATGCCTTCGCTCCGGCGACGATCCGCCGGGTCCTCGGCGACGCCGGGTTCACCGCGATCCGGATCCGCGGCGAGGAGCTGCTCGCGAACCTCTACGGGTGGTGGCTTCGAACCCTCGAGTCGACCGCCGTGCCCGACGAGATCCCCGACCGCTGGCGGCTGTTCGCGTTCCGCAGCTATCTCGCCCTGCAGCAGGTCGACGGGACGCTGCTCGAGCCGCGGCTGCCGCCGGAGCTCTTCTACAACCTCGTGCTGTCAGCGCGCAAGCCTCAGCCGCCGTCGGCCTCGTCGTCCTCGCCGCCGTCGCGACGCCGGCAGCGATAGAGCTCGACGCCGCCGGAGATCCCCTTCAGGTGCTTGCGGCGGGCGCGGGAGAAGCGGAACTCGGCCTCGTCGGCGTGGCCGAGGATCTCGGGCGAGACGAGGACGCTGCCGGGCCGGGCCGCCTCGGTGATCCGGCTCGCCAGGTTCACGGTCCGCCCGTAGTAGTCGCCGCCCCGCGTGAACGCGGGGCCGTAGGCGCAGCCGGCGCGGATCAGCGGCATCTCCTCGTCCTCCCCGGCGGCCATCCGCTCGACCAGCTCGTGCACTGAGTCGAGGAGGGCGTTCGTGTCGGGGGAGGCGAACATCGCCGCGTCGCCGATCAGCTTCACGAGCCGGACCGGCCCGTGCGCGACCTCGCGGGCGATCTCCTCGAGCCGGCCGGTGACCCGGCCGAGGTCCTCGGGGGGAAGCTGCTCGCCGAGCTTCGTGAAGCCGACCAGGTCGGCGAAGGCGACCGCGACCGCCCCGGCGTCGGCCGGGCCCGCGACGGTGCCCTCGTCGCCGCCCTCGTCGAAGGCGGCGTGGCGGAGCTGCTCGCGCAGGTGCAGGCGATAGACGTAGTCGAGGGTCGGCCCGACCGTCGGGATCAGCCCGCCGGCGCCCTCCTTGACCCGATCGGAGACCTCGTGCTCGGTCCCGCCCTCGCCGACGAAGGTCTGACCGACGACCTGACGGGAGGCCGCCGCGAACTGCGACATCGCGACCGCGATCGTCCTGCTCAGCTCGGCGAGCTGGTCGGGATCGAGGCCGGCGTCGAGGATCTCGCGGATCCGATCGGCGGCGGCGAGGTCCTCGGCGCTCATCACGACCTCGTCGCGGTTCGGGACCGCCACCCCGATCGAGCGCCACTGCCGCTCCAGCTCGTCGATCGGAATCCCGGAGCGCTCGGCGACCTGGAGGGTGGTGTAGCGGGGCCGCCCCGAGAGCATCCGCTCGAGCGGGAGGATCGCCAGGCGCCCGTCGTCGACCGCCGAGCGCAGCTCCTCGAGGTCGGCGCCGTCGGCGGCGAGGCGCTCCAGGAGCGCGAGCCGGCTGGCGCGCTCCTCACCGTCGAGGCCCTCCAGGAGCCCCTCGGCCTCGAAGTCGATCGCGTCGCTCATCCGGCTATTCTCGCGAGCCGTGGGCGCCGGCGTCGGTCAGGCCCAGGCCACCGCGCCACCGCGGCGCGGGTCGCCGACGCCCTCGCGCCGCTCGCGGCCACCGGCCACGGCATGCACGCCACCGAAGAAGAGGCTGCGGTCGCGCCAGCGGACGACCGAGCGACCGGAGGCCTCGAGCGCGCCGAGCGCGGCGTCGTCGATTCCCGGCTCGGCGTGGACGGTGCCCTCCTCGAAGTGGAGCCGCGGCGCCAGCACCGCCGCCTCGAGGTCGAGCCCGTCACCGAGGTAGCGGAGGATCGTCTGCGTGATCGCGGAGCGGATCCGGTTCGATCCGCCGCTGCCCAGCCCGAGCACGAGCTCGCCGTCGCGGAGCGCGATCGTCGGCGCCATCATCGACGGCATCCGGCGGCCGGGGGCCGTGGCGTGGAAGCCGAACGGGTTGAGGTCCTGCTCGCCGAGCATGTTGTTGAGCTGGATCCCGGTCCCGGAGACGAACACGCCGGAACCCGATCCGTTCGAGCAGGTGACGCTGGCGCAGCCGCCGGCCTCGTCGAGGGCCGTGATGTGGGTCGTCGATCCGAGCCGGTCGGCGAGGAACCGATCGGCGAACTGAGGCTCGTAGAGGCCGGCGAGGAACTCACGGGTACGGGCCTCCTGCGCCCGCTCCATGACCTCGACGACGGCCAGCGGGTCGGTCGCTCCGCCGGCCCGGTCGAGAAGCTCGAGCGCGTAGGCGATCAGCACCCCGCCCGACGACGGCGGCGGGTTGGTGAGGATCTCGCAGTCGCCGAACTCGGCGCGGACCGGCTCCCGCGCGATCGTCTCGTAGGTCTCGAGGTCGGCGCCGCCGAGCGTGCCTCCGCCGGCGCTGACCGTCGCCACGATCGCGGCGGCGATGTCGCCGCGGTAGAACGGCTCAGGCCCGTCGGCGCCGAACCGCTCCAGGGTCTCGGCGAGCTCGGGGAAGACGATCCGCTCGCCGCCGGCGAGGACCGTGCCTCCGGGAGCGTAGATTGCGGCGCCGGCCGGTTCCCGAGCGAGGATCGGAGCCAGGATCTCGAACAGGTATCCGTGCTCGGTCGTCACCTCGAGCCCGCCGCGGGCGAGGCTGACCGCCGGGTCGGCGAGATCGCTCAACGGCATCGAGCCGAAGCGGGTCGCGGCGCTCGCAAGGCCGCTCGGGACCCCTGGCACGCCGCAGGACGCGGGGCCGACGTTGAAGACCTGCGTCGTGTCCCCGAAGTCGACCACGACCGGCTCGAGCTCGACGCCGCGGCTGCGACCGTCGAGACCGCCCGCGGAGACGAAGAAGTCGAGCAGCGTCGCCTCGCCGCCGGGGTCGTGGACCAGCATGAAGCCGCCGGCGCCGAGGCCGGTCAGCGGACTCTCGGCGACGATCGACGCGAGCACCGCGGCGATCGCCGCATCGACGGCGTTGCCCCCCTCGCGCAGCGCCCATGCGCCCGCCTCCGCCGTGGCCGGATGCCCGCCGGCGACGACGCCGCTCACGGCTTGGCCTAGTTCGGGATGAACTCGGGGACGTCGATGCCCAGATCGGCCGGGCGCTCCTCGTAATCCGGCACGCGGCCGGCGGCCGAGCCCTCGCCCCGGCGGGACGATGGGCGTGCCGTCGAGCGCGAGATGCCGGACGAGCTGCCATCGGCGCGGCGGCCGCGGGCGTCGAAGCGGGTGGCGATCACGGTCACCCAGATCTGCTCGTCGAGGGCGTCGTCGACGTTGGCGCCGAAGATGATGTGGGCCTCCGGATGCGCGGCCTCCTGGATCACCCGTGCCGCCTCCGAGATCTCGACCAGGGAGAGGTCGCGCCCGCCGGTGATCGACAGCAGGATCGAGCGCGCGCCCTCGATCGAGGTCTCGAGCAGCGGCGAGGAGATCGCCCGCTCGGAGGCGAAGCTGGCCCGGGAGTCGCCGGTTCCCATGCCGATCCCGAGCAGCGCGGGGCCGGCGTCGCGCATCGTCGTCCGGACGTCGGCGAAGTCGAGGTTGATCAGCGCCGGCAGCGTGATCAGGTCGGAGATCCCCTGGACGCCCTGGCGGAGCACGTCGTCGGCGACCCGGAAGGCTTCAACCATCGACGTGTTGCGCTCGAGCACCGAGAGCAGCCGGTCGTTGGGGACGACGATCAGGGTGTCGACCTCGCCGGCCAGCGCGTCGATCCCCTTGTCGGCCTGGTTGGCGCGGCGGCTGCCCTCGAAGCTGAACGGCTTGGTGACGATGCCGACCGTCAGCGCCCCCACCTCGCGGGCGAGGCGAGCGACGACCGGGGCCGCGCCCGAGCCGGTGCCGCCGCCGGCGCCGGCGGCGACGAAGACCATGTCGGAA
>DASSEM010000009.1:0-3602 GCA_035695265.1 Solirubrobacterales bacterium
TCGAAGGAGAGAGCGACAGAGATGGAGGGATCCAAGCGAAGGCTCGCCGGGCGGGCGGCGGTGGCGCTGGCGGCGGCGGCGATGCTCGCCGCTTTGACGGCGGGAAGCGCGACGGCGGGCGTCGGCCAGAAGTGCCCGGGCACGTTCCGGGTGCTGCACAACGACCGGATCGACAACATGGCGGTGCCGGCCGGCAGGTACAAGGTGACCGTCAAGCGGATGAGCTGCCAGGCGGCCTCCGACTACTTCAAGCAGTTCCTGGCCGCGAACCAGAACCAGCTCCCGAAGGGCTGGAAGCTGTTCAAGGCCCGCAAGAAGTTCAAGAACCGCAAGCAGAACATCGCCTTCCGGATCAAGCGCGTCCGCGGCGGTGGCGGCGGCGGCGGCGGGGGCGGGGGTGTAGGGATCACGGGCAAGTGCCCGGGCACCTTCCACGTCCTCCACAACGACCGGATCGACAACCTGTCGGTCCCGTCGGGTCGGTACCAGATCAAGGTCAAGCGGATGGCCTGCCGGAGCGCGTCGAGCTACTTCAAGCAGTTCCTTGCCGCCGACTCGGTTGCGAAGGGCTGGAAGCTGATCAAGCGGAAGCAGAAGTTCAAGAACAGGAAGGGCAACTTCGCCTTCCGGATCAAGCAGGTGAGCTGACCCGCGCGGACAGGGGTCGCGCGGTCGCTCAGCGGCTCTTCAGGAGCCGCGCGACCGCGTCCATCATCTCCGCGGTGCGCTCGTCGCGATCGCCGGACTCGGCGCCGACCACGCAGTGGCGGGCGTGGTCGTCGAGGACCTCGATCGCGACCCGGTCGAGGGCCGAGCGGACCGCCGAGATCTGGGTGAGGATGTCGATGCAATAACGCTCGTCCTCGATCATCCGCTCGACGCCGGTGACCTGGCCGGCGATCCGGCGCAGGCGCCGGGTCAGGTCATCCTTGTCGTCGATGTAACCGGGCTGGGCTGAGGGCATGGTGCGGCTCCGCTTCGTGGGTGGGTCCACGGAACTATACCCCTAGCGGGTATCAGGATCGGCCCGACCCGCTCCCCGCCGCAATCGGTTCGGGCTCGCGACCGGGCTCGCCCCGGGCGCCCGCCGCGGGCCGGCCGGGGACGCCGCCGTCCGCCTCCGCATACGCCCGCTGCCACTTCGCGGCCGCCTTGCGGACGTTGCGCTTGCGGATCCACTCGGCGGCGAAGTAGCTGCCGATCACGAAGGCGAACGCGACCGCCTGCGCGACGAGGCTCTCGACGGTCGGGAAGATCCCGAGCCAGGTGCCCATCCACAGGGGCAGGTCGACGTCGATCGGCGTGATCGGCAGCCAGCCGACGCCCTGCAGGGTCCGCACGGTGTTGCCGACTAGGACGATCAGGACGAGCGCGATCAGGACGCCGGTGACGATCAAGAGGCGCTTGTAGGGGAGCTTGCGCTCGAGCGCGAAGGTCGCGTAGCCGACGATGGCGGTGGCGAGCAGGCCGAGCGTGACCCCGCCGAGGACGATCCCGGTCCCGGAGCTGAGCTGCAGCGACTGCAGGAACAGAACCGTCTCGAAGCCCTCGCGGAAGACGCTCGTGAAGCCGAGCAGGTATAGGCCGGCCATCGTACCGGCGGCCGCACCGGCGGCGGCGCCGGCGCCCTCGGCGAGCAGCTCCTTGCTGCGCTCGCGGTGGCCCTTGATCCATTCGGTCCAGTAGACCCGGTGGAAGAACCAGTTGAGCACCAGTAAGAGCACGGCGATCGCAATCAGGCCGACCACCGCCTCGAGCTTCTCGCCGTACTGGGAGAGCGAGTCGAGGATCAGGGTCGCGACGAAGAAGAGAGCGATGCTGGCGGGGACGGCGAGCAGGGCGCCGCGGAGGATCGGCCGGCGCAGCGCGCGCTTGGTGCCGAGCATGCTCGCGGTGATCGCGGCGATGATCAGGATCGCCTCGAGGCCCTCGCGGAAGACGATCAGGGCCGAGTTGGTGATCACGGTCGTCGCGCTCCCGCCCTCGCCGGTCTTCGCCCGCGCGTCGGCGAGGGCCTCGTCGAGCTCGAGCCTGGTCGTCCGGATCTCGCGGGCGCCGGCGCCGTCGGCGATCTGCGAGGCGAGCCCGTCGAAGCCCCGCGCCCCGTACCACATCAAACCCTCGATCTCGGTCGTTAGGCCGGGGTCGAACGCCTTCAGCTTGATCTCAGGGCCGAACTCGAAGAAGGCGTAGGCGGTGAGCCGCGCCTGCTCGGCGGTCTGCGGCTGGCCGGCCGCGACCGCGGCCTCCATCTGGTCGAGGCTGATCTCGATCAGGTCGAAGTCGGCCTCGTCGCTGGACTCCTTCCACGGCCCCGGGAAGGTCTCGTCGATCAGCGCCGTCGCCCGCTCGTGCGCGTCCTCGATCGTCTCCAGCTCGACGACCTGGACGCCCTCGTTGGCGTCGTCGAGGTAGGCGGCGATCTCGTCGATCACGGCCTCGAGGTCTGCCAGCCCCCCGGGATCGAGCTCCTCGAGCTCGGGGGAGAGGTCGTTGAGGGCCGACTGAGCGGCGTCGACGAAGGCGATCGCCTCGGTGATCTCGAACGGGATCGTCACCTCGGTGCCGGAGACGCCGTGGTCGTACTCGACCGGGATCAGGTCGATGAATCGGATCAGCTGCTGGGCGCGGCGGGCTTGCTCCTCGGGGGTGAACGGCGCCGCGGTGAAGTGGTTGAGCAGGGCCTCGGCCCTGCTTACGGCGCCGGGAACCTGGCGTGGGGTGGCGGCGTAGCCGGGCAGCGCCGCGAACTCCGCGTCGGCGGCCTCGCGCTCGGATCCGCCCCGCTGCTCCTCGTACTCGGGCGCGAGCATCCGCCAGTAGCCGGACGCGATCGCGAGCGACTCGGCGACCGCGGGCTCGGAGCCGCGCTCGCTCTCTGTCCCCGCCTCGTCGAGATACTCGACGAGGCGCGACTGGTACGCGTCGAGGAGGTCCTTGCGGATCTGGGTGACGGCCTCGGCGGCGGAGAGATCGCCGGCGGCGAGGGCGTCGAGCGCGGTGGTCGCGTCGACGCCGGGCCGGGTGTAGCGGGTCGCCTGGCGGAAGTCGCGGATCAGCAGCCACTCGCCGGCGCGCTCCGGCTGCTCGCGCTCGGTGTAGGCGAGGGTCACCTCGTAGGCGCCGTGTCGCAGCGCCGCGACGGCGGTTCCGTATGCGGTGGCGAGCGCGACCGGATCGGCCGCCGCGATCGCGGCATCGGCCGCGTCGAGGGCACCGTCCAGATCGCGGAGCTCGGCGGGCGCGAAGCGCGCGAGGTCACGCTCGAAGCGGCCGGCGAGCGCATCGCGGGCCTTCGCGGCGGCTCGCTCGGAGCGCTCGCCGTCGAGCAGCAGATCGCTGCGGGCGTCGAAGAGCGAGGTCCGGATCGCCTCCGCGGCCGCCCACGGCTTCACCGCCGTGTCGCGATCGGCGGCGTGGGCGGCGCCGGCCCCGAGCAGCAGGAAGGCCGCGACGGCGAGCGTCGCGGCCTTCCGGATCGAGAGCCTGCCCGTGACCGCCCCCACGATCTAGGCGTCCTGGAGCTCGATCCCGAGTCGCTGCGCGGCCTGCGTCACCTGCCCGGCGATCTCCTCGGCACGCGCTTGCGCCTCGGATCCGAG
>DASSEM010000010.1:0-49104 GCA_035695265.1 Solirubrobacterales bacterium
GCCTGCGCACGATCCTGCTGACCGGCGACAACGCGCAGACGGCCCGCGCGGTGGGCGCGCGGATCGGCGTCGACGACGTCATCGCCGAGGTGCTGCCGGCCGGCAAGGCCGACGTCGTCAAGCGACTGCAGGCCGAGGGCCGGACGGTCGCGATGGTCGGCGACGGCGTCAACGACGCGCCGGCGCTCGCCCGGGCCGACCTCGGCCTGGCGATCGGGACCGGCACCGACGTCGCGATCGAGGCATCCGACCTGACCCTCGTCTCCGGCGATCTCCATGCAGCCGCCGATGCGATCCGCCTCTCGCGACGGACGCTCGGGACGATCAAGGGCAACCTGTTCTGGGCGTTCGCCTACAACGTCGCCGCGCTGCCGCTGGCGATGAGCGGCTACCTCAACCCGGTCGTCGCGGCCGCCGCGATGGCGCTCTCGAGCATCTTCGTCGTCAGCAACTCGCTGCGGCTGCGCGGATTCCGGGCGGGGCGCTGACGTGGCCGCCGCCCGCCCGTCGCCGCGGATCGTCGCGGCGGTCGCGGCGCTCGATCCCGGCGCCGGCGAGCGGATCCTCGAGGTCGGCTGCGGGCACGGGGTCGCGCTGTCGCTGCTCGCCGAGCGGCCCGGCGGCGGCCGGGTCACGGGCATCGACCGCTCGGCGAAGATGGCCGCCGCGGCCCGAGCTCGCAACGGGGAGCACCTCGACGCCGGTCGCGTCCGGGTCGAACAGTCGCGGTTCGAGGACTTCGATCCCGCGGAGGAGCGGTTCGACCGCATCTTCGCCATCAACGTCGCGCCGTTCTGGCGAGCCGATCAGGCCCCCTCCTTCCTGAACCGTGCCCGGAAGCTCCTCCGGCCGGGCGGCGAGCTGTTCGTGTTCAACCAGCCGCCGGCGTGGCCGCAGGGGGCGGCGGACCGGTTCGCGTCCTCGCTCGGGGCGATGCTCGCCGGCGCCGGCTGGGAGGTCACGCGGACCGTGACGGAGGCGATGCCCCCCGCCGCGATGGTCGGCGTTGCCGCGCGACCGGCCTCGAGGCAGAGATGAATCACCTGAAATCAGGTCCGGATTCGGTGTTTTCGCTAGTCTGAAGGGTGCAACCGCATTCCCACCCCCGATTCACCCCCCTATCACCTGATCCTGATCTGAACGATTGAAAGGAGTCCACCCATGAGCCTCACGATTGGATCGACGGCCCCCGACTTCGAAGCGGAGACCACCGAGGGACCGATCAGCTTCCACGACTGGATCGGCGACTCCTGGGCCGTCCTGTTCTCGCACCCGCGCAACTTCACCCCGATCTGCACGACCGAGCTCGGCTACATGGCAGCGATCAAGCCGGCGTTCGAGGAGCGCGGGGTCAAGATCCTCGGCATCTCCGTCGACCCGCTCGAGAACCACGAGAAGTGGGCGGTCGACATCGAGAAGTCGCAGGGCACCGCCCCGAACTACCCGATCATCGCCGACCCCGAGTTCAAGGTCGCGAAGGCCTTCGGGATGCTGCCGGCCGACGTCGAAGGCGATCCGACCGAGCGGACGCCGGCCCAGAACGCCACGGTCCGCAACGTGTTCGTGATCGGCCCCGACAAGAAGATCAAGTTGATCCTCGTCTACCCGATGACGACCGGCCGCAACTTCGACGAGGTACTGCGGGTGATCGACTCGCTCCAGCTCACCGCCAACAACAAGGTGTCGACGCCGGCTCAGTGGCAGCAGGGCGACGACGTGATCATCTCCGGCTCCGTCTCCGAGGACGAGGCGCGCGAGATCTGGCCCGACGGCTGGGAGTCGCCGATTCCCTACATCCGGATCGTCCCGCAGCCGAGCAAGGGCTGAGCGGAGATCCGCGATCGGCGGGGCCGGCGAACGCCGGCCCCGCTTCGGCGCGCGGGTTCGGCGCTCGGCGCGTAGGCGCCCGCCGGCCGTAGGCTGGCCTCGCCATGCGATCACCGCGTCCACGCCACCTGATCGCTGCGCTCGCGACCCTGCTCGTCCTGCCCGCACCCGCGCAAGGCGACGTGGAAACACGGATCGGGCCCGGCCGGGCCTCGGTGGCGGTGCCGAGAGCCTCGGCGCACGTCCGCTTCGACCCGTTGCGGATCAGCTTCGCCAACGCGAGCGGCGAGACCGTGCTGCGCCAGCTCGGCGGCCGCGCCGGCGCTTCGCGGGCCGTCCCGCCGACACCGCGATCGCAGTTCGGCACGCTCGACCCGCCGCCGCCGACGCTCTACGCACCGCTCACGTTCCTCGTCGGGTGGGTGGCGATCGAGCAGTTCCCGACCTTCCAGTGGAACGGCAACCTCGACACCGTGACCGAGGGCGGGACCGAGTACGGCGCTGTGGCGGTCGAGCGGGCGCGACGGACGCGCGCGGGGCTGCGGCTCGTGGTCTCGACCAGCGACCCGAGCGGCCGCCGGCTGATCGTGGACCTCGAGGCGGGGCCGGGGCCGGGGACGATCGCGCTCGCTGCCCGCCCCGACGACCCCGGCGGGGTCGCAGCGATGGGCGACTCGTTCGCGTCCCCCTCCGATCAGGCCTTCCGCGGGTTCGGCGGCCGTCACAACTCGCTCGACCAGGCCGGGAGCGAGTTCTACAACTGGACCCAGCAGGAGAACCTGAGCTCGCCCGGGCTTGGCGGTCCGACCCCTCCGGGCGTGCCGAATCCCGATCGCCACCTGTTTCCGAACGGCGAGCACGCCGCCTACTACGTGCAGTCCTCTTTCATCTCGCCCGGCGGCTACGGCTTCCTGCTCGATCGCGACGAGCTCTCCGACTGGCGGCTCGCCTCCGACCGGCCCGATGCCTGGCAGGTGCAGGCCGCGGCGCCGAGGATCGACTACGTGGTCGCCCCCGGCTCGTCCCGCTCGACGATCCGGCGCCTGACGGCGATCAGCGGCCGCCACATGGTCCCGCCCCGCTGGGCGGTCGGCCCCGCGCTCGACCGGCTCGTCCAGTTCCCCGAGCAGCCCGCCGACGAGTACGCAGACGACGTGCGCGCCGACCTCCGGGCGATGCGCGCCAACGACGTCGCCCTCGATGCCTACCGGATCGAGGGCTGGCAGTTCCTGCCGCGGCCGTTCCTGAAGCGGGTCATCGCGAAGCTCCGGGGTCGCGGGATCAGGCCGCTCCTCTACTTCCGCTCGTTCGTCGGCGAGGACGAGATCGGGACCGACGACCCGAGCGCCTTCCAGGAGGCGATCGATCGCGGCTTCGTGGCGACCCATGACAACGGCGAGCCGTACGTCTTCGAATCCAACTTCAGCGCGCCGGGCGCCCAGATCGACTTCACCGACCCGGCGGCGCTGCGCTGGTGGAAGGGGCGCGTCCGCGATGCTCTCCGGCTCGGCGCCGAGGGCTTCATGCAGGACTTCGGCGAGCAGGTGCAGGTCGGGATGCACTTCGACGACGGCTCCACCGGAGCGACCATGCACAACCGGCTGCCGATCCTCTTCCATCGGGCGACCCGGCAGGCGGTGCGCTCGTTCGAGCGCCGCCACCCCGGCCGCCGGATCTACTACTTCACGCGCAATGGCTACTCCGGGACTCCGGGCGCCGCCCGCTTCGAGTTCGCCAACTTCCCCGGCGACGAGACGACCGACTGGAGCCGCTCGGCCGGGATCGCCTCGTTGACCACCGACATGCTGAACCGTGGAATCGGCGGCGCCTACGGCTTCACGACCGACATCGGCGGCTTCTACGACGTCCCCTACGGAGCGACGAGCCGGGAGCTCTTCATCCGCTGGACGGAGTGGGCGGCGCTGTCACCGATGTTCCGGATCCACGGCTCGGTGGCCGCCGGGACCCACACGCCGTGGTCCTACGGCGAGCCCACGCTCCGGACCTACAAGCGCCTGGCCCGCCTCCACGAGCGGGCGGAGCCGCTGATCATGCGCCTCTGGCGCCATGCCCACGCCACCGGCATCCCGATCGCACGGCCGCTCTGGCTGCAGTTTCCCGGCGACCGGAGGGCGGCGGCCGAGGAGCAGCAGTGGATGCTCGGGCCCGACGTGCTGGTGGCGCCGGTCGTCACCGAGGGCAGCCGCTCGCGCCGCGTCTACTTCCCGCGCGGCTGCTGGCAGTCCGCCCACGGCCGGCGCTACCGGGGTCCGCGCACGGCCACGGTGAAGGCGCCGCTCGGCCGGCTGCCCTGGTTCGCGCGCTGCGGCACCGACCCGTTGGGCTGAGCCGCGCTTGGCCGGGCACGCGATCGGGTAGAACCCGGCCATGCGCGTGGTGATCGCCGGCGGACACGGAAAGACCGCGATGGAGCTGACCCGGCTGCTCGCTGAGCGCGGCGTCGAGGTCCGGTCGCTGATCCGCAACCCCGATCACGTCGCCGAGGTCGAGGCCGCAGGCGCCGCCGAGGCGGTGGTCTGCGACCTCGAGGCGGCCGGCGACGACGAGGTCGCACGCGCCGCCGGCGAGGCCGACGCGATCGTCTTCGCCGCCGGCGCCGGGCCGGGGAGCGGGCCGGCGCGCAAGGAGACGATGGACTTCGGCGGGGTCGTCAAGCTGCTCGCCGCCGCCCGCCGCAACCGGATCCCGCGGTTCGTCGTGATCAGCTCGATGGGTGCCGACCCCGACCGCGAGGGCGAGGAGACGTTCGACGTCTACCTGCGCGCGAAGGGCAAGGCCGATGCCGCCGTGCGCGAGAGCGGGCTCGACCACCTGATCGTGAAGCCGGGAATGCTCACCGACGACCCTCCCGCCGGCACCGTGACCGCGGCGGAGTCGGTCGAGCGCGGCGAGATCGCGCGGGCCGACGTCGCCGCGGTGATCGCGACCCTGCTCGTCGACTGGCCCGGCGACCGCACGATCGAGATCGTCGGGGGCGACACGCCGATCGAAGAGCTCGCCGCGCAGCTCGCAGGCTGAGCGGCAGCAGGGCCGGCGATCCCCGGCTAGAGGTCTTCCGCGCAGAAGGTCGTCCCGTCCACCTCGACCTCGGTCTGGGGCTTGTCGCCGATCTCGACGCAGGCGATCGCATCCGGCTCGCTCTGGTCGCTGACCAGCCGCTTCGTCGCCTCCGACGAGCCGCAGTCGACGACGACGTTGTCAGCGTCGATGCAAGCACCGACGCTCGCCGCGGCGGAGTCGTCGTCGCCGCAGCCGCCAACTCCGAACGCGAGGCCGATCGAGACCCCGGCGACGGCCAGGCGGCCACGGAGCCGTCGTGCATCCATGACCCTCATTCCTCCGTCATAGGCTGTCGCTCTCCGGCAAAGGATAACGTCCAGAACGACACCGGCCCTGGGCGCGGTCGGATCGGCCCCTCAGGCCGTCGTCCCCACCGGCTCGTCCTCGCGCCGGCGCGACGCGGACTCGATCTCCGGCCGCAGCCGCGGCTCGAGGCGGCCGGCGGCGGCGACGGTCCAGAGCACGGTCAGCCAGGTCGCGACGGCGACCGCGATGTGGAACCAGACGAGCAGCGCCGGCAGCTCGAGCGCCCACTGGATGCCGCCGATCGCGGCCTGGAGCGCGATCAGCCCGATCAGCGCCGTCAGCGGGCGCAGCGCCCTCCGGTCGCCGCCGGAGCGAGCGAGGACGAACCAGACGGCGATCGCCGCGATGCCGAAGACCGCGGCGAGGATCGAGTGCCGCTCGACGACCCACTGCAGGGTGTCGGTCCCCTTGAAGTCGAAGCGCTGCACGAGGTCGCCGTCGTGGTCGCCCGGGTGGGGGCCGGAGGCGGTGCTGATCGTCCCGGCGAGGATCGTGAGCTGCCCAAGCGGAACGAGCGCGCGAACCGACCAGACCCCGAGCCGATCGCTCGAGCGGCGGCGCTCGTCGGGCTCGTAGCGCGAGCACCACATCAGCGCGAAGGCGGCGTCGAGGAGCAGCATCGAGAGGATGAAGTGGCCCATCACGAGGCCGGGCGCGAGGTGATACTTGACGACGAGGGCCCCCAGGCCCGCCTGAGCGATCACCCCGAGCGGCAGGAACGCCCCGAACAGGACCAGGTGCCAGCGATAGGGCCGGCGGAAGTACGCGAGCGCGCAGGCGGCGATCACCATGATCCCGACGAAGCCGGTGAAGATCCGGTTGCCGTACTCGATCACCGCGTTGAGGTCGGCGGGCGGGACGGTGCCGCCGTAGCACTTCGGCCAGTCCGGGCAGCCGAGCCCCGAGGCCGTGAGCCGGACCGCGGCCCCGGTGAGGACGATCATCGCCAGCGAGCCGAGCGCGACCGCGGCGACCACGAAGTAGGCGCGCCGCGAGATCGTGAGGTTGCGGAGGCGACCCATGACGGCCCGCCACGGTAGCGACCGGCGGCCCCCAGCTGCCTCCGTGATCACCCCCGAGATGGTCCGCGGCGGCCTGCAGCCGGGAACGTGAGCGGCGAGAGCAAACTGCAAGGAATCGATGAGCAAGACTTCATCCGGGGAGGGGATCGTGTAGCCTGCGCGAACCTTGCAAATGGTAAAGCCGAGTCCCGCCCCCGAGGGCGGGAGCGGGGGAACCAAGAGTTGGGGCGAATCCGCCGAGAGGCGGAAGCGCAAGCTCCTTTAGCGCTAGCCCGTCAGCTAACCCCGTAGGCCGAAGAAGGAGTCCTACGTGCGCTCACACCTAACTCTTCCGCGGATGGCCGTGCTGGCCGTGCTCGCGGCCCTGGCGCTGCTGCCGACCGCCACGGCAACCGCCGGGGGCGGCCTCTCGACGACGACCAGCGAGACGGTCGCGGGATCGAAGGCGAAGCTCGTCGGTGGCCGGGCGATCGCCCCGGCGGACGCGCCGCGGCGGGTCCAGCGGGTGATCGCGGCGGCCAACAAGATCCGCAACAAGCCCTACAAGTGGGGCGGCGGCCACGGCGACTGGAAGGACCGGGGCTACGACTGCTCCGGCGCCGTCAGCTACGCCCTCCACGGCGGCGGCCTGCTGAAGACGCCGCTCGACTCGACCGGCCTCTCGCACTACGGCTCGAAGGGCAAGGGCGACTGGATCAGCGTCTACGGCAACCCATCCCACGCCTATATGATCGTCGCCGGGCTCCGCTTCGACACCTCGAACACCCGCGGCAACGGTCCCGGCTGGAGCCGCAGCAAGCGCTCGACCTCCGGCAAGTTCAAGGTCCGCCACCCGAAGGGCCTCTAGCCGCCCGACGTCTGCCGCCTTCCGGCGGCTCACCCTCCCCCACCCCGAGCGCCGTCCTGGATCCGATCCGGGGCGGCGCTTCCCGTTTCCGGCCGCCGCGGGTGCGGCTCCGTCAAACTTGCCTCCGCGATGAGCGAGATCTGCGTCCGCATCACCGAGTTCACCGACCCGACCTGCCCCTGGGCCTACAGCGCCGAGCCCTGCCGGCACCGGATCGACTGGCTCTACGAGGGACGGATCGAATGGGAGCCGCGAATGGTCGTCCTCGCCCGCACCCGCGAGGAGCAGGCCGCGAAGTTCACCCCCGAGGAGCTCGCGTCGGCGGTCGGTCAGGTCGCCGCCGAGCACCTGATGCCGATCGACACCCGCCCGAAGCCGTACGTGCCGCCCAGCATCGACGCCTGCCGCCTCGTGGTCGCATGCCGCCTCCACGCCGACCACCGGACGCTCCGCCGCGCCTTGCGCAGCCTCCGGATCCGCAACTTCCGCGGCGAGCTCGTCGACGAGGAGGCGACGATCCGCGCTGCCGCCGCCGACGCCGGGATCGGTGACGAGCTCGAGGCCTGGCTGGCCGACGAGGAGGTCGAGCGGGCGCTCGAGGAGGAGGCCGCGCTCGCGCGGCGGCCGATGCCGGCGGCCCGCGTCCTCGACCACAAGCTCGCCAACTGGTCGGGCGGACGGCGCTACAGCTGCCCGAGCTACGAGATCACGCGGCTCACCGACGGGGTGACGATCTCGATCCCGGGGTTCCAGCCGTTCGCCGTCTACGACGCGGTGCTCGCCAACCTCGTCCCCGGCCTCGACCGCCGGCCACCCCCCGAGTCGGCGGAGGAGGTGCTCGCGTGGCGCGGGTTCCCGCTCGCGACCCAGGAGGTGGCGACCGTCTGCGCCACCTCATTCGACCGGGCACGCGAGGAGCTCGGGCGGATCGCAACCCAGGACTACGTCGGCGCCGACGGGTTCTGGAGCCTCGACGGCTCACGATGACCGAAGCTCCCCAGGTCTCGATCCTCGAACCCGAGCCCGAGGAGGTGCCGGCGCGCGGCGCCGTCGGCTCGGTCCAGGAGGGCGAGGTCGTCCTCGATCGCGCCGTCCTCGATCGGATCTGGGTCCCCGACAACCTCGAGCTGCTCGCCCGCGCCTACTGGGTGCTCCTGCACCGCCTGTCGCTCGGGACCATTCGCGTCCACTACTCGGCCAACGCTCGCACCCTGATGGCATTCGGGCGGATCCCCCTGCTCCGCTTCGGGACCCCCCGCTACGAGACCGGCGAGGGCCGCGGTCGGGTCGTCTGGCCGATCGAGCGCGGCCTCCTCGTCGCCCGCGAGGGTCGCGGCAAGGGCTCGCTGCAGGTGTCGATCGAGCGCCTCGACCGCGACGGCGTCGACGACGAGGTCGATGCGATGAGCGACCAGGTCACCCTCCTCGCCCGGGTCGAGGTCGAGAGCTTCTATCCCGGCCTGCGTGGCAGCGGCCGCTTCTCGCGCTTCGGCGCGTGGCTCTACTCGCAGACGCAGCTCCGGATCCACATCCTCATCTGCAACGCCTACCTGCGATCGCTGCCGCGTCTCGACTTCCTGGCGATCGAACGCTCCACCCCGCCGGGCTCCCGCGCGGAGGCTCCTTGACCGCGGCGGGCGCGTCTGCGGGCGGGCAGCCGCCCGCCTACCTGGTCGCCGGCGCCACCGGCGTCATCGGGCGGCGGCTCGTGGCGGCGCTGCTCGCCGACGGCGTCCGCGTCCGCGCGCTCGTCCGCGACGCCGAGCGCGGCCGCCGCATCCTCGGGCCCGAGGTGGAGCTGTTCGAGGCCGACCTCGACCGTGCTCCGGATCTGGGCGCCGCCATGGACGGGGTCGGCGTCGCTTACTTCCTCGTGCACATGCTCGGCGCCGGCGGCGACTACTCGCGGCGGGAGGCGGCCGCCGCCGAGGCGTTTGCGAAGGCGGCCGGCGCGGCAGACGTCGAACGGGTCGTCTACCTCGGCGGCCTCGGCCCCGACGAGGGCGGTTCGCCCCACCTCGACAGCCGCCATCACACCGCCGAGGCGCTGCGCCGCTGCGGGCCGCCGCTGACCTACTTCCGGGCGGCGATGATCATCGGCCCGGGGAGCGAGTCATACGAGCTGCTGCGGTCGATCTCCGCCCGGCTGCCCGCGGTGCCGGAGCCGGACTGGCTCCGGTCACGGACCCAGCCGATCGGCATTCGCGACGTCGTCGCCTATCTCCGCGCGGCTCCCCGGATCGCGGCGGCGGCGGGGCGCGAGATCCAGATCGGGGGGCCCGACGTGATGCGTCACCTCGACGTGATCGCTCGCTTCAGCGAGGAGACTGGGCGCCGAGCGCCGCTGCGGGTGCCGCTGCCCGGGTGGATCGCGACCCCGGCGGCCGTCGCCGCCGGCGCCGGCGCCGTGACCGCCGGCACGCCCGAGGTCGCCACCGAGCTCGGGCTCGGGCTCGCCGACGACACCGCGGTCCGCGATCCGGCCGGAGCCGCCCTGTTCGACATCAGCCCCGAGCCCCTCAACGTCGCGATCCAGCGGGCACTCGCCGAGCAGGAGCGCGGCGATGGCTGACGTCGTCTCGCAGGCGATCGACATCGACGCCCCGATCGATGCCGTCTGGGACCTCGTCATGGACCCCGAGCGGCTCGGCGAGTGGGTGACGATCCACCACTCGGTCGCCGACGTGCCGGCGGGCGAGCTCGAGACCGGGAGTCGCTTCCGCCAGAAGATGCGGCTCAAGGGGGTGCCGCTGAAGGTCCACTGGGAGGTGGTCGCCTGCCGGCGCCCCCGCCACGCCCGCTGGCGCGGCAAGGCGGCGGCGGGTGCCACGGCCGAGATCGTCTACGACCTCAGCGAGGTCGACGGCGGCACCCGCTTCGACTACGAGAACTGCTTCGACCTTCCGAGCGGCAAGATCGGGAAGCTGGCGGCGCGCGCCTTCAACGCCGTCTCCGGCGAGCGGGAGGCGAAGCGCACGCTGGCACGGCTCAAGGCGTTGCTGGAGAATGGCGCCGATGATCGTTGAGGACCAGGCCCGCGAGCGGGTCGAGATCGCCGACGTCGGCGGCGGCATCGGAATCGCTTACGAGAGCTTCGGCGATCCCTCCGACCCGACGGTTCTCCTCGTCATGGGCCTCGGCATGCAGATGCTGGCCTGGGACGAGGAGTTCTGCGAGCAGCTCGTCGGCCGCGGGTACCGCGTCGTCCGCTTCGACAACCGCGACATCGGCCTGTCGACCAAGGTCGGCGGCGGTCCGCCCAACGTGATCGCCGGCGCACTCGGGCTCACCGGCGCAGCGTCCTACACGCTCGCCGACATGGCCGGCGACGCCGCGGCCCTGCTCGACCGCCTCGAGGTCGAGCGGGCCCACGTCGTCGGAGCCTCGATGGGCGGCATGATCGCCCAGACGCTGGCCGCCCGCCACGGCGACCGGGTGCTCTCGCTCTGCTCGATCATGTCCGGGCCGGGCGGGCGCCGGGTCGAGGTGATGCCGCGGCTGAGCGTGATCGGGACGCTGCTGGCGAAGCCGCCGCGCGAGCGCGAGGCTTACGCCGCCTTCGTCGCGCGGCTCTTCACGCGGATCGGATCGCCCGGATACCCGGCCGACTACGAGCGTCTCCGCGAGCGATCGCTTCTGATGTACGACCGCTGCTACTACCCGACCGGCACGGCCCGCCAGCTGATGGCGATCATGGCCTCCGGCGATCGGACCGCCGAGCTTCGCCGGATCACCTGCCCGGCCCTGGTGATTCATGGTCGCGAGGACAAGCTGATGCCGCCGACGGCCGGCCAGGCGGTGGCGCGGGCGATCGCCGGCGCCAGGATCGAGCTGATCGACGGGATGGGTCACGACCTCCCGCGGCAGCTCTGGCCGCAACTGGTCGATTCGATCGCCGGCAACGCCGCCCGGGCGAAGCCGGCGGCAGCCGGCCGGCGCGGCTGAGCCGCGGTGCGGATCGCCCTCGTCACCTGCGAGCGCCCGATCGAGCGCGACCAGGACGTCGACTTCCTCGCCCCGGCGCTGCGCCGGCGCGGCGCGGAGGTCGAGGCGCCGGCCTGGAGCGATCCGGCCGTCGATTGGGCCGCGTTCGACCTGGCGATGCCGAGCTCGACCTGGGACTACCACGAGCGGGAGGACGAGTTCCGGCGCTGGCTCCGCGCGGTCGCGGGGGCGACGTGCCTCGTCAACCCGCTCGAGCTCGCCGAATGGAACCTCGACAAGCGCTACCTGCTCGAGCTCGAAGCGGCGGGCGTGCCGACGATCTCGACCGTCTGGGTCGATCCCGAAGCGACCGCCGAAGCGGCCGTCGAGATCGGAGCGCGGCGTTGGGAGACGGTCGTGATCAAGCCCGTGGTCGATCTCGGCGCCCGCAACCTCACCCGCGTCGATGCGGCACAGGTCGAGCGGATGCTCGGGGCATACGAGGTCGCGACTATGGCCCAGCCATACCTGCCGTCGGTTGCCGAGGAGGGTGAGCTCAGCCTCGTCTATGTCGACGGCGAGCTCACCCACTCGCTGCGCAAGCTCCCCGCCCGCGGCGACTTCAGGGTCCACCCCGACTACGGCGGGACCCACGCCGCCGCGGCGGCGGACGACCGCGCTCGCGAGGTCGCGGCGGCAGCGGTCGCCGCTGCCCCCGGCGATCCGCTCTACGCCCGCGTCGACATCGTCGCCGCCGAATCGGGCCCGGCCGTGATCGAGCTCGAGCTGGTCGAGCCGGCGCTCTACCTCGACGTGGCGCCGTCCGTCGCCGAGCGGCTCGCCGACGCGCTGCTCGCAGCTGCACGGCGCTGACGCCCCCCTCACCGCTCGTCGACCAGCAGCGTCTGAGCGGCGAGGCCGATCGGGCCGTGCTCGTCGTGGAGAACGGTGTCGGTGAGCCCGATGCCGTCGGGCTCGGGAACCGTGACCGAGTCGAGGCAGACCCATTCGCCGGCGGGCATCCGGCTGAGGTGGACGGTCAGATCGACGTTGATGAAGATCCAGCGCTCGAAGTCGAGCGTCGCCGAGATGCCGTTTCCGGAGTCGGCGACGATCAGGACCCGCTGCAGCGGCGTCGGCTCCTCGCCGGCGACGAGCGGGTGTCGCATGCGCATCCAGACGGTCCCGGGCCCGCGCTCGACGAAGGACCCGGCCGCGAACCGGTACTCCATCGCCGTGTGATATCCGACGGCGTGCCCGGTCGGGAAGAACGCATCGGCCGGGGCCAGCTCGGCCGGGGCCGGCGGCACGGGTCGCCGCCGCGGATCGAGCCCGCCGGGAAGCGCGAGGTCACGGCGCAGAAGCCGCCACGCTCGCGCCCGGATCAGTGGCTCGCCGTCGGCGCCGCTCAGCGTCCCCTCGACGAGATCGACGCGCCGTCCGGGGCGGACGACCTCGGCAGCGATCGCGACCGGCGCGATCGGAATCGGGCCGAGGATCTCGAACGTGATCCGCCCGACCGCGCGGCTTGCGGGCCCGTCGCCGACGCCGTCGAGGCGCTCGACGGCGCGGCCGAGGAGGGCCGCCGGCGGCCCCGCGTGCTGAGTGCCGCCGTCCCAGGGACCGCGGGTCAGCGGCGTCGCGTCGAATCGATCGCCGCCGCCGATGTAGAAGGCCGAGTTTGCGGGGTCGACATCGGACGTTTCGGAATTGCCGACGATGGGCATCAGTATCCTGGACTGACGATCGTCTTCGCCGTTCCACGGATCCCGCCAAGCCGTTTCGCGGGTTCCCGCCGGCATGAGGGCCGGGCATGGACAAGATCGAGAAATCCGACGAGCAGTGGCGTGAGGAGCTCACGCAGGAGCAGTACGAGGTCCTCCGCAACCAGGCGACCGAGCGCCCGTTCAGCGGTCGCTACGTGGACGTCAAGGACGACGGCACCTACTGCTGCGCCGGCTGCGGCAACGAGCTCTTCGCATCCGGCACGAAGTTCGACTCGGGGACAGGCTGGCCGAGCTTCTTCGAGCCGGCCACGAGCGACGCGGTCGAGACCCGACCCGACAACAGCTTGCTGATGCGCCGTACCGAGGTCGTTTGCGCCCGCTGCGGCGGCCACCTCGGCCACGTCTTCGAGGACGGCCCGGCCCCGACCGGCCAGCGTTACTGCATCAACTCTTGCGCCCTCGAGCTCGATCCGGAGGGCGCGCCGAGCTCCTGACCAGGAGGGGGAAAAGGAGGCGGTGTGGGAACGGCACACCGCCTCTTTCCCTGCCCTGCTTCGCCCTGGGCCGGCTAACCGAGCGCCTCCGGGGCGCCGGCGGCGACGAGCGCCGGCGGGATCGAGACGGAGCCGTCGGCCCGCTGGCGGTTCTCGATGATCGCGATCAGGGTGCGGCCGATCGCGACCGCGGTGCCGTTGAGCGTGGAGACGTGCTCGGGGGCGGCGCCGGCGGCGCTCCGGTAGCGGCAGCCGAGCCGGCGTGCCTGGTAGTCGGTCGTGTTCGAGGTCGAAGTCAGCTCCCGGTAGCGGCCCTGGCTCGGGATCCAGGCCTCACAGTCGAACTTGCGGACGGCGGACGCGCCGAGGTCCCCGGCGGCGATGTCGACGACGCGGTAGGGGATCTCGAGCGCGGCCAGGATCCGCTCCTCGACCGCGAGCAGTCGCTGGTGCTCGTCGCGTGCCGCCTCCGGCTCGACGAACGAGAACATCTCGACCTTGTCGAACTGGTGGACGCGGAAGATCCCGCGCGTGTCCTTGCCGGCGGCGCCGGCCTCGCGGCGGAAGCAGGTCGAGATGCCCGCGTAGCGCAGCGGCAGCTTCCCGGGCTCGATGATCTCGTCCGCGTGCAGGGCGGCCAGCGCCACCTCGGAGGTGCCGACCAGGAACAGCTCGTCGCGGGGTACCTCGTAGATCATCTCGCGCTCGCCGGGGAAGAACCCGGTGCCGAACAGGGGTCGCTCGCGGACGAGCACCGGCGGCACCACCGGCGTGAACCCCTCCTCGACGAGAAGCCCGACCGCGAAGCGGATCAGCGCCAGCTCGACGAGGACGAGATCGCCGAGCAGGTAGGCGAAGCGGGAGCCGGATGCGGCGGCCGCCTTCTCGGTGTCGATCAGGCCGAGGTCGCGACCGATCTCGAGATGATCGCGAGCCTCGAAGTCGAGATCGGGGGGATCGCCGACCTCACGCAGGACGACGGCGTCCTCGTCGCTGTCGCCGTCGGGCGCCTCGGGGTCGGGCGGGTTCGGGATCGTCGCCGCGAGCTCCTCACGGTCGGCCTCGACCGCCTCGAGCTCTGCCTCGAGCTCCTTTATCCGGCCCGAGACGGCACGCATCCGCGCGATCGCCTGATCGGCGTCGCCGCCCTCCCCACCCTCCCGTTTCGCCGCTCCGATCGCGTCGGAGGCGGCGTTGCGCTCCGCGCGTAGGCCCTCGACCTCGGGCAGGAGCTCGCGCCGGCGGGCGTCGAGCTCGAGCAGGCGATCGAGATCCTCAGCGGCGCCGACGCGGGCGAGCGCCGCGCGGGCCGGTGCCGGATCCTCGCGGATGCGCCTCAGGTCGAGCAGGGGCCTAGGAACCAGCGTCGGCGGACGGGTCGCCGGTGCCGGCGTCCTCGACCTCGGAGCCCGAGTACTCCTCGATGAAGCGAGCGACCTGCTCGGCGTCCTCGCCGGCGACGATGTTCTGGGGCATGACCGCGCCGGAGGCGCCGCCGTTGTGGATCGCGAAGAGAGCGTCCTCGTAGGAGACGGCGCGCTGGTCGAGGTTCGGGCCCTGGACCCGCAGCGAGCGGTTGCCGGAGCCCTGGGTGCCGGCGGCCGCCAGGGTGTGGCAGCCGGCGCAGTGATCGGCGAAGAGCTGCGCGCCCTCCTCCTGCTCGGCGCTCGTCACCGACACGTCCTCGGTGCCGCAGGCGGCGAGCAGCAGGGCCGTGGCGGCGATCGCGATCGGGATCAGAACTCGGCGCACGGGTCGGCATCATACTTTTCAGCGCAGGGCATGGCAGCGACGGATCCGCCTCAATCACCGAGCACTGCGCCGGATGCGCGCCGCTTCCGCGACGCGATGTCGCGGCTGCCGACCGGGGTGACGGTGATCACGGCGCTGACCGACGCCGGCCCGGCGGGCCTCGCCGCCAATGCCGTCAACTCGCTCTCGCTGGAGCCGCCGTTGATGCTCGCCTGCCTCGACCGGGGCTCGCGAACCCTGCGGGCGCTCGAGTCGGCCGGCCGGTTCGGGGTCAACGTCCTCGGCGCGGCGCACGCCGACCTCGCGGCCGGCATGGCGCTCAAGGTCCCGGTCGAGGAGAAGTGGGACGGGGTCGGCTGGACCGAGCGCGACGGCATCCCGCTGCTCGACGCGGCGATCGTCTGGATCGGCTGCGCCCTCCGCGACGTGATCTCCGGCGGCGACCACGTGATCGTCACCGGGGAGGTGATCGGCGTCGCCGAGCGTGACGGCGACCCGCTGATCTTCCACGCGGGCGCCTACCGGCCGCTCACCTAGAGCGGCGAGGTCAAAGCCGCCCGCAGCGCGAGGCCGAAGATGACGAGCGCCGAGACGGCCATGATCCCCGTCTCGCGGCGGCTGATCGCGGCGGCGACGGCGGCTTGCCGGTCGCGCGGCAGGGCGTCGAAGTCGAGGCCCTCGAGCTCGTGCTCGGAGGCCACGACCCGGGCGCCCTCGCCGAGCAGGGCGACGAGGATCGGCAGCAACCCGTAGACGTAGTGGAGGCCGTCGGCGGCTTCGCGCCCCTCCAGCGTCAGCAACGCGCCGAGCGCGACCTGGACGACCACCGCGACCTGGGCGACCCGCAACAGGTACCAGAACCCGACCGAGGGCCTGCGCAGGTACCAGCAGCCGGCGCCCCAGACGCCGGCCGCGAGATTGGTCGCGAGCACGGTGATCGCGGCGAACAGGTGGAGGGTCAGCATCGCGGGGGGTTGATAGCAGGGCGGCCGTCGCTGTCATCATGGGCGGCGCCTGCGGGGTATAGATTGACCGCCGTGGCAAGCAGCCAGGCAAAAGGAGCGAGGTGCTTCAGAGCTACCTACCGGTAATCGTCTTCGCCGGGCTCGGCGTGATCGTCGGCGGCGCGTTCACCGCGCTCAACCACGTGCTCGGCCCGAGCCGGCCGAGCCGCGTGAAGAGCGAACCGTACGAGTGCGGCCTGCCGACCGAGGTGACCCGCACGTTCCGCTTCGGGATCAGCTTCTACATGATCGCGATGCTGTTCATCCTGTTCGACATCGAGGTCGTCTTCCTCTATCCGGTCGGGGTCCTTCTCAACGTCTCCAACAGCGTCTTCGTTCTCGTCGAGATCGCGTTCTTCATCTTCGTGCTCCTCGTCGGCTTCGTCTACGTGTGGCGTCGCGGCGCCCTCAACTGGCGATGAGGCGGGCGGTCGTGCCGTGGAGGTAGAGCGGACGAAGCTGCGGGAGCTCAGCCCGCTCGATCAGCCGCGCTCCCCCGAGGAGCTGCGGGTCCGCCAGCTCAAGGCGCGCGACATGCTGCGCGGCGACCTCGCCGGCGCCGACCTCGACGAGTACGTCGAGTCGCGGGTCCTGACGACGACGCTCGAGCGGGCCCAGAACTGGGCGCGGGGCAACTCGCTGTTCCCGGCGACGTTCGGCCTCGCCTGCTGCGCGATCGAGATGATGTCGATGGTCTCCGCCCGCTACGACACGTCGCGGTTCGGCGCCGAGGTGTTCCGCGCCTCGCCGCGGCAGGCCGACATGCTCATCCTCTCCGGCCGCGTCTCGATCAAGATGGCACCGGTCGTGCGCCGCATCTACGACCAGATGCTGGAGCCGAAGTGGGTGCTCTCGATGGGGGCCTGCTCGTCCTCGGGCGGGATGTTCGCCAACTACGCGGTCGTCCAGGGCGCCGACAAGTTCCTGCCCGTCGACATCCACATCCCCGGCTGCCCGCCGCGCCCGGAGGCGCTGATCTACGGGATCCTCAAGCTCCAGCGCAAGATCTTCGGTGACCCCGACCTCGGCTGGCGCGAGCGCTACCGCGCCGCGGGCACCGAGGAGGACGAGCGGTCGTCGAAGGCGGGCGCGCTGCCGGTCCGGCGGGTGGGGACCTCCCCCGCCGACGGCATCGTCACCGGCCACGGCCCGCCGCCGAGCGCCGCCGAGCTCCACGCCCCGGTCGAGCACCCCGAGCTGAGCGGCCACGAGGCGCGCGACGCCTACGAGGAGGCCGCCGAGGACGAGCGGGTGACGAGCTCGCGGCCGCCGGTCGGATGGAGAGGCGATGCCTGACGCGCCCGGCCTCGAGCTGATCGCGCACGAGATCAACTCGCGCCACGGGGACGCGATCGTCGGCACCGCCTTCGAGCACGGACAGGCGGCGCTGCTCGCGGACCCCGACCAGATCCGCGAGATCCTCACCTTCCTGAGGGAGGAGCCGGCGCACGAGTACCGCTTCCTCGCCAGCGTCCACGGCGCCGACTACCTGCCGGCCGAGCCGCGCTTCGCGGTCCACTACGAGCTCCTCAACATGCCACGAGTCGAGCGCCTGCGAGTGAAGGCGCTGCTCGCGGACCCCGGTGACGACAGCCTGCCCGAGCTCGACTCGGTGGTCGACCTCTTTCCGACCGCCGACTTCCAGGAGCGCGAGGTCCACGACTTCTTCGGGATCGTCTTCCGCGGCCACCCCGACCTGCGCCGGATCCTGATGCCCGAGGACTACGTCGGCTGGCCGCTGCGCCGCGACTTCCCGATCGGCGGCGAGCCGGTGATCTTCACCAACACCGAGGACACCGTCCCGGGATGGACGAAGTGAGGGCCGGGGCGCGATGAACCCGACGACCGGAGCATCCGACCGCGTGGCGCCCGACTACGCCGACACGGTGCGGACCCCCGAGCAGATGGGCCGGGACGCGATCGGGCGCACCGAGGCCCAGGTGATCGGCACCTCGCCGATCGAGCGAACAGCGCTCGAGCGCGAGGAGGAGCTGTTCACGATCAACATGGGGCCCCATCACCCCGCCACCCACGGGGTGCTGCGGCTGCTCGTCAGCCTCGAGGGCGAGGTCGTCCGCGACATGAAGCCGGTGATGGGCTACGTCCACACGGGGATCGAGAAGTCCTGCGAGGACAAGAGCTACTGGAAGGTGATCCCGTTCATCGAGCGGATGGACTACCTCGCCTATTACTCGAACATGGCGGCGTTCTGCGGCGCGACCGAGACGCTGCTCGATCTCGAGATCCCGCCGCGGGCCGCGTGGCTGCGGATCCTCCACCTCGAGCTGAACCGGATCCACTCGCACCTCGTCGGGCTCGGGACCTCGGCGCTCGACCTCGGCGCGATCTCGATGTTCTGGTACTGCTTCCGCGAGCGCGACACGGTCCTCGACCTGTTCGAGATGTCGTCGGGGCAGCGCATGCACACCCGCTACTTCCAGGTCGGTGGGGTCGTCGAGGACATCCCGCTCGGCTTCGCCCGCAAGGTCAGGGAGTTCTGCGCGCTGATGCCGGGGCGGATCGACGAGTACGAGGCGCTGCTCGACCACAACGAGATCTTCCTGCGGCGGATGAAGGACGTCGGGATCGTCCCGCGCGAGCGGCTGCTCGAGCTCGGTGTCACCGGGCCGCTGCTGCGCGCCGCCGGCGAGCCCTGGGACCTGCGCAAGGTCGAGGGCGGGCTGCCGTACGGGGACTTCGACTTCGCCGTCCCGATCGGCACCTTCGGCGACAACTGGGACCGCTACCGGGTGCGGCTCGCCGAGATGCGGGAGTCGGTGCGAATCATCGAGCAGGCTATCGACGGGCTGCCCGAGGGGCCGTGGATCGCCGACGACCGCCACGTCGTCCTGCCCCCGCGGCACGAGCTCGCGACCTCGATGGAGGCGCTGATCCAGCACTTCAAGCTCGTCACCGAGGGCTTCCGGGTCCCGCCCGGCGAGGTCTACTTCCCGGTCGAGGGCCCGCGCGGCGAGTACGGCGTCTTCCTCGTCGCCGACGGCTCCGCGAAGCCCGTTCGCGTCCACATGCGCGATCCCTCGTTCGTCAACCTGCAGGCGCTGCGTGAGATGTGCGTCGGCGGCTACGTCGCCGACCTGATCGCCAACCTCGCGATGCTCGATCCGATCCTCGGCGGGATCGACCGTTGATGGAGGAGAGCGACCGCAGCGAGCGGGAGCGCGAGCAGGCCCGCGGCGGCTCCGGCGAGCCCCCGGTCCCCGACGAGGCGAGCAAGCCGGGTGCCGGCGAGCCGGCCCAGGCCGGTGCCGAGGTCGCCGGCGATCGCGAGGGTGCGGGCGGCGCCGAGGGCGCCGCCCATCCCGGCGTCGAGGACAGCGCCGCGATCCAGACCCCCGCCGCCCACGAGGTCGACGTCCCCGACGATCTGCGGGCGGAGATCGAGGAGATCGTCGCCCGCTATCCGCAGAAGCGCTCGGCGTCGATCCCCGCCCTGTTCGCGGTCCAGCGCCGCTACGGCTGGTGCACGCCCGAGGGGATCCGCCAGGCCGCCGCGGTGATGGCCGTCAGCGCCGCCTTCCTCGAGGCGGTGGCGAGCTTCTACGACCTCTTCCACCTCGAGCCGGCGGGCCGCCACCGGGTGCTGGTCTGCACCAACATCTCCTGCTGGATGCGGGGCGGCGACGAGCTCCTCCGCTCCTTCTGCGGCGCGGCGGGCGCCGACCCCGAGCTGGCCGCCCACGGCGGCGCCGTCTCCGCCGACGGCGAGCTCTACGTCAGCGGCTTCGAGTGCCTCGGCGCCTGCGACCTCGCCCCGATGGCCTCGATCGACGAGCGCTACTACGGGCCGCTCGACGACGAGGACGCAATCGCTGCGATCACGGCGCTTCGCGATGGCCGGGAGGTCCTTCCCGGCAAGGCGATGGCGATCCGCCCGCTCGCCGGCGGTCCCGGGGGCGACCCCGACCCCCGCGTCGCGGGCGCGGGCTGAGCCCGCGGCCGCCACTCAGCCTCGGCACACAACAGCCACCGAACGGTGGCGTTTCGCGCCCACCCGCGCGCTTTCGCCCGCCAACCTCCCGCCCATGCCGGACGTGGGTCGCTCAGATGACGTAGAGCAGCACCTCAGCGACCCACGTCCGGTGGAGCGCGAGAATCGAATGGCGATCCTGGCTCGCCGGCAGTACGGGGTCGTCGCCCACGATCAGCTGCTCGAGCTCGGCTTCACGCCGCCCGCAATCCGCTACCGCCTTCGTTGCGCACGGCTCCGGATGGTTCATCCGCGGGTCTACGCGGTCGGCGCTCAACCGCTGGTCGCTCACGGCCATTGGTACGCGGCGCTCCTTGCCTGCCGCCCTGACCCCGTTCTCAGCCATCTCAGCTCCGCCGCCAAGCGGGGGCTCGCGAAGGAACGAAGTGGTGTCCACGTGACGACCACCAATCGCTCCGCGCGGCGGCTAAAGGGCGTCACCATCCACCGTTGCCGCCGACTCGATCCCGCCGACGTCGAACGCATCGACGGCCTGCCCGTGACAACCCTTCCGAGGATGTTCCTCGACCTCGCCGAGACCGCACCGTTCGACGTGGTGCGGGGGATTCTCGAGGAAGCGGAGCGTCGCGAGCTGCTCGACCTGAACGCCATCGATGCCTGCATCGCCCGCAATCCGGGGCGGCGAGGGATTGCGCCGCTGTCGCGACTGCTCGCCATCTACATGCCCATCGGAACTGCCAACGAGGGGCTCGAGGTCGACTTCACGCGTTTCGTCGCGGAGCTCGGGCTCCCATCGCCACTCTGCAACACACTCGTCGACGGCCTCCTCGTTGACTTCTACTGGCCGCAAGCGCGCCTCGTCGTCGAGCTCGACAGCCGCGGCTTTCACGCCCACTGGGCGGCCGCCGAGCGGGACCGAATGCGGGACGCGCAGCTGATGCGGCTCGGGATCCACACGCTGCGCGTCACCGGCCGCAGGCTGAACCACGATCGGGCTGCCCTGTTCGGCGACATCGCCGCCCGCTTCGCAGCCACGGGACACCCATTGGACCGGTAGGTTTCGCGAGGTGTCGCGAGCGGGAGAACAGCGTGCCTGAGAGCCTCGAGACCAGGGTCCTCTTCCGGCACCTCGACGAGCCCGGATTGCACGGGATCGAGACCTACGAGCAGCTCGGCGGCTACACCGCCCTGAAGCGCGCGTTCCGCGACTGCGAGCCGGGCGAGCTCGTCAGCGAGTTCGAGGCATCCGGCCTGCGGGGCCGGGGCGGCGCCGGGTTCTCGATGGGCAAGAAGGCGAGCTTTCTGCCCCACGGCGAGATGGACAAGTATCTGTGCTGCAACGCCGACGAGTCCGAGCCGGGCGCGTTCAAGGACCGCGAGCTGATGTTCAAGAACCCGCACCAGCTCGTCGAGGGCGTCGCGATCGGGGCGATGGCCGCGGGCGCGACGCGGGCCTTCATCTTCATCCGCGGCGAGTACGCGGAGGTGGCCGACCGGCTCGACGCCGCGGTCGCCGAGGCCCGCGCGGCCGGCTACGTCGGCAAGGACATCCTCGGCAGCAAGACCGACGTCGACATCGTCGTCCATCGCGGGGCGGGTGCGTACATCTGCGGCGAGGAGACCGCGCTGCTCGACTCGCTCGAGGGCAATCGCGGCAACCCGCGGCTGAAGCCTCCGTTCCCGGCGATCCAGGGCCTCTACGGCGGGCCGACGCTGATCAACAACGTCGAGACGCTCAGCAACCTCCCTCACATCGTCAACAACGGCCCCGACTGGTTCAAGAGCTTCGGCACCGAGCAGTCGACCGGGACGAAGGTCGTCTCCGTGTCCGGCTGCGTGCGCCGCCCCGGCAACTACGAGATCGAGCTCGGGATCCCCTCCCGCGAGATCATCTTCGGGCTCGCCGGCGGCCCGCTGCCCGGCCGGAAGATCAAGGCCTGGTACCCCGGCGGCTCGTCTGCGCCGGTCCTCGGTCCCGACGAGCTCGACCTCCCGTACTCGTTCGAGGCGCTCGCGGAGGCCGGCTCGATGCTCGGCTCGGGGTCGATCATCGTCGCCGACGACAGCGTCTCGATCCCGGAGATGGCGCTGCGCACCGCGCGCTTCTATCGGCACGAGTCGTGCGGCAAGTGCACGCCCTGCCGCGAGGGGACGAACTGGACGGTGAAGATGCTCGAACGCGTCGTCCGCGGCGAGGCGACGCCGATGGACCTCGACATCATCGCCTCGGTCCAGGAGAACATCATCGGCCACTGCCTCTGCGTCCTCGGCGACTCGATGGCGATGCCGGTCGGCTCGATGGTGCGCCGCTGGCGCCACGAGTTCGAGGAGGCGATCGACCGCGCCCGCAAGGCCGGGCCGGCCCCGCTCGATGTCGAGCCCGCGGTGGCGACGGCAGGGGTCGGAGCGTGAGCGCGAAGCCGATCACGATCGTCGTCGACGGCGTCGAGATCGAGACCGTCGAGGGAACGATGCTGGTCGACGCCGCCAAGCACGGCGATGTCGAGATCCCGGTCTTCTGCTACGAACCGAAGCTCGGCGACCCGGTCGGCGCCTGCCGGATGTGCCTGGTCGAGATCGAGGGGATCCCGAAGCTCCAGACCTCGTGCTCGACCCCGGTCCGTGACGGCATGGTCGTCTACACGCAGAACGACCGCGTCAAGGAGGCCCAGAACGCGATCGTCGAGTTCCTGCTCGTCAACCACCCGCTCGACTGCCCGGTCTGCGACAAGGGCGGCGAGTGTCCGCTTCAGGACATCTCGATGGGCTGGGGCTCGGGACGCAGCCGCGTCGTCGATCCGAAGCGCCATTTCCAGAAGCCGCTACCGCTCTCGCCGCTGATCAGGATCGACCGCGAGCGCTGCATCATGTGCTACCGCTGCGTCCGCTTCAGCCAGGAGGTCTCCGAGGACGAGCAGCTGCAGCTCCTCGGACGCGGCGACCGGTCCTACGTCGGGACCCACGAGGACCGCCCCTACATCGGCCCCTTCCACGGCAACATCATCGAGCTCTGCCCGGTCGGGGCGCTGACCTCCCAGGCGTATCGGTTCCGGGCGCGACCGTGGGACATCGAGGACGCGGGCTCGGTCTGCACCCTCTGCCCGAGCCAGTGCAACGTCAAGTTCACCGTTCGCGACGAGAAGGTCGCGCGCGTTCTCGCCCGCGACAACGCGGAGGTCGACGATGGATGGCTCTGCGACAAGGGTCGCTTCGGCTACCAGATGCTCGCCGGCCCGGATCGCCCGCTGGCGCCGCGGGTCCGAGCCGGCGGCGGCCTCGAGCCGGCGAGCTGGGAGGAGGCGATCGAGCGGGCGGCCGCCGGCCTCGCTCCCGCGGTCGGGCGGACCGCGGCCATCGTCGGCGGCGCCACCTCGAACGAGGAGGGCTGGCTGATCCAACGGCTGGTGCGCGGCGCGCTCGGCTCCGCCGACGTCACCTCCACGCCCCGCCCCGGCCTCAGCCGCGGCGCCCGGGCGCGGCTCGCGGCCCCCGAGCTGAGCGTCCCCACGGCGGCGATCGACGACGCCGGGGCGATCCTCGTCCTCGGCTGCGACCCGATGAACGAGATGCCGATCCTCGAGCTGCGGATCCGCAAGGCGGTGCGCCGCAACGGCGCCAAGCTCCTCGTCGCGGGCGAGCGGCCGACGGCGCTCGACGGCGGCGCTGCGATCGGAACCAGCGGCTGCCTCGAGGCCTACCGCTACGCCCCCGGCGAGGCGCTCGAGCTGATCGACGAGCTCCGCGAGGCGATCGCATCCGGATCCGGCGAGGGCGAGCTCGGCGAGCTCGCGGCGACGCTGCGCGACTCGGGGCCGGTGGTCGTCGTCTGGGGCGAGCGGATCCTCGCCGGCGAGGACCGCCAGCAGGTGGCGGAGTCGCTGCTCGGCCTCGCCGGCTTGCTCGGGCTCGACGGCGCCGCCGGGGCCGGGCTCTACGAGGTCCCCCTGGCGACCAACTCTCGCGGCCTGCGCGAGGTCGGCTGCGCGGAGGGGCTCGGGCCGGGCTACGCCGCGGCCGATCGCGGCCGCTCGGCCGCCGAGATCCGGGCGGCGCTCGAGGCGGGGGAGATCGACGCGCTGATCCTCGCCGATGTCGACCCGATCCGTGACTTCGATGACTCCGAAGGCTGGAAGCGCGCGCTCTCAGCGGCCCGGTTCACGCTCACGATCTCGATGTTCGGGGGCGCGTCGGCGGAGGCGTCCGACGTCAACCTGCCCGCGGAGGGACACGCCGAGAAGGAGGGGACCGTCACCCACACCGACGGGCGCCTCCAGCGCGTCCGCCCGTCCGTGCCCCGTCCGGGGGCGCTGCGACCGCTCTGGCAGGCGCTCAGCGAGCTCTCGGCCCGCCTCGGCGCCGATCCCGGCGCCGGCACCGCCGGCGAGGTCTTCGACCTGATCGCCGCCGATGCGTCCTGCTACGCGGGCATCGACGTCGACGACATCGGCGGCCTGGGATTGCGCTGGCAGGACCGCAACGATCTCGAGCTCGACGATCTCGAGCCCGCGAGCGCCACCGGCACCGATCGCGTGGCGGCAGGCGACGGCGGCGGCCCGGGGCTCCGGCTCGGCACCTACCGTGACCTCTGGGCCGACTACGTGGCGGCCGCGAATCCGGCCCTGCGCTTTCTCGCCGCCACGCAGAAGCTCGAGCTCTCCCCCGCCGATGCCGAGCGGCTCGGTCTCGGCGACGGCGATCGGGTCGAGGTGAGCGCCGGCGAGCGCTCGCTGATCGCGACCGTCGGCCTCCGCGAGCGGATGCTCGAGGGGACCGCGTTCCTGGCCGAGGGGACCGCGCACGAGCCGGCCGGCCTGCTCGCCGGCGCCGGCCGGGTCGAGGTCGCACCGGCGCCGGAGCCCGAGCCGGAACCCGCCCCGCCGCGGCCGGCCGACGAGCAGGGCGAGGCGACTGCGCCCACGGCACCTGAGACGCCGGCGCTGGTCGTCACCAAGCGGGAGCCGGTCTCGTGGTAGCCGCCGACGTCGGCTTCGCCGAGGCGAGCTGGATCATGGTCGTGAAGTCGATCGTGATCTTCGCCGTGATCCTCGGGATCGTGCCGATGATCCTGCTTCTCGAGCGCAAGCTGCTCGGCCGCTTCCAGGCCCGCTACGGGCCCAACCGGGTCGGCCCGAAGGGCCTCCTTCAGCCACTCGCCGACGTCGTCAAGCTGCTCAGCAAGGAGAGCTACAAGCCCGAGGCCGCGGTGCCGATCCTGTGGGCGATCGCTCCGGCCCTGGTCATCCTCAGCGCCACCGCGACCCTTGCGATCATCCCGTTCGGCGACGTCGCCAACGGCAACGTCGGCCTCTACGGCATCGACGTCTCGATCGGGATCCTCTACGCCTTCGCGTTCGGCTCGATCTCCTTCTACGGGCTTCTGCTCGGCGGCTGGGCCTCGGGCTCGAAGTACAGCTTCATGGGCGCGATGCGCTCGGCCGCCCAGCTGATCAGCTACGAGATCTCGATGGGCCTGGCGCTGCTCGGCGTGATCATGATGGCCGGCTCGCTCAGCCTCGTCGACATCGCCAACGCCCAGGCCGAGACGATCTGGTACGTCATCCCGCAGATCGTCGGCTTCCTGATCTTCATGGTCGCCGGCTTCGCGGAGACGAACCGGCCGCCGTTCGACCTCCCCGAGGCCGACGCCGAGCTGGTGGCCGGCTACAACACCGAGTACGGCGGCATGCGGTTCGGCTCCTACTTCATGGCCGAGTACATGGAGATGGTCGTCGTCTCCGGGATCGCCGCGGCGATGTTCCTCGGCGGCTGGCACGGGCCCGGTCCCGACTGGCTCGGGCCGATCTGGATGCTGGCCAAGATCCTCGTCCTGATCTGCGTGTTCATCTGGGTCCGGGCGACGCTGCCGCGACTCCGCTACGACCAGCTCATGAGCCTCGGCTGGAAGGTGATGCTGCCCGTCGCGACGTTGAACGTGCTGGTGACGGCCGTGCTGGTCGTCGTCTGGTGAGAGACTGAGACCGAGCGATGACCGACCCCTATCCCTACCTGCCCGACGACTCGGTCGTAAGCGTCCAACGCGGGCCCGAGCCGGGCGGGGTGAAGGGCGCCTACCGCGCATTCGGCGAGACGCTGCGCGGGCTGAAGACGACGATGGCGCGGATCGCCGAGGGCCCGGTGACGATCGAGTACCCGGAGGAGAAGACGCCGGTCTATCCGCGCTTTCGCGGCCGCCACAAGCTGCACCGCTTCGAGGACACCGGGCTCGAGAAGTGCGTCGGCTGCTCGCTCTGCGCCGCCGCCTGCCCGGCCGACTGCATCCGCGTCGTCGCCGCCGAGAACGACCCCGACGACCGCGTCTCGGCCGGCGAGCGCTACGCCACCGTCTACGAGATCAACCTCGCCCGCTGCATCTTCTGCGGCTACTGCGAGGTCGCCTGCCCGTTCGACGCGATCACGATGGGCCACGAGTACGAGATGGCCGACTACAACCGCAACGACCTGATCTTCACCAAGGAGATGCTCCTCGCCGAGCCGATCGTGAAGACCCCGCTCCGCAACGAGGGCGAATGAACCGGCCGCTCAGCGCCGGTGCCGCTTCTTCTTCTTCTTGATCTTCAGCTTCGCGCAGCTCGACGCCGAGTTGTTGCCGGCGCGGTCCTGGGAGACGACGCAGAACTTCATCTTCCCCTTGACCCGCTTCGGCACCTTCCAGACCACGAAGTAGGTCTTGCCGGTCGCGGGACCGAAGCGGGTCGTGATGTCCTCGATCACCTTGCCGCGCCTGACCACCTGGAGGCGTTCGCGCGTCTCGCCGCTGTCGTCGCTGGTCCGGTACTTGAGCTTCGCCTTCTTGCCGCTCTTGCCCTTGCTCCTCAGCGCCCGCACGTTCGGCGGGTCGTTGTCGCCCACCTGCGGCGGCGCCGGCAGGCGCAGCTCGCCGCGGCCGTAGATGTTGTCGGTCCCGGCGACGCCGCGATCGACGGTCGCGTTGAGCAGGTAGCTCTTCACGGTCTGCGGTGAGTTGGCGGCGCCGGAGCTCAGCACGAGCGCCGCGGCGCCGGCGGTGACCGGCGTCGAGGAGCTGGTGCCGTTGAAGCAGCCCGGCGCGTAGCTGAGGCTCTTCACGCAGGCGGCGGCCGAGAGGTCGGGCTTGACCCGCAGGTCGTTGGTCGGCCCTTCGGAGCTGTAGTCGGCGATCGTCGTCCCGAGCGCCGGGTCGACGGCGCCGACCGCCACTGCGCCGGGGCTGTTCAGGTCGGCCATCGGCCCGGAGGCGCTGAACGGGTTCTGAGGATGCTCGACCCCGGCGCCGTTGGTCATGATCTCGAGCACGTCGCCGGCGGTGCCGGAGCCGGCGTTGAACCGGAAGATCGCCATCTGGGCGAAGCCGCCCGCCGGGCACGGGAAGGAGTCGATGCGCTCGATCGGTGGCGCTGTTCCGCCGCTCGATCCCTGCGAGTCTTCGCTGCTCTCGATCACCGCCGGCGTCGAGTTGTAGAGGTAGAAGTCGTAGTCGGTCGTGCCCGCGCCCTGGCCCCAGTCGCTCCAGCGGAGGCCGTTGATGAACGAGCAGTCGAATCCCATCAGCTCGTCGCCGGGCGAGAACTCGACGAAACCGTCGAGGTCGGAGTCGACGAAGCCGCCACGCCAGTAGCTGCCCTGGGCGCCGAAGCGGCCGGCGCTGTTGCCGGCCGAGTTGAGGTAGAACATCCCCGCGTTCACGGCCGAGGTCTGGATCACGCTCGCGATCGGGCCGGTGCCGTTGCCGGGGCCGTCGTAGCGGCCGGTCTGCGAGCGGGTCACGACATCGACGCCCTGGGAGTCGAAGTAGTTGAGCGCCGCCTGCGCGTCGGCGGCCGTGATCGCGCTCGCAAAGTAGATCTGCGCCGACGGCGCCATGTCGATCACCGCCTCGGCGACGCCGATCCCGTGGCGGTCGCCGGAGAACAAGCTCGCGGCACAGTTGCTGCCGTTGAACCGGCAGAAGGTCCCGGAGACCTGCGGTATCTCCCCGCCGTTCACCGCAGCGTTGTAGTGGCTGGCGCTGAAGCTGTCGATGATCCCGACCTTGACCCCCTGGCCGGTGATCCCGGCCGCGTGCCAGGCGGCCGCGTTCGTCTTCTGGATCTGCTCGCCGGCGAAGGCACCGACCCGTTGACCGGGGAAGAGCCGTGGCCGCTCGACGCCGGCGTCGGCGGGCTCGGCGTAGTCGACCGGCGGTCGCACGTAGCGGATCGCGGGATCGGCCTCGAGCCGCTCGAGGCCGGCTAGCGGCACGTCGGCCTGGACGAGCTCACCCGGGACGGTGATCCCCGGATCGCCGCCGGCGGCCGTGATCGCTTCGCGAGCAGCGGCGGCGTCCCCGTCCCGGAAGAGAACCTCGACGACGATCTCGCCCCGACCGGCCGCGGTCAGGTCGCCGGGAAGCGGCGCGGGCGACTCCGCGACCGCCTCGCGGAGGACGCTGTTGGCGACGTCCACCTCGCCCTTGTGGGGTGGTGGGACGGGCGGCGCCTGCTGGTCGAGCGCCTGCGCCGGCGAGCCCGTCCCGGCCAGCGCCGCGACCACGGTCGCGAGCGCGACTCGACGGGCGCCCCCTCGGCACCAGTCCGGCTGCACTCCCTTCGCCTTCGCTCCCAACTACCCCTCCCCCGAGGGTGAACGGTCGGGAGGATCATAGTTCCGGCATTCGTGCCTTGCAAGCCCCGTCTAGGCCTTCTTCGCAGCGGCCACCTCGTCCGCGGGCGGCTTGAACCCGCGCTCCGCCGCGGACTTGCTCTCGGCCGTCGCCGCCGGGTCGTCCTTGGGTTCCTCGACCTCGCGGCCGGACGAGGACCCGGGCACACCCGGGGGGCCTGGAGCCGGGTTGCCGATCCGGGATCGGAGGACGTAGGCGAGCCCGACGGCTACAGCCGCCCCTGCGGCGATCAGCGGCAGCCTGCGCCGGGTTCCCGACCGATCGCTTTCGGCCAGCGTCTCGGCGACGTCGGCAGCGGCGTCGCGGATCGCGGCCGCATAGGCGGCGGCGTCGGCGCGGACGCCGTCGATCGCGTCGAGCGCGCGATCGACGGGTCGCTTCGGCTTGCGGGCGAACGGGTTCGCGATCATCGGATACCTCCGGTTCGGGGTTGGCAACCCCTTGCCCCGTTCCGGCCACGCTAATCGCTCCCGATCGCCTCCCGGTAGGCGGCGATCTCGTCCGGCTCGAGCCCCCAGGCCGCGAGCGCGGCTTCGGTGTCGGCGCCGGGCTCCGGCGGCGGGGCGGGCGGCTCGCTCGCGGTCCGGCTGAATCTGGGGGCCGGGGCGGGCTGCAGGCGTCCGCCGAGGGCGATGAAGCTGTCGCGGGCGGCGTTGTGGGGATGTCCGGGCGCCTCGTCGAGGCCGAGGACGGGGGTAGCGCAGGCCTCGGCCGGCTCGAGGAGCGCTGCCCACTCCTCCCGCGTCCTGGTCCGGAAGACGGCCGCGAAGCGCTCCTTCAGCTCCGGCCAGCGCGCGCGGTCCATCTGCGGGAACTCGCCCGGGTCGAGCTCGAGCAGCTCGAGCAGCCTCGCGTAGAACTGCGGCTCGAGCGCGCCGACCGCGATGTGGCCGCCGTCCGCGCACTCGTAGACCTCGTAGAAGTGGGCGCCGGAGTCGAGGAGGTTGGTTCCGGGGGGATCACTCCACATCCCGATCGCGCGCATCGCGTGGATCAGGGTCATCATCACCGACGCACCCTCGACCATCGAGGCATCGACGACCTGCCCCCGCCCCGAGTCGCGTGCCTCGATCACCGCCGCGAGGACCCCGAGCGCGAGCAGCATCCCGCCGCCGCCGAAGTCGCCGACGAGGTTCAGCGGGAAGAGCGGCCGCTCGCCTTCCCGGGCCATCGACCCCAGCGCCCCCGACAGCGCGACGTAGTTGATGTCGTGGCCGGCGGTCCCGGCCATCGGCCCGTCCTGCCCGTAGCCGGTCATCCGTCCGTACACGAGCCGCGGATTGCGGGCGGCGGCGTCCTCGGGCCCGATTCCGAGGCGCTCCATGACGCCCGGCCGGAAGCCCTCGACCAGTGCGTCCGCCTCCCCGCACAGGCGCAGGACGAGGTCCCGTCCGGCCGCCGACTTGAGGTCGCATGCCACCGAGGGCCGGCCCCGGTGCATGAAGTTCCACGCGCCCGAGCCGAGGCCCGCGTCGCCGCCGGCGCGCTCGAGCCGGACCACGTCGGCGCCCATGTCGGCCAGCATCATCGCCGCGAACGGCCCCGGCCCGATCGAGGCGATCTCGACCACCTTGACTCCGTGCAGCGGCCCCATCAGGCGGCAAGCGTATTGAGGTAGCGGGTTCGTACGTCCCTGGTTCGCGAATTGGCACCGAAGGGTGATGAAACCCATGTCGTCGCGGGCAAAGCTGAGCCCATGCGGATCGAGTCCATCGAATCGGCGGCCATGCCGCCGAAAGATTGGACTCGATCGCGGGACGAGGCGATCGCCAGGGTCGCAGGCGTGCAACACGGCGTCATCGCGCTTTCACAGCTCGCCGAGCTCGGGCTCAGCCCCCGCGCCGTCACCGACCGCGTCGCGGCCTGCCGCCTCCATCGCATCCACCGCGCCGTCTTCGCCGTCGGGCATCGGAGCCTGACCCGCGAGGGCCGCTGGATGGCGGCCCTGCTCACCGCCGGCATCGGCGCCGCCCTCAGCCATCAGGCCGCCGGGGCCCACCACGGTCTGCTGCGCTGGTCAGGGCGCCCGATCGTGACGGTGCCCTCATGGCGGGCATCGACGGAAGCGATCGAGTTCCACCGTACCCGGCTGCCGAACGACGAAGGGGCCTCACCGACCGGCTTTCGCTACCCGACCTCCTCGCCCGCCACCGCGGTCGGCGGGGAGCGAGCGCACTGCAGTCTGTGCTCGCCGACCTAGACGCCGGCGCCGGCGTGCCGGACGGTGAGCTGGAGGTCCGCTTCGCGCGTTTCATCGCCGACCATGGGCTGCAGGAGCCGCTCCACAACCTCGGGATCGACCTCGGCGACCGGGCAGTGATCGTCGACTGCGCCTGGCCCCGGCGTCGGCTGGTCGTCGAGCTCGATGGCCACGCGGTCCATGCCCGACGGATCCAGATCGACTCCGACAAGGAACGCGATCGGGCACTGATGCTGGCCGGCTGGCGCGTGATCCGCGTCACCTGGCGTCACCTGCACGAGGGCCGGGAGAAGCTGGCCGCCGACCTGCGCCATCTCCTCGGCTGAAGCTCAGTCCCTGTCCATCGGGTGGTGGCAGGCGGCGTAGTGCCCGCCGCCGTGATCGATCAGGAGCGGCTCCTCGGTCGAGCAGATCCCGGTCGCGCGCGGGCAGCGGGTGTGGAAGCGGCAGGCCGGCGGTGGATCGGCGGGGCTCGGAACGTCACCCTCGAGGACAACCTGGGAGCGGGCGGCGTTGGCGCGCGGATCGGGGATCGGGACCGCGGAGAGGAGCGCGTGGGTGTAGGGGTGGATCGGGTTGTCGTAGACGGCCTCGGCCGGCCCGATCTCGACGATCTTGCCGAGGTACATCACCGCGATCCGGTCGGCGACGTGGCGGACGACCGAGAGGTCGTGGGCGACGAAGATGTAGGTGAGCCCGTAGTCGTCCTGGAGGTCCTCGAGCAGGTTGATGATCTGGGCCTGGATCGAGACGTCGAGGGCCGAGACCGGCTCGTCGGCGATGATCAGCTTCGGACGCAGCGAGAGCGCCCGCGCGATCCCGATCCGCTGCCGCTGACCGCCCGAGAACTCGTGCGGGAAGCGGTTGTAGTGCTCGGGGTTGAGCCCGACCGTCTCGAGCAGGTCTTGGACCACGCCCTTGACCTCGTCCCGCTTGACGATCCCGTGGAGGAGCATCGGGTCACCGATGATCTGCGCGATCCGCTTGCGCGGGTTCAGCGATGAATACGGGTCCTGGAAGACCATCTGCATGTCGGAGCGCAGCTTTCGGGCCTGGCGGCGCCCGAGGCCGACGATCTCGCGGCCCTCGAAGCGGACCGAGCCCGCGGTCGGCGGGATCAGCTGGAGGATCGAGCGGGCCAGGGTCGACTTGCCGCAGCCCGACTCGCCGACCAGCCCGAGCGTCTCGCCGCGGTCGACCGTGAAGGAGACGTCGTCGACCGCCTGCACCGCGCCGATCTGGCGGTCGATCAGGATCCCCGCCTTGATCGGGAAGTGCTTGACGAGGTTCTCGACGACGAGGATCGGCTCCTCGGTGCCGGCGATCTCGCCGGCGGCGCGGGGATCGACCGCGGCTCCGGCGCTCATGCCGCCGGGTCCTCGAGCCCGATCGCCCCGGACGAGACGACCCGCAGCTCCCGCTTCCGGTCGGGCGAGAGCCAGCAGCGGTCGGCGTGGCCCTCCGCTCCGGCCCGCGGCTCGAGCCCGGGATGCTCGGAGCAGCGGTCGAACTCGTGGGGGCAGCGATTGCGGAAGTGGCAGCCGCTCGGCGGGTTGATCAGCGACGGCGGCTGGCCGGCGATCTGCGCGAGCCGCGTCAGCCGCGGCTGATCGACCCGGGTCAGCGAGCCGAGCAGCCCCCATGTGTAGGGGTGCTGGGGGTCGTAGAAGATCTGCTCGAGGGTCCCGGTCTCGACCCCCTCGCCCGCGTACATGACCATCACCCGGTCGGCGACCTCCGCGATCACGCCGAGGTCGTGGGTGATCATGATCACCGCCATCCCGAACTCCTGCCGGAGCCGCTCGATCAACCTCAGGATCTGCGCCTGGGTGGTCACGTCGAGGGCGGTCGTCGGCTCGTCGGCGATCAGCAGCTTCGGGTCGTTGGTGAGCGCCATCGCGATCATCACCCGCTGGCGCATCCCGCCCGAGAACTCGTGCGGGTACTCGCCCATCCGCCGCTCGGCATCGGGGATGCCGACGAGCTCGAGCAGCTCTACCGCGCGCGCCCGGGCGGCCGCGTCGCCGAGGTCCTGGTGAACCTGGATCGCCTCGACGATCTGGCTGCCCACTCTGTAGAACGGATGGAGCGACGACAGCGGGTCCTGGAAGATCATCGCGATCCCGTTGCCGCGGATCTTCCGGAGCGCCTCGTCGTCCAATCCGGTCAGGTCGCGGCCCTCGAACAGGATCCGGCCGCTGATCGCCGCGTTGGAGGCGCGGGTCAGTCCGAGGATCGTCATGTTGGCGACGCTCTTGCCGGAGCCGGACTCACCGACGATCCCGAGCATCTCCCCCTCGCGGACCTCCAGGCTGATGCCGTCGACCGCCTTGACGACGCCCTCGTCGGTGTCGAAGTGGACCTTCAGGTCCTCGATCCGCAGCAGGGGCTCGCTCATTCGTAGCGGACCCTCGGGTCCAGGTAGGCGTAGACGATGTCGACGACGAGGTTCAGGGTGACGATGAAGAACGCCCCGAACAGCGTGATCCCCTGGATCATCGGCAGGTCGGTGCGCTTGATGGCGTTGAACGTCTCGGCCCCGATCCCGGGGATGTTGAAGACGGTCTCGGTGAGGATCGCGTTGCCGGCGAGGAGCACCGCGACGTCGAGCCCGAGCAGCGTCACGATCGGGGTGATCGCGCTGCGCAGCACGTGCTTGCCGATCACGCGGTTCTCGGGCAGCCCCTTCGCCCGCGCCGTGCGGATGTAGTCCTCCTGCATCACGTCGATCATCTGCGAGCGCAGGTAGCGGGCGTAGATCGCCGCCGTGGCGGCGGCGAGCACCGCCCACGGCAGCAGCATCGTCCCGCACTTGGCCAGGAACGAGTCGGCGTTGGCGTAGCTCCCGATCCCGGGGAAGATCGGGATGATCCCGACGTCCTGGGCGAACAGGTAGAGGGCGACGAGGCCGAGCCAGAACACCGGGGCCGAGATGAAGACAAGGGTCGTCACCATCGTCGTCCGGTCGAGCAGCGAGCGCTGGCGGATCGCGGAGATGATCCCGGTCGGGATCGCGACCACCATCCAGACGATCACGGCACCGAAGACGAGCAGCGCCGTCGCCGGCAGGTCGGAGATGATCACGTCCTTGACGTCGGCGTTCGACTGGTAGCTGCGGCCGAGGTAGAGCGGCCCGTGGGAATCGGTCCCGGGCAGGTCGAAGGGCGTGAACACGCCCTTCAGGTAGATCCAGAACTGGGTCAGCACCGACTTGTCGAGCCCCAGCGACTCGCGGATCGCCTGGATCTGGGCCTCGTTCGCCTGGCGGCCGGCGCGGAGCTGGGCCGGATCGGCGGTCGGGAAGACGTAGAAGAGGATGAAGACCACACCGCTGACGGCGACGAGCATCAGCAGCGCCCAGAGCAGCCGGCGGACGATGTAGCGGGCCATGTGGTGAGTCCGGTGTCTGGATGGTCTCCGTGGGAGCCGGGGGCCCGCCCGCGGGCGGGCCCCCTTCTCTCACCAGCCTGCGATCAGCTCGCGCCGGTCACGGCTTCAACGAGGTGAACGCCAGGTCCCAGTTGGCGTTCGACTTGTTGATCACGCCGGCCACGTCGGCCGACTGGATGTTGGCCTGGTCATCCCAGATGTAGGGGATGGCCGGCGCCTGCTCGGTGATCAGCGTGTCGACCTCGCCCCACGCCTGGTTGCGCTCTTCGAGGTCGTCGATCAGCTTCGCCTCGTTGATCGCGTCGTTGACCTCCTTGACGTCGAGCTGCGGCCAGTTGGAGTTGTTCTCCGGCACCACGTTCTCGCCGTTGAACGTCGGGTCGAGCATCGACTGACCGTCGTTGAAGTCCTTCAGCCAGCCCACGTTCGGACACACCTCGGGCGCGTTCGACGGGGTGCTGCAGAACTTCGTGTACATGATGTCGTGCGCGACCTTCTGGTAGTTGACGTCGAAGCCCAGCTGCTCGAGCTGGTCCTCGGCGACCGCGGCCGTGTCCGACCCCGGAGGCGCGTCGTCACCGACCATCGTGATCTCGCACTCCGGGCCCTCGCACTTGCCGCTCTCGTAGCCGGCCTTCTTCATGTACTCCGCGGCCAGCTCCGGATCGCCCTCGGGGCTCGCCAGGAAGTCGAGGCCCGTTCCCTCGAGTCCGCCGGCCTCCTCGAAGCCGGGGAACTCCGGCGGCAGGAAGTGGGTCGCGACCGGTCCGGTCAGCTCGCCACCCCTGGTGTTGCGCAGGTCGACGCGGTTGGCGTTCGCGATCACGGCCTTGCGGACGTTGATGTCGTCGAACGGCGCCATCTGCGTGTTCAGCGCGATGTAGCGGTTGCCGCCGCTCGGGGTCAGCGTCAGCTGGCCCTCCTCGCCCTCGGTGGCGGCCTGTTTGATCGCGCTCGGCGGCGTCGTGAAGTCGCCGTTGACCAGGTGGCTGCCGGTGAGGACCTTCTTCGACGCCGACACGGTGTCGGCGAAGCCCTCCTGGATCGTGACCTCGTCCAGGAACGCCGGCCGGAAGTCGCCCTCGGAGGCCTTCCAGTTCGGGTTGCGGACCAGGTGGATCTCCTTGTTCGGCGTGTACCCGGTCAGCTCACCGTCGCAGTTGTCGGTGGGGTTGTCCGCGTCCTCGACGCAGGCGTTCGCGATCATGTACGGACCGGTCGCGACCTGGTGCTCGCCGTAGGTCGACGGGTTCTCGGCGTCGAACTCCTTGGCGTACTCCTCCGGGACCGGAGAGCTGACCGGCAGGGTCAGGGCGCCGATCACGCCGATCGAGCTCGTGTCGGTGAGCTCGATCTCCAGGGTCGTGTCGTCCGGAGCGGTGATGCCGCTGATCTCGGGGGCGCCCCCGGTCGGGTTGTCCTGCGCCTCCTTGATCGCCTCGTCCATGCCCTCGACGCCGGCCAGGTAGGTCTGCACGTACCCGTTCGGGACGCCGGGCAACAGCGACCGCTCGATCGCGTACTTGACGTCGTCGGCGGTGGCGACACGGCTCACGGGCGGCGAGAACTCGACGTCGTCGCGGAGCGTGTAGGTGACGGTCTTGCCGTCCTCGCTCACCGTCGGCAGCTCGGTCGCCAGAAGCGGCGTCGATTCCTCGACGTCGGCCGGCGCGTACGCCGTGAGCGGCGACTGGGTGGCCGCGGTCACCATGTAGGTGAACTGGTAGTACGCCGCGCCCGGGTCGATGTAGTCGACGTCACTTGCCGCGACCACGTCAAGGCTGCCGCCCTGCTGGGCGTCGGCCGGTGGCTCGGTCGGCGCCGCGTACTGCTCCTGCGCCGCCTCGGTGTCTGAGCTCGTGCTGTCGTCCCCGCCGCAGGCGGCGAGCGCCAGCGCAGCTGCGAGGAGCATCCCGGGTATCAGGACCCGGAGGACCTTCATGCGCATCGTCGTTCCTTTCGTTTCGGAGTCGTCGTTGATGTTCGATTCGGACAAGGCTCAGGACCTCCGCTTGCGCGGGTTGAGTGCATCCTGCATGGCGTCGCCGACGAAGTTGAAGGCGAGCACCGTGAAGACGAGGGCGAGGCCGGGGAACAGCATGTACCACCAGGCGTCGCTGAAGACCGGGGTGGCCTCGGCGATCATCTGCCCCCAGCTCGGCTGGTCGGTGACCCCGACGCCGAGGAACGAGAGCGCCGCCTCGTAGAGGATCACCTGCGGGATCAGGATCGAGGCGTAGACGACGATCGGCGCGGTCAGGTTCGGCAGCAGCTCCCGGAAGACGATCCGCAGGTCGGAGGCGCCCATCGACCGCGACGCCTCGACGAACTCCTTCTCGCGCAGCGACAGCACCTGACCGCGGACGATCCGCGCCATGTAGGTCCAGCTCGTGAAGGCGATCACGAAGATGACGACGCCGAGACCGGGCTTGATCAGGCCGCCGAGGCAGCCGGCGCCGCCGCCGCTGGTCTGCCCGAGCGTGCAGGCGGCCGCCAGCCCGGTCGCGAGCAGCAGGTAGGGGATCGCCAGCAGGACGTCGACCCCGCGCGAGATCACGGTGTCGGTCCAGCCGCGGTAGTAACCGGCGAGGAGCCCGGCGATGACCCCGAACACGGTCGCGAGCAGGGTCGCCGCGAAGGCGACGATCAGCGAGACCCGCGCTCCGTAGATCGTCCGGCTGAAGACGTCGCGACCGAGCTGGTCGACGCCGAACCAGTGGTCCGCGGAGGGCCCGGTCGGGGTCACGAAGAGCGGATCGAGGGCGGCCGTGTCGCGGGCATCGGGGTCGGGGGCCCCGGCGAGCGAGACGATCGCCGGGGCGAAGATCGCGACCAGGATGAGGAGCGCGATGAAGCCGAGCGAGAAGATCGCGACCCGGTCCTCGCGAAAGCGGTTCCAGAAGAGCCGGCCGGGCGAGGCGGGCGGAGCCATGAAGTCGGACTCAACGAGCTCCGCTGAAGCGCCGACGGGGGCTTCGTTCTCTTCACGGAACTGGCTGGCTTCCAATCTGCCCCATTCGGGTTGGATGGACGCGAGGCCCGCGGGCCTCCCTGTGGCCGGGCTCACAGTAGCGCTCCCATACGGACGCCCTTCCGTTCGACCAACTGAACTCGTACCCTTGTCCAGGCTCGCGGAAACGCGAAACGGCTCAGTCCGCCGGCGCGAGGTGCCGTCGCAGGAAGGCGGCGACGTCGTCGAGGGCGCCGCGGGAGGTGGCCAGCAACCCCGCGAAGACCTGGAAGTCGTGGAACTGGCCAGCGAAGCGCTGCAGCTCGACCTCGACCCCGGCGGCGTAGGCGCGATCGGCGAAGCGGGTCGAGTCGTCGAGCAGGATGTCGTCGGTGCCGGCCTGGACGAGCGTCGGGGGCAGCGTCCGCAGCTCCGCGAACAGCGGCGAGATCCGCGGGTCGTCGAGGTGGAGGCCCCCGGCGTGGCTGCGGGCCGAGCCCACCAGCCAGCGGCGGCTCAGCATCGGGTCGCGATCGCCGACGAGGCCGACGCTCGCCCCCGACAGGGAGAGGTCGAGCCAGGGCGAGATCAGGACCATCGCCGCCGGCGAGGGCAACCCCATCTCGCGCAGCGAGCGCACGGTCGAGACGGCGATCCCGCCCCCGGCCGAGTCGCCGACGACGGCCGTGCGGCGCGGGTCGTGGCCGAGCTCGAGCATCGCGCGGTAGGCGGCGAAGGCATCGTCGGTGGGGGCCGGCTGCGGGTGCTCGGGCGCCAGCCGGTAGTCGGGCATGTAGACGTCGGCGCCGGTGACCGCGGCGATCCACGAGGCGAAGCCGACGTAAGTCTCGCCGCCGCCGATCTCGAAGCCGCCGCCGTGGACATAGAGGATCGCGTCCCGGGTCGAGGGATCGACCGGTCCGACGCCGGCGCCCGCCCGCCGCAGCCGCCTGATCGACAGCTCGCCCGCCCAGAGCTCGCTGCGCTCGATCCCGCCGGCCCCGCCCAGGATCCGGGTCATCGCTTCGACCCAGCGGCGCTGGAACCGGATCGGCAGCCGCGACCCGAGCACCGGCTTGAAGAACAGCCGCAGGCTCAGCCGTGAAAGCGCGGTCAGAAGGCCCTGCATCTCGTCGGGCACCTTAGCCCGGAGGACCGCCGGGGCGTGACCCGGCGGTCCGGCGCAGTCGAGCAGCCCGGAGGGCTGCGAGTCGCGCAGTTATCTTTAGGATGCGCGGCGATGGAGCAGGTCGCATTCTTCGTCGGCGCGATCGGCGCGCTCGGTGGCGCGATCGCCGTCATCGCCCTCCGCAACCCGTTCTACAGCGTGCTCGCCCTGGTCGTGCACCTGTTCTCGCTCGCCGGCCTCTTCCTGCTGCTGCACGCCGAGTTCGTGGCGGCCGCCCAGGTCGTCGTCTACGCCGGCGCGGTGATGGTCCTCTACGTGTTCGTGGCCGCCTACGTCGGCGGCGTCGAGGAGCCCCTCTGGGACGCGATTCCGGGCCAGCGGATACTCGCCCCGCTCATCGGCGCCGCCCTGTTCATCGAGCTCTCGATCGCCGTCCTCGGCTCGGGGCTGAAGTCGCTCGGCAGCGAGGGAGCGGTGATCCCGGCCGGGTTCGGCTCGCCGGAGGCCGTCGGCAGGCTGCTTCTGGAGCGCTTCCTGGTCCCGTTCGAGGCGGCCTCCCTGTTGCTTCTGATCGCTGCGATCGGGGCCGTCGTCCTCGCCGCCCGCCGGCCCGCCGGCCCGCCGGTCGATCACGAGGGCCCCTGATGGACACCACCTGGTACCTGGTCCTGAGCGCCCTCCTGTTCTCGATCGGTGCCGGCGGCGTTCTCGTCCGTCGCAGCCCGCTCGTGATCCTGCTCTGCCTCGAGCTGATGCTGAACAGCGCCAACCTGGCGCTCCTGGCGTTCGGCCGCAACCTCGGCAACGCCGATGCTCAGATCTTCGCGATGATCGTCATGGTCGTGGCCGCCTGCGAGGTCGTCGTCGGGCTCGGCCTGATCGTCGCCATGTACCGGCGCCGGATCCCGCTCGACGTCGACGAGAACCGGGGGCTGCGGGGATGACGAAGCAAGGAGCAAGGAGCAAGGAGCAAGGAGCAGCGGAGGCTCACCCTTGAGCGTCACCGCCTGGGGCTGGTTGATCCTGGTGTTCCCGCTTGCGGGGTCGCTGCTGATCGCGCTCACGTTCAGGGTGCTGCCGGCGCGGGCCGCCGGCGCGATCGGCACGCTCGCGATCGCCCTCGCCTTCGCCTGCTCGGTCGGGGCGCTCGTCGCGATGCTCGGCCACCCGGCCGAGGAGCGCGAGTTCACGAGCACCCTCTACGAGTACGCCGGCGCCGCCGGCATCCCGTTCGACCTCGGCATCCTCGTCGATCCGCTCGCGGTCTTCATGGCGCTCGTCGTCACCGGCGTCTCGACGATGATCCACCTCTACTCGTTCGCGTACATGGGAGGCGACGCCGGCTATCGCCGCTTCTTCTCCTACCTCAACTTCTTCGTCTTCTCGATGCTGCTGCTGGTCCTCGCCGGCAACTACGTCCTGCTGATCGTCGGCTGGGCGTTCGTCGGCTACGCCTCCTACGCCCTGATCAGCTTCTGGTACCGGCGCCGGACCGCGACCGACGCCGGCATGAAGGCGTTCGTGATCAACGTGGTCGGCGACATCGGCCTGCTGTTCGCGGCGATCCTGCTGATCAAGGAGATCGGCGCCACCGAGTACGGGTCGGTCTTCGAGCGCGCCCCGGAGGCATTCACGACCAACGAGTGGACGATCGTCGCGATCTGCCTGCTGCTGATGCTCGGGGCATTCGCGAAGTCGGCGCAGGCCCCGCTCCACACCTGGCTCGCCGACGCGATGGAGGGCCCGACCCCGGTCAGCGCCCTGATCCATGCGGCGACGATGGTGACCGCCGGCGTCTACCTGATCGCCCGCTCCTACCCGCTGTTCGAGCTCGCGCCGACCGCCGCCGACCTCGCAGCGTTCGTCGGCCTCTTCACGCTGTTGATGGCGGCGACGATCGCGCTCGTCGTCACCGACCTGAAGCGGATCATCGCGTTCTCGACGATGAGCCAGATCGGCTACATGATCGTCGGCGTCTCGATCGGCGCCTACAGCGCCGGCCTCTTCCACCTGATGACCCACGCCTTCTTCAAGGCGCTCCTGTTCATGGCGGCGGGATCGGTGATCGCCGCGATGGCGGCGATCCAGGACATCGACCGGATGCGCGGCTTCCGGCGGGCGATGCCGTTCACATGCGGCGCGCTGATCGTCGGCGCCCTCGCGCTCGCCGGCTTCCCCGGCACCTCCGGGTTCTTCAGCAAGGACGAGATCCTCGCGTTCGCCGCGACCCGTGGCGGCATGTACTGGATCTTCGCCGTCGGCGGCTACATCGGCGCGATCCTGACCGCGTTCTACTCGTTCCGGATCGTCTTCCGGGTGGTCTACGGCGAGCCCAGCGAGGAGGCGAAGGAGCTCGAGGGCGGCCACCTCGCCCATGCGGAGCCCGCCAATCCGGCGACCGGCGAGCTCGAGGACACCGACGTCGGCTTCCCGGGGCCTGACCACCACATCGCCGAGCGCGACTGGCCGATGAAGGCGGCGATGGCGGTCCTCGCCTGCGGCGCGCTGTTCGCCGGGTTCATCCAGATCCCCGGCGTCACCGACGTGCTCGAGAGCTTCCTCGAGCCGGTCTTCGAGGCATCGCCGATCGCCAGCACGATCCACGTCTCGACCGCCGACGCCTACATCGGCATGGCCGTCGGCGCGCTCTGCTCGCTGCTCGGGATCGGCATCGCCTTCTACCTCTACATGGTCGCGCCGGGCTCGACGTTGCGGCTGCGCGACCGCTTCCGCAGGCTCCACGACTTCCTGTTCCACCGCTGGTACTTCGATGAGCTGCTCGATGCGCTCTTCCACCGGCCGGTCGTAGCCTGCGGCCGGTTCGCCTCCGACACCTTCGAGCGGGTCGTCGTCGACGGCATCGTCCGCGGCGCCAGCGACGGCGTCGGCGGCCTCGGCGCCGTCGTCAGGACCGCGCAATCGGGGTTCGTCCGCTTCTATGCGCTGCTCGTCGTCGCTGGCCTCGCCGGACTCGGCCTCTACTTCCTGCTGGCGGCATCCTGATGCTGGTCGCGATCTTCGTCGTCCCGGTCGCCGTCGGCCTGATCGGCTTCCTGCTGCCGGCGCGGATCGTCGGCTGGTGGGCGACGCTCGGCTCGCTGGCCTCGCTGGCGCTCGCGATCGTGCTCGTCGCCGGCTTCGACCCCGCCGGCGGGCTTCAGGACATCGTCGACCGGACCTGGATCCCGGAGCTCGGGGTCCGCTTCCAGCTCGGCGTCGACGGGCTCAGCATCTTCCTCGTCCTGATGACGTCGGTGCTGTGGGCGGCGGCGACGCTGTGGTCGGCCCTGCAGGGCCCCGACCGCCCACGCAACTACTTCTTCATGCTCGGCCTCGCCCAGACGGCGACGCTCGGCTGCTTCCTCGCCCAGGACCTGCTGCTGTTCGTCCTCTGCTTCGACCTGATGCTGGTGCCGCTGTACTTCCTGGTCGGCGCCTGGGGAACCGGCGACCGGGTGCGGGCGACGATCAAGATGATCGTCTACACCCTCGTCGGGTCGCTCCTGATGCTGGTCGCAGCGATCGCGACGGCGGTGCTCAGCGCCGACTCGATCGGCGGCGTCACGTTCTCGATCGAGATCCTGCGGCAGGTTCCACTCGCCGAGGGGACCCAGTACTGGATCTTCTGCTTCTTCGCGCTCGCGTTCCTGGTCAAGATGCCGGCCGTCCTCGTCCACGGCTGGGTCGTCGACGCCTATCGCGCCTGCCCGCTGCCGGTCCTGATCCTGCTCGGCGGGGTGCTCTCGAAGGTCGCCGCCTACGGGTTCCTGCGAATCGCGATCCCGCTCTTTCCCGACGCGTCGGTGCACTTCCAGGAGCTGCTGCTGCTGATCGGGCTGGCGTCGATCCTCTACGGGTCGGCGATGGCGTTCACCCGCACCGACCTGCGCGAGATCGTCGCCTTCTCCTCGATCGCCCAGATGGGGTTCATCACGCTCGGCATCTTCAGCCTCAGCGGCGCCGGCGGCGACGGCTCGGTGATCCAGATGGTCAACCACGCCCTCGTCGTGGCGCCGGTGTTCCTGATCATCGCGCTGCTCGCCGAGCGCACCGGCACCGAGGACATCCGCGAGATGGGCGGGATGGCGAAGCGGGCGCCGGTGCTGGCCGCCCTGTTCATCGTGGTGACGATGGCGCTCCTGGCGATCCCCGGCTCGGCCAACTTCGTCGGCGAGCTCTTCATCCTCAAGGGCGTCTTCGAGACCAAGGTCGCGATCGCGCTGATCGCCTCCTCGGGCATCGCGTTCGCGGCCTTCTACGCGCTGCGGATGTACCAGCGGACGATGCACAACCGGCTGCCCGAGAGCGATACCTCACGCGAGCTGACCCTGCGCGAGGGAATCGTCCTCGTTCCCCTCGTCCTCTGCATCGTCGGCATCGCCCTCTATCCGGGCCTCGTCACGAGCCGCAGCGAGGATTCGGTCGATCGCAGCCTCGCGTCACTGTGTGACACGCCGGCCCCGGTCAGCCCCGCCGTCGCCCTCGCCGAGGCCGAATGCCCGCCCGGGGTCGAGCCCGAGCCCGCCCCCGAGGCGGTCACCGCTGACGGCTGGACCGGTTACGCGCCGCTCGCGGAGGTCGCGCAGCGGTGATCGACACGCCCGACATCGACTATGCCGCGCTCTCGCCGGTCATCGCCCTGGTGACCGGGATCTGCGTCGTCCTCCTCGTCGGCCTGATCGGGCCGCGCGGCAGGCGCTGGGTGTCGGCCGGGGCGACGCTGCTGACGCTCGCCGCGACCGCGGGCCTGATGATCTGGCAGCTCGGTGAGCCCGACGTCGACCTCATGGCCGGCGCGCTCCGCAGCGACGGCCTGTCGATCACGGTCGGGCTGATCGTCGTCGTCGCGGCGGCGCTCGTCGTCCCGCTGCAGCTCCGTGACCCGGCCACCGAGGAGGCCGGCTTCGGCGAGACCCATTCGCTGCTGCTCGGCTCGGTGCTCGGCATGGTCCTGCTCGCCGAGGCACAGAACCTGATCTCGTTCTTCGTCGCGCTCGAGCTGCTCTCGATCCCGCTCTACGTCCTCTGCGGCTCGCACCGCTCCCGGGCCAAGTCGCTCGAATCCGGGCTCAAGTACCTGATCGTCGGCTCGATCGGGTCGGCGTCGCTGCTCTACGGGGCGGCGTTCATCTACGGCGGCTCGGGCGGCGCCACCGACTTCACCGCGATCGCGCAGGGGATCGGGACCGATCTCGCCGACGACCCGCTGATCCTGATCGGGATCGCGTTCGTCGCCGTCGGCCTCGCCTTCAAGGTCTCGATCGCCCCCTTCCACCAGTGGACGCCCGACGTCTACGAGGGCGCTCCGACGCCGATCACCGCGTTCATGGCGGTGGCGACGAAGGCGGCGGCGTTCGCGGTCTTCGCCCGCTTCTTCATCACCGCGCTCGGCCCGTCGGCAGATCAGTGGCAGCCGGCGCTCGCGGCGCTCGCGGCGGTGACGATCGTCGTCGGCAACGTCGGCGCCCTCGGCCAGAGCTCGCTGAAGCGGCTGCTCGGCTACTCCGGGGTGGCCCAGGCGGGCTACATGCTGACCGGCCTGCTCCTCGGCACCGTGGCCGGGATCGAGGCCCTCGTCTTCTACCTCGCCGCCTACATGCTGATCAACATGGGCGCGTTCGCGGTGATCGCGATCCGCGAGCGCGAGACCGCCTACGGCGACGACATCGCCGCGGTCCAGGGGATCGGCAAGGACCGGCCGGCGCTCGCCTGGCCGCTGACGATCTCCATGCTCGCGCTCGCCGGCCTGCCCGGGACCGCCGGCTTCATGGGCAAGCTGTTCCTGATCGAGGCGGCGGTTGGCGCTGACTACACCTGGCTCGGCGTCTTCATCGTCGTCGGCTCGATGATCTCGCTCGTCTACTACCTGCGGGTGGTCGCGGCCGTCTGGATGCGTCCGGCGCCGCGGCTCGCGCCGGTGATCGCCGGCGCCGCCGCGGCGGCCGGCGACGAGCCGCTGCCGAGCCGGACCGGCGAGCCCGGCCGCACGCCCGCCGGCACCCCGAGCGGCGGGCGCTGCTGGCTCGTCCTCGGCTCGGTCGTGTTGACGACGGCGGCGACGGTCGTCTTCGGCATCGTTCCCTCGCCGCTGATCGACTTCTCGATCCACGCCGGCGAGGGGATCGAGAGCATGCTCGGGTAGCTCCGACCGCTGCGGCCTGGAGACGCTCGCATCGCTTGCTGGAGCGGGCGAGGAGCACGGCCGGGCTACGCCCGGCCTGGAGCACGCTCGCTTCGCTCGCTTGGAGCGAGCGGCCCGGTGCTCCTCGCTCCTCGCTCCTTGCTCGCTACAGTTGCCGCCCTGTTGATCCCGCAAGTCGCACCTCTGGTCGAACCGTATGAGTGAACGCTCGCCGGAGCGGTTCCTCTACGTCGTCGGGACCTCCTTCACCGGCTCGACGCTGCTCTCGTTCCTGCTCAACCTGCACCCGCAGATCGTCAGCGTCGGCGAGATGACCGGGCCGTTTCGCGGCGTTGCGGATCGGCAGGCCTACCCGTGCTCGTGCGGGGCGGCGCTGTCGGAGTGCCCGTTCTGGACCGCAGTTGGCGCCGCGATGGCGGAGCGCGGCCTGCGCTTCGACCCCGACCACTGGGACATGCGGTTCGACCCCGACACCCGCTTCGGCCGCCGGCTGATGCGGGATTCGCTGGGCAGCAACCGCGCCGATTCGATCCGCGACGCAGCCGTCCAGCACGCGCCCGGGCTCGGCAGGCACGTTCGCGAGATCGCCCGCCGCAACGAGACGCTGGTCGCCAGCGCCCGCTCGATCGCCGGCAAGCCCGTCTTCGCCGACGCGTCGAAGGACGTCAGCCGCGCCCGGCTCCTCGACCGGACGACCGACCTCGCCCCGCACGTAGTTCACCTGGTGCGCGACTCGCTGGGCTTCGTCGCCTCGAAGAAGTCCCGCGCGGAGAAGAACCCCCGCGGCGCCGATGTCAACAACGCCTCGCGCTACTGGAACCGGCGCAGCGTCCAGGCCGAGCAGCTGTTCGAGGCAATGCCTCCCGAGCGGCGCCTCCGGGTCCGCTACGAGGACCTCTGCGCCGATCCCGAGCACGAGTTCGGGCGGATCTGCGAGCTGCTCGGGCTCGAGAAGCTCCCCGGCCCCTACGAGTTCTTCGCCGGCGAGCACCACATCATCGGCAACCGGATGCGCCTTGCGAGCTCGAGCGAGATCGTCCTCGACGAGCGCTGGCGTTCGATCCTGACCGAGGAGGAGGCCGAGACGGTCCGCCGCTCCACGAGCCGTCACCGCGAGGCCTTCGGCTACGGCTGAGGCTCGTCGCGAGCCGTCGGCGCCTGCCGTCCCAGCTCGATGCTCCACCACGTCACCCTCGAGATCAGCGCCGGCGACGGCGATCGCTTCGCCGAGCTGCTCGGCGCGATCGGCTTCGCCGCGGTCGCGCCGCCGGCGGCGCTCCGCGAGGGCTTCCGCTGGTTCGAGCGGGAGGGAACCCAGGTCCACCTCGCGGTCGTCGCCACGCCCGCCGTGCCGCCGGCGGGACACGCGGCGTTCGTCGTCGCACCGCTCGATCCCGCGCTCGCCCGGCTCGCTGAGCTCGGCTTCGAGGCCGAGGAGCGGCGGCGCCACTGGGGCGCACGGCGGGTTTTCGTCACCGGTCCCGCCGGCCACCGGATCGAGCTGATGGAGGCTCCGCCGGAGCCGGCCTGACCGCAGGCCACCCCGCCGCTCGACTTCGTAGCATCGGCGCCCTTGCGTTATCCGGTCGAAACCTTCACCGCGGCGGAGCGGCGGGCCCTCGAGCCCCACTTCAGCAACCTCGATCGGCCGGTGTTCGCGCTCACGAACCTGCCGGAGACGGTCAAGGGCGCGCTGTTCGCGCGCTACTCGCGCTACCAGGGAACGCTCCGGCGCCTCTACCTCGACGAGTTCGCCGCCGACGTCCCGGCCGGTGCCCGCCCCTTCGACGGCGCCGAGGGCGAGCGCGCGGCGCAGCTCTACGAGCGGATATTCATCGGCTACGGGGACGACTCGGTCGCCCAGCTCGGCGGCGCGCACCTCGCCTGCGAGTGGGTCAGCAACGTCCTCACGAAGATCCTCCAGCGCGGCCGCCTCGCCGCCTACCTCGAGCAGTCCACGCGCTACATCCCATACGACGCGCCGATCGAGCCCGGCATCGAGCCGGGCTCCCCGGGGAGCTGGCGCTACTGGCGCGACGAGGAGCTCGGTCCCGAGTTCGGGCGGGCCATGGACGAGATCTTCACGATCTACTCCCGCACCCTGGCCGACGTCCGGGCGTGGGCGGAGCAGCGCTGGCCGCGCGGGGATGAGCCGCAGGCGGCCTGGGAGCGGTCGATCAAGGCGAAGGCGCTCGACCTGCTCCGCGGGCTGCTGCCCGCCGCGACCCTCTCCCACGTCGGGATCTACGCCTCCGGGCAGGCTTACGAGCAGCTCCTGCTGCGGCTCGCCGCCTCGCCGCTGCCGGAGGCGCGCGCGGTCGGGGCGATGGCCCAGGAGGAGCTCGGCGCGGTGGTCCCGAGCTTCATCTCCCGCGTCGGGCGCCCCGACCGGGGCGGCGAGTGGATCACCTTCCTCGAGCGGCGCCGCGAGACGACCGAGCGATGGGTGGCGCGCCTCGGCCTCGACCGCCGCGAGGGGCCCGACGCCCCGGCGGTCGAGCTCGTTCACGTCGACGGCGACGAGGACCTGCTCCTCGCCGCCTCGCTGTACGAGGCGACCGGGCTTCCCGAGGCCGAGGTCGCCCGCCGGATCGGCGCCCTCGACCCGATCGAGCGTGAGGAGATTCTCGCCGAGCTGGTCGGCGAGCGCGGCAACCGCCGCCACCGCCCCGGTCGCGGCTGGGAGGCGATCCGCTACCGGTTCGAGATCGTCTCCGACTACGGCGGCTTCCGCGACCTGCAGCGGCACCGGATGCTGACCTGCCAGTGGCAGTCGCTCTCCCCCGACCTGGGGGCGGGCGTGCCCGACGAGGTCATCGAGGCGGGAGCCGGCGACGACTACGAGCGGGCGCTCGAGATCTCGCGCGCCGAGTTCGAGCGGCTCGAGGCCGCGGGCATGCCGGAGGCGGCGCCGTACGCCCTCTGCCTCGGCTACCGGATCCGCTACGTCCTCGACATGAACGCGCGCGAGGCGATGCACGTCTGTGAGCTCCGCTCCGGCCGCGAGGGCCATCCCACCTACCGCGCCGTCGCCCAGGCGATGCACGAGCAGATCAGCGCCGTCCATCCGGCGGTCGGCGCCGCCATGCGCCATGTCGACGAGAGCTCCGAACCGCGGCTCGAGCGGATCATGAGCGAGATACGCACCCACCGCAAGCGAACTCTCGCCGGGCGTTCCTGACCGAGCTGATCAAGGACGCAGCCGACGAGGACGCCGAGATGCGAAGCGTCAGGAACGCCCGGCGCGGCCGCGCATCCGCTTGTAGAGCTTCTTCGCCTTTCGCGAGAGGTACGGGCCGTAGAGGCTCTTCGGGTGCTTGCCGTAGCTGTAGCTGGTCACCGAGAGCAGCGTCCCGCCGGCGATCCAGCCGCCGCCGCTCGCGCCGGGCGTCATGTCGCAGCGCGCGCCGATCGTGCGCGGGCCCCGGCCGCCGCTCAGGTCGCTGCCGGCCTTGGGGCTGTCGCAGCGGTACTCGTGCTCGCCGTCGAAGGGCTCGAGCGCCGGGTATCCGAAGATCGAATAGTCCTGCCGGCGCGGCTGGTCGAAGCCGATCCCGCGGGCGCCGACCACTGACTGCAGGGTCTGGCCGCGACGGCGGCGGACGACCGCGGCGCCGAGGTCGTAGCGGAGGTCGCCGTCCCGCCGCCACCGTTTCACGGTCGCGAGCTTCTTCGCCGTCCAGACCCCGTACGGGGACGCGCCGGCATCGTAGGCGGGCACGAACGCGAGGTTGACCGACCGCCCACCGTTGTCTCGGACGTCGAAGACGCAGTGGCCCGCGGTCCAGACGAGGCTCTGATTGCGGCTGTTGACCGCCGTGCCCGAGCAGACGTAGTCGCCGGGGGCGCTGCCCTTCCTGACCTTGAAGAACACCTTGCCGTGGGCGCGAACCCCGGCCGCAGCCGGATCGGCGACGAGGACGGCGACCCGCCCCGCCGCGGCGACTCCGCCTTGCGCCGCACCACGGCGGAGCGGAGCGGCGGAGCTCGCTTCGGGGCCGGCCGGGGGGACGGACGTCGGCGCGCCGGAGGCCTCCGCCGGTCCGGCGAGGGTACGTCGCGGTGGCGGCACTGGCACCGGCTCTGCCTGCCGCATCCGCTGCTTGGTCCAGTAATCGCGGACCGCGCCCGCCGAGCCGGGGGCGTCGAGGACGGCGGTACCCGCCGCCGCGGTGCCCGGCAGCGCGAGCGCCAGCACGAGCAGGGCGAGGGCGAGCGGCGCCGGGCGTATCGGGTGTGGGCGGGTCATCGGATCGGGGTGGCTCGCCGGTGGCGGTCAGCTTCTGGAACACCGCGTCGCGGCGAAAGCTGCGCCTGCCACGGGTTGGGCTAAGTTTGACCGGTCAGCGGCGGTTCGATCGGAGGAGGCGCGATGAGCGAGGAGCAGTCCACGGCGGCGAGCGGGGGAATCGACGTCCTCCTCCACACCGAGCAGACGTTTCCGCCGCCGCCCGATTTCGCCGCCCAGGCCAACGCCTCCGACCCGGGCGTCTACGACCGCGCCGATGCCGACCCTGAGGCCTGGTGGGGCTCATGGGCCGAGAAGCTCGACTGGATCGAGCCCTTCCACGAGGTTCTCGACTGGTCGGACCCGCCGTTCGCCAAGTGGTTCTCGGGCGGCAAGCTCAACGTCTCCGCCAACTGCCTCGACCGCCACGTCGCCGCCGGGGCCGGGGACCGCATCGCCTACTACTGGGAGGG
>DASSEM010000011.1:0-2705 GCA_035695265.1 Solirubrobacterales bacterium
GGGCTCCTGGCGGGCTTCGAGCCCGCCGCCGGCGCCCCCGCCGACCGCCCGCGCGTCTACACCAACTTCGCCCTCACCGTCGACGGGCAGGCAACGATCGACGGACGCTCCGGCCCGATCGGCTCCGACGTCGACACGGCGATTCTGGTCGGGCTGCGGATGCCCGCCGACGCCGTGATGATCGGCGCCGGGACGCTCCGCGCCGAGGGCTACGGCCGGGTGATCGCCGATCCCGCCAAGCGGGCGCTCCGCGAGCGGAACGACCTCGCGCCCGATCCGCTGATGGTGATCGTCAGCAACCGCCTCGAGGTGCCCTGGGATGCGCCGCTCTTCACCGAGGGGTTCGGCGAGGTCCTGATCTTCACCGCCTCCGACCGCGAGCCACCGGCTACCGCCACCCCGGTCGAGGTGGTCAGACACCGCCATCGCGTCAACCTGGTCGAGCTGCTCAGCGAGCTCCGCGCCCGCGGCATCCGGGCGCTGCTCTGCGAGGGCGGCCCGACCCTCCACGCCGAGCTCCTTGCCGCCCGGTTGGTCGACGAGCTCTTCGTCACCCGCGCCCCGCGGATCGCCGGCGGCACCGGACCGGGCCTCTTCACCGGCCTCGAGGCCGGGACCTGCGAGCTCGAGCTCGTCTGGCTCTGCGAGTCCGACGGCGAGCTTTACGCCCGCTACCGGCTCACCTGACCCCGCCGCCCGCGCCGCGCTATCGCCGAGCGTGGGCTCACGGCGAGCTACTCGTTCGGCGGGAGTAGTTCTGGGCTGCGCAGGGATACATCAAGAGGTCGGTCGTCGGCTGAATTGACGCCGAGTGGTCCGATCTCGCGTCACCATCGCGAATCTGGACCACTCGATCGGCTGGTCCGTTCCCCCGGTCGCGGATTTTCCACCTGAGAGGTGGATTTTCTGCGGCCCGGCGACTGCGATCCGGATTTGTCCCATGAGATGGGACTTTTCGGCACCGCGGCCCGTCAAATCCGCCGGCGACCGTCCGAATCCCTCCCCATTCATTGCCCAAACCCGGCCCCGCCGGCCGACAACCGCTGAGGCGCCGAGAAGTTCCTCGGTCTCGGCGGTGCTCAGGCGGCGGCGTGATCGCGGGCCTCGTCGGCGAGGGCGAGGCCATGGTCGACCGCAGCGAGGATCTTCTCCAGCTCCTCCTCCTCGACGATCAGCGGCGGCGCGATGAACAGCGACGTCTGCTCGCCGCTGGTCGCGACCAGGACGCCGGCGTCGAGCGTTCGCGCGGCGATCCGCGAGGCGAGCGGGTCGGGGTCGCGCCCGTCCCACTCGCGCCAGTCGGGGCCGTGGAGCTCGATCGTCCAGTGCAGGCCGCGGCCGTCGATCCGGGCGACTCCGGGGTGGGCGTCGGCAAGCCGTCGCATCTCGCGCGCCATCAGCTCGTCGAAGCCGGCGGCGCGCTCGGCGAGCCGCTCGCGGGCCGAGATGCGGACGTGGGCCTCGGTGGCGGCGACCTGGATCGGGTGGGCGCGGTAGCTGCTGTAGGACTGCCAGCCGCCGTCCTCGAGCCGCTCGACGAGCTCGCGCGAGAGCACCGCCGCGCCGGCGGGCGCGCCACCGGCGGCGAGCCCCTTGCCCATCGTCACCAGGTCGGGACGGGACTCGCCCGCCTGGAACTGGAACCGGTGTCCCATCCGGCCGAATCCGGAAACCGTCTCGTCGGCGACCCAGAGCGTCCCCGCCTCGCGGGCGAGCGCGGCGAGCCGGTCCTGGTACCAGGGCTGGTGGTAGATCCCGCCCTGGCTGTAGTCGATCAGCGCCGCGGCGGCGGTGCCGAGCGCCGGGGCGGCGGCGTCGAGCGCCGCCAGGTCCGCCTCGCGGTCGGGCTCGGCGCCGACGATCCGGGCGCCGCGTGGCGCCGGCAACTCGACGACCTCGGCGAGCCGCGGCGGCGCCATCACCCGCTCGCGGTAGGAGACGCCCCCGTGCCAGTGCGGCTGGATCGTCAGGTCGCGCGCGTAGCCGACGCCGCCGTGGTAGGCGCGCTCGCGGGTCGCGAGCGCCGGCCTCCCGGTCAGCGCCTGAGCGAGCGCGAGGACGACGTCGTTCGCCTCGCCGGCGCTGATGAAGAAGCGGACGGCGCCGACCCAGTCCTCGCCGGCGAAGGCGGTCTCGAGCAGCGCCTCGGCGGCGCTCTCGCGGGCGCCCCAGCGCATCCCCTCGTTGAGCGCGGGCGCGGCGGCGGCCTCGCGGACCGCGGCGACGATCTCCGGGTGGGAGTGCCCGAGCGGCGCCGCCGTATTGGTGCCGTCGATCACGCGGCGGCCGTCCTCGAGGGTGAGCCACATGCCCTCGCCGGAGACGACGAGGGGCTGCGAGCCCGCCGTCAGCGAGGTCGAGAGCAGGCGCGGGGCGGCCATCGCTACTTCCGCACCTCGCCGCCGAACCCCCAGTTCGACGGCTGCACGCCCTCGACGATGACCCAGGTCTCCGCGCGAGCCTCCTCGCCGAAGACGTCGCAGAGCGCGTCGGTCAGGCCGGCGATCAGCTTCTCGGTCGTCTCCGGGTCGTCGAACCTGCGGTCGAAGGCCTTCACCTCGATCAGGGGCATCTGTCCCACCTCCTGTGTGGAATCCTCGGTGTGCTCGGGTCTGGCGACGAAGCGAAGGCGATGGAGGCGCAGCGGTGAGCGGAGGCGACGGGAGCGGGCCGGGTGAGATCGGCTGTCTGGTCCTGGCGGGCGG
>DASSEM010000012.1:0-15972 GCA_035695265.1 Solirubrobacterales bacterium
TGATCACGAGCACCTCCTCCGGCGCGGTCTCCGAGCCGATCATCTCCGACCCGCGGCTGCGCAAGCTCAGCTTCACCGGCTCGACCGAGGTCGGGCGAAAGCTGATCGAGCAGGCGGCCGGCAACGTGCTCAAGACCTCGATGGAGCTCGGCGGCAACGCTCCGTTCCTGATCTTCGAGGACGCCGACCTCGATGCGGCGGTCGACGGCGCGATGGTGGCGAAGATGCGGAACGTCGGCGAGGCTTGCACCTCGGCCAACCGCTTCCACGTCCACGAGTCGGTCGCCGAGGAGTTCGGCTCGCGGCTCGCCGAGCGGATGAGCGCGATGAAGATCGGGCGCGGCTCCGAGGACGGCGTCGAGGTCGGGCCGCTGATCGACGACGACCAGCGCTCGAAGGTGGCCGAGCTCGTCGACGACGCGGTCGGCAAGGGCGCGCAGGCGCTCGTCGGCGGCAAGGCGGTCGACGGCCCCGGCTCCTTCTACGAGCCGACCGTGCTCGCCGGGATCTCCGACGACGCCCGCCTGCTGGTCGAGGAGATCTTCGGGCCGGTGGCCCCGATCCGCACCTTCAAGACCGAGGAGGAGGCGATCGCCGCCGCCAACGACACCGAGTACGGGCTCGTCTCCTACGTGTTCACGCAGGACGTCAAGCGCGCCCTGCGGGTCTGCGAGGCGCTCGAGACCGGGATGATCGGCCTCAACCAGGGCCTCGTCTCCAACGCGGGCGCGCCGTTCGGCGGCGTCAAGGCGTCGGGGCTCGGTCGCGAGGGCGGCACCGAGGGGATCCTCGAATACCTGGAGACGAAGTACGTCGCCATCAACGTCTGACGAACGTCAGCGCCCCAAGAGGCTGCCGAGCAGGCCACTGCCGGAGCGGCGCTGCTCGAGGTAGCACTGGTGGTAGCCCTCGGCCATCCAGAAGCCGGTGGCGGGCTCGATCGAGGTCGCGATCGGCTCGGAGTAGCGCTCCTGCCGCGCCGCCTTGGACGCCCGGGCGGCGGTGTCCTGCTCGCCGGAGTGGGTGAAGACCACGGTCCGGTACTGGTCGCCGACGTCGGGGCCCTGGCGGTTGACCTGGGTCGGGTCGTGCATCTCCCAGAACCTGTCGAGCAGCTCCTCATAGGTGATGCGATCGGGGTCGTAGGTCACGCGGACGACCTCGGCGTGGCCGGTGGTGCCGGTGCAGACCTGCTCGTAGGTCGGGTCGGCGACGTGCCCGCCCTCGTAGCCGACGGCCGTGCCGACGACCCCGGGGACCTCGCGGAAGACCGCCTCGGGCTTCCAGAAGCAGCCGGCGCCGAAGGTCGCGACCTCGGTCCGGTCGGGATCGGGGGCGCCCGGCACCGCCGTTCCCTCGGGGCTCTGGCTGGGGTCGCTCATCGGATGCTCCTCGCGTTCAGGGGGACGGCACCGATGATGACAGGGCCGTCCAGCGGTTCCCGCCGGGCTCAAGCCGCGGCGACCGCCGGGCGATAGATGATCGGAAGCATGTACCTGCTCGATTTCGTCAACCAGGTCCGCGGAGCGCAGAGCTACAGCGGCCTCGAGGAGCTCCCGCCCGGCGGCGCCGACGGCAGCACCCCGCTGGAGATGGCGATGGGCTGCCGCTTCGAGCCCGGCCGGATGCGGCTCTCGAGCCCGCAGGCCGCTGCCGCGGTCGCCGACGCCACCGGCCTGCCGATCACGCCCGATCACATCTCGGTGGCGCTGCCGCAGGCGCTCGCCTTCCACGCCGAGGCCGTCGCCTCGGTTCGCGGCCTCGGCCGCGCCACGGGCTGACGCTAGGGAGCGTCTCGGGCCGGGGCCCCGCCGTCGGCGAAGACCGCCGCCGGGCCATCGAGCCAGACGCGGACGCGGTCGCCCGGGTGCCAGGCGGGAAGGCCGAGGCAACGGGACCGGACGCGAGCCTTCGAGGGCAGCTCAACCTCGACCAGCTGATCATGGCCGAAGTACCGCCGCGAGACCACCTCGGCGACCACCGACGGCCTGCCGTCAGGCGGACCGTTCGCGTCGAGCGCGATCGCCTCCGGCCTGAGCATGACCGCGACCGGGCCCTCGGCCGCGTCGCGCACCGGCACCGTGCCGAGCTCGCACTTCGCCCAGGACCCCTCGGCCTCCCCGTCCAGCACCTCGACCTCGCCGAGGAACTCCGCTGTCCAGCGGTCGGTGGGACGCGAGTAGATCTCCTCCGGAGTCCCGAGCTGCACGATCCTGCCGTCTCGGATCACCGCGACGCGGTCGCTGATGCTCAGCGCCTCCTCCTGATCGTGGGTGACGAACAGCGCGGTGACGCCGGCGTGGAGGATGATCGCGCGCACCTCGTCGCGCATCTGCTGGCGCAGCGCCGCGTCGAGGTTGGAGAACGGCTCGTCGAGGAGGATCAGCTTCGGGCTGGGGGCAAGGGCCCGGGCGATCGCGACGCGCTGCTGCTGCCCGCCCGAGAGCTCATGGACGGGGCGCCGTGCGGCACCCGCCAGCCCGACCAGCGCCAGCATCTCGTCCACGCGGCGCTCGTCGGCGCGGCGACCCAGCCCGTAAGCGACGTTGGCCCCGACGTCGAGGTGCGGGAACAAGGCGAAGTCCTGGAAGACCATCCCGATCCGGCGCCGCTGGGGCGCCAGATCGACGCCGTCACCGCTGATCAGCGCCCCCTCGAGCTCGATCGATCCCGCGTCGGGACGCTCGAGGCCGGCGATCAGCCTCAGCATCGTGGTCTTCCCGCATCCGCTCGGGCCGATCAACGCGCAGAGCTCGCCGCGATGCAGCTCGAGGGAGGCCCCGGCGACGGCGTTGATCTCGCCGAACGACTTCGAGAGCGCGCTGATCCGGAGCACGGTCTCCGGCTCGGGCAGCTCGTCGTACATCCCGGCCCCGGTCGCTCTCGATTCAGTCGTGCTCATTCGTGTGCTCCCTCGCCACTGAGAAGGTAGAGGGGGGGCGCGGCGAGCAACACGAGCGCCAATGCCGGGATCGCCGCTCCCTCGTAGAAGCCGAAGGTCGTCTCGGTCCAGACTTGGGTCGCGAGGGTCTCGAACTCGGCCGGGGCCAGCAACAGCGTCGCCGGCAGCTCCTTGACCGCATTGAGCAGGACGAGGGCGGCCCCGGCGGCGACGCCGGTCGCCGCCAGCGGCCCGGTGACGGTCATGAACGAGGCCAGCGAACCGCGGCCGAGGGTCCGGGCCGCCTCCTCGAGCCGTGGCGGCACCTGCATCAGCGCGGCGCTGATCGCGGCGATCGCGAGTGGCAGGAAGTGGATGGCCAGCGCGATCACGAGCATCGCCAGCGTCTGGTAGAGGGGCAGCGCGATCCGGGTTCCGAAGAAGACGAGAGCCAGCGCGACGACGATCCCCGGCAGCGCGTAGCCGGCGTAGCCGGCCCGCTCGAGCAGCCGCGAGACCGGGCTCGGATGGCGGACGACGAGGACCGAGATCGAGATCGCCGCGGCGGCGGCCAGCGCCGCCGCCAGGCCGCCGGCCAACAGCGAATGCCAGGCGGCGGTCCCGACCGCACCCCAGTCGACCGCGTCGCCGATCCCCTTGCTGGCCCAGTGGAGGAGAACCCCGAGAGGAAGCCCGAGCGCGAGCGCGGCGAGCAGCGTGCAGCCACCGATCGCCGGCCACTTCCAGGGGCCGAGCGGGACCGGACGCAGCGGCCGCACCGCTCCCGGCGAGGACCGGTAATGACTCCCCTGCCGCCGCGTGCCCGCGTAGAGCGCGACCAGCGCGAGGGTCAGCGCGACGAGGACGAGACCGAGGGCGGCCGTTTCGCCGCGATCGAAGCTCGACTGAAAGGAGATGTAGATCTCGCGCGTGAACGACTGGAACCTGAGCAGCGAGACCGCCCCGAAGTCACTGAGGACGTAGAGGGCGACGAGCAGGCCGCCGGCCCCGATCGCCGGCTTCAGCTGCGGCAGCGTGATCGTCCTGAAGACCTCGCGGCGGGAGCGGCTGGCGACCAGCGCCGCCTCCTCGAGCTGCGGGTCGAGGCGAACGATCGCGCTGCGGACGGTGATCAGCACGAGCGGGTAGGTGAACAGGGAGAGGACCAGCCAGGCGCCGCCGAACCCGTAGATCGCGGGAAGCCGCTCGATGCCGAGCGGCTCCAGGATGCCCTGGAGCATCCCGCTAGGCCCCAGCGCGGCCACGTAGGTGTAGGCGCCGACGTAGCTCGGGATCACGACCGGCAGGCTGAGGAGCGTCGCCCAGGCGCGGGCTCCCGGCAGCGTCGTCCTCGTGGTCAGGAAGGCGACCGGCACCGCGATCGCGATCGCCGTCGCGGTGACCGCGACGGCGAGACCGATGCTGCGGAGCGCCATCGCGAGCGTCCGCGCGCGCAGGATCGTCTCCATCGTGGCGACGAGGTCGTCGGCGCATACGATCACCAGGTAGGCGGCCGGGAGCACCGCCGCCGCCGCGACCAACGTCGCAGCGGCGAGCAGTGGCGGCGAGGGGCGCGATGTTCCGAGGGCCCTGGCGAGAATCGCGGGAACCTCCGGCGTCAGAGCGCTCCGCTCGACCGCAGCAGCTCCAGGGTGCCCTCGAGGTCGTCGATCTCCGAGAGGTCGATCTTCGGCTGCGGGATCTCGCCGAGCGGGACCAGCGAGGGGTCGGCCCTGATGCCGTCGACCAACGGGTACTCACCGGTCGAGCTCGAGAAGAACTGCTGCGCCTCGCGGGAGAGCAGGAACTCGACGAACGCCTCCGCCCCCTGCGGCTGGTCGGAGCCGGCGATCACGCCGGCTCCGGCGACATTGACCATCGAGCCGAGGTCTCCGGGTGGGAAGTAGATCTCGACCGGGTAGTCGGGATCCTCGGCCTTCGCCTGGGCTACGTAGTAGTGGTTGATCAGGCCGGCGTCGATCTCACCCGCGGCGATCGCGTCCCGGATCGCGATGTTGTTCTCGTAGGGCTGTACGTCGTTCGCCAGCATGCCCTCGACGAAGTCGCGGGCGACGTCATCGCCCTCGGTCAGCCGCATCGCGGTGATGAACGCCTGGAAGGAGCCGTTGAGCGGAGCCCAGCCGACCCGCCCCCGCCACTCCTCGCCGGTCAGGCCGAACACGGACTCCGGCAGCTCATCGGAGTTGACGTCCTCGCCGTAGGCGATCACGCGGGCGCGCCCGGAGGTCCCGACCCACTCTCCCTCGGTCGAACGGAACCGGGACGGCACGCGCTCCAGCGTCGCCGCGGGCAGTCGCTCGAAGCGCCCCTGGTCCTGAATCGCCCCGAGCGCCCCGGCGTCCTGGGCGAAGAAGACGTCGGCCGGCGTGTTCTCGCCCTCCTCGACGATCTGGGCCGCGAGCGCCGCGGTCTCCCCGAAGCGGACTTCGATGTCCCTGCCGATGCGCTGCTCGTAGAGGTCGATGAGCGGCCCGATCTCCGGCGGGATTCGACCCGAGTAGACCGTGATCCCGGCCTCCCCGGTGGGCGCGTCCGGATCGGCGGGCGACTGATCGGAGTCGCCGCCGCAGCCCGCGAGGAGGGCGGCGAGGAGAGCGGCGAGAATGGCTGCGGTGCGGGCGCGTGGCATGGTTAGGTGTCCCTAATGCGGGATCGGGGAGTATTGCGAATCCCCGCGATGAGCCGCCTCCTCCTGATCGCACTCGCGCTCGCCGCCGCGACTCTTCCGGTGATCGCCTCGGAGCTCGCCTTCGATGCCTACGGGTGGCTCGTCTGGGGCCGCGAGCTCGCGTCGTTCGACCTCGCGACCGGAGCCGGGCCCGCCTGGAAGCCCTTGCCCGCGCTCGCGGCCGCGCCCCTGACCCTGCTCGGGGACGATGCCGCCGAGCAGGGCTGGCTGCTGATCGCGCGGGCCGGGACGATCGCGATGGTCCTTCTCGCGGCGCGCCTGGCGGTGCGGCTGCTGCCGGCGGACGCCGATCGGCGGGCAGCGGTGCTCGCCGCGACCGTCGCGGCCCTCGCCGCGCTGCTCGTCGCCGACTCCTTCACCCCGCTCGCCCGTCAGTTCGCGATCGGGATGGCGGAGCCGCTCGCTGCAGCGCTCGTGATCGCCGCCGCCGACCGCGGCCTCGACGGCCGCTCCGGCTCCGCCGCGGTGCTGCTCACCCTCGCGGGGCTGATTCGCCCCGAGGCGCTGGCGCTGCTCGCACTTCTCGCCGCCTGGCTGTGGTGGAGCGGACAGCCCCGTGCGGCGGCGATCGGCGGTGGGGCGTTCGCCACCGCGATCGCGCTCTGGCTCGGCCCCGACTCGATCGGCGCCGGTGACGCGCTCGCCGGAGCCGGCCAGGCGCGGCAGGCCGGCGACGTCGGCTTCGGCGAAGGTCTCGAATCGCTCTGGAGGGGACTGGAGATGCCGCTCCTGGCCGCTTGGGTGCTCGCCGGCTACGCGGTGGTCGAGGCGCGGCGCCGCGGCGATTCGCGGCCGGCGGTCCTTGCCGCGGCCGCCCTGGTCCTGCTCGCGGCCGTCGCCGCGATGGCGGCCGTCGGCTACGCCGGGCTGCCGCGATTCATGCTGCCGGCCGCCGCGCTGGTCGCGGTCCTGTCCGGCGTCGGCGTCGCCCGCTTCGATGCCGCCGCGCGAGCCGGAAGGCGACCGTGGGCCGCGGCAGCGGCCGCAGCGGCGCTGCTTCTGCTCGGCGCCGGGCAGGCTGCGATCCGGGTCGCCGATGCCCCCGCCCAGTTCGATTCGATCCGCGCCTACGACGAACGGCTGCGGGGGCTCGATCCCCTGCTGGAGGCCGTCGGGCCGGACGCCGCCTGCGAGCGGGTCGAGGTGAGTTGGTTCCTCGCCGAGACGAAGACCGCGTGGGGACTCGGGCTGCCGATCGCGGCGGTGACGACCGCGACTGCCTCCTCCCCGCCGCCGAGCGGGCCGGCGCTCGGTCTCGTCGACCCGCTGGCGAGCGCGGCGGTGATCCGGTCGCTGCGCCGCCATGGGCCGCGGCTGGCCGGGACCGGCGGCTGGACCGCCTACGGCAGCAGCTGCGCGGCGCCCGCCATGAGCGGCAGCAGGTCCAGCATCGCGGTCGGTTGTGCGGCTCCGAGCGCGGGCGCCGCCGGCTCCGGCTCCGGACCCGGCTCCGGCGGACTGCGATACGGCTGCTCGAGCTCCACCGGCTCGAGCTCCGCCGCCTTTCCCTGCTCGTGGTAGGCGCTCTCGACGTTGACGCTCCAGATGTCGTGGCCGGCGCCGTCGAGGTTCTCGACCGCGCGGAGCGCCGTCAGCATCGAGTGGTCCGAGTTGTTGTAGCGATGAAGGCCGTTGCGGCCGACCTGCTGCAATCCGGGGACGGTCTCGAGCCAGGCGCGAACCGCGCCCACCCGCTCCGCGTAGCCGCTGTCGTAGATCGGGTAGGCACGAGGAACACGAACGACGTGGCCGCCCCGGACACGCCCGGCGGCGACGAGTCCGAGTTGGTCGAGCTCGCGCGTCGCGAGGGCGATCAGCTCGGCGTCCGGCGTCGACCAGAGCCGATCGTCGACGAAGCAGAAGTACTCCAGCCCGAGGCAGGTGCGACCCGGACCGGGGACCATCTCCTCCGACCAGGCCCGGAAGTTCTGGATCCGGCCGACCCGCACCCGCGGGTCGTGGACGTAAATCCAGTTGTCCGGGAACGGTTCTTCCCCGTCGACGATGAGCGCGACGGTCATGAAGTCCCGGTAGCGAAGCCCCGCGGCCGCGGCGGCGACCGGCCGCGGCGGCGCCGGGGTCGTGATCCGCACCATCGTCGGCAGCGGCAGCGAGGAGATCGCGGCGGCCGCGACGACCCGCTCGCCGCCCGCATGGACGGCGGCGAGCGCGCCGCGGCCGTCCAGCTCGATCGCCTCCACCGCCGAGCGCAGCCGCAGCTCACCGCCGGCGGCGATCACCTCATCGGCCATCGTCTCCCACATCTGGCCCGGGCCGAGCCGCGGGTAGAGGAACTCATCGATCAGGCTGCGGACCTCGCCGGGACCGCCGAGCCGTCCCGGAAGCGCCGAGCGGGCGGCTTGCAGGAACGAGAGCCCGCGGATCCGCTGAGCGGCCCATTCGGCCCTGATCTCGCTGGTCGGGACACCCCAGACCTTCTCGGTATAGGACTTGAAGAAGTGCTCGAAAAGCCGCCGCCCGAACCGGGCCGTGACCCACTCCTCGAACGTCTCCGCCCTCCGGGCCCGGCGCGGCATCGCCGCCAGGTAGGAGGCCAGACACCGGACCAGCTCCACCGCGCCGACCTTGCCGACGACGTCGGCGGCTCGCAGCGGGTAGTCGATGAACCGGCCCCGCCAGTAGATCCGCGAGAGCCGCGGTCGCAGGATCAGCTCGTCTCCCAGAACCTCCCGCCACAGACGCGATACCTCGGCGCTCTTCGTGAAGAACCGGTGGCCACCGAGGTCGAACCGGTAGCCGTCGCGGATCTCGGTGCGGGCGATCCCGCCGACCGTTCCCTCCGCCTCGAAGACGACCACGGGCCGGCCCGCGCGCGCCAGCACATAGGCAGCGGTGAGGCCGGCCGGCCCCGCGCCGAGCACCGCGACTGGTTTCGATCTGGTTGAGTTAGGCATCCCTAATGAGCGATCGGGCGCCGCAGTCTATGCAAGGCCCCGCGGCCGTCGCGGAGCCGCTCCTCAGTTTCGTCGTCCCGGCCACCGACGACCCGCCGACGCTGGCGGCGGCGGTCGCCGCGATCGAGCCCGGGCTGCGGGCCGGCGACGAGCTGATCGTCCAGCGCGAGCCGGAACGGGGCGGACCGGCGCTGGCGCGGAACCTCGGCGCCGAACGTGCCAGCGGCGAAGTGCTCGTCTTCGTGGACGCCGACGTCGTCGTCGCACCGGACGCGATCGCGAGGATCCGCTCGGCCTTCACCGGGCCCCGCGCCGCCGACGCCGTGTTCGGCGCCTACGACGCCAACCCCGCCGATCCCGGCGTGGTCTCCCGCTACCGGAACCTCCTCCACCACCACGTCCACGCGAGCTCCGCCGGTCCCGCCGACACCTTCTGGGCCGGGCTCGGGGCGGTCCGTCGCGACCGCTTCGCCGCCGTCGGCGGCTTCGACGCCCTGCGCTTCCGCTCCCCGTCCGTCGAGGACGTCGAGCTCGGGATGCGCCTGCGGGAGAGCGGCGCGGCGATCCTGCTCGATCCAGCGATCCGCGGCCGTCACCTGAAGAGGTGGACGCTGCGATCGATGCTCAGCACCGATCACAGCCGTCGCGCCCGACCGTGGGCGCGGCTTCTGCTCGAGGCCGGGACGGGAGCGCCGAGGAGCCTCAACCTGACCCTCGACCGGCGCCTGAGCGCCGCCTTCTCGGTGCTGTGCGTGGGCGCCCTCACGGTTCGCAGGCCCCTCGCCGCAGCGGCGGCGCTGGCTGCGGTCGCCGGCCTGAACCGGGGACTGCTCCGGCTCCTCGCCCGCCGGGGCGGGCCCGGGCTGGCAGCGGCGGGCCTCGTCCTCCAGATCGCGCACGAGCTCAGCGCCGTGACCGCGGTGCCCGCGGCGCTGATCCAGCACAAGCTCGACCCGGGCCGGGGGCCGCTGTCGTGAGCGGCCGCCGTCCGCTCCGGATCGGTCTGGTCGGCTGCGGTCGGATCGCCGAGCGTGCCTACGCGCCGGCGATCGCCGCCTCCAGGCAGCTCGAGCTGGTCTCGGCCTGCGACCCCAGCGCCGCTCGGCGCTCGCGGATCGCGCCGCTGGCCGGGAGCGCCGGGCCGGCGGCGACCTTCGCCGGGATCGAGGCGCTTCTCGCCGGGCCCGCGATCGACGCGGTCGTCGTCGCCTCCCCCGTTGAGACCCACCTCGAGGCCGCCGCGGCCGCGAGCGCGCGCGGGCTGCCCTGCCTGGTCGAGAAGCCGCCCGCCGCCGATGCCAGGGAGGCCGAGCTGCTCGCCTCGCTGGAACCGATGCCGGCGATCGCGTTCAACCGGCGCTCGATGCTCGGTCGCGGGCTCCGGGAGCGGATCCCCGCCTCCGGTGAGCTCGCGTTGCAAGCCCGGATCGACTACCGGCGGGCCTCGTGGGACGCGGTGTCCGCACGCGACGAGGCCCTACTCGACCTCGGCGTGCACCTCGTCGACCTGGCGCTGTGGGTGACGGGCGCCACCCCGCTGGCGGCGCGCTGCGCGGCCGTCGAGCCCGATCGCGCGGCGCTGACGCTCGCGACCACCAGGGGAAGCTGCGAGCTGCGGTGCTCGACGGCGGCGCTCCATCGTGAGCGGATCGTGGTCCGCCGCGACGGGGGGCGGGTCGCCTCCCGCCGGCTCGGCGGGATCGTCGCGGCCGTCGGCGGCCGCCTCGGACGCCAATCCAACGATCTCGCCGCGTCCATCGCGGAGGGCCTGGACCTGTTCGCCGCCGCCGTGGCCGGGCAGGCGTCCGACCGGCTCGCGACCGCGGCCGAGGGAGCGATCGTGATGCGGACGATCGAGGCCTGCCGGGAATCGGCCCGCCGGGACGGCGCGGCGGTCGCCGTGGCCGCTCGCGGCTTCACCGACGGACGCGAGGAGGCGACCGCGTGATCGCGGTCATCCAGTTCGACGCCGCCGACATCGCGCTTCTCGAGCGCATGCTCGGCGAGGGTCGGCTTCCGACGCTCGCCTCCTTGATCGAACGCGGCCGCCGCGTCAAGCTCGACTCCCCCGCCGTCGATCTCGCCGCAGCGAGCTTCCAGACCCTCTACACGGGTCTCGAGCCGGGCGAGCACGGTCACTTCTACCCCTTTCAATGGGTCGGCGCGGAAGGGCGGATCCGACTCGCCGGCCAGATCGACTTCCCGCGGCCGGTCTGGGAGGCGGCATCTGCCGCCGGCCGCAGCGTCGTCGTCATCGATCCGTACGAAAGCCAGGCGCCCCGGACGAGGCCGAACGGCGCGGTCGTCTCCGGGGTCGGCTTCCGCGAGCGCGTCGTCATGCCCGGCTGGGCGCACCCCGCGGGGGCCGGTAGGAGGGCGAGGCGTGCGGCCGGGCGGCCGCCGGAGGTGAACGAAACGTTCGGACTCGCGACCGCCGCCGAGCTCCGCGCCCTGCGCGCGGCGCTCGTCGCGGCCCCGGGGCGGACCGCGGCTGCGGCGGCGGCGGCGTTGCGCTGCCGGCGCTACGACCTTGCCTGGATCGGGCTCAGCGCCGGCCATCTCGCCGGCCATCAGCTTCGCGACATCACGCTTCTCGAGGCCGTCGGCCTGCGGATCGGCGAGGACTCGCGCGCCGAGCTCGCGACGGCGCTCGAGGAGGTCTACGCGGCGACGGACACGGCGATCGCGCGCGTCTGCGAGGCGTTGCCGGCGGACGCGCAGACGATCGTCGTCTCACCGCTCGGGATGGACCACAACTCGAGTCGCGCCGACCTGCTCCCGGCGATGCTGGACGCGGTGCTCCGCGGTGCGGTGCCCGAACGGCCGAGGGCCGGGGGGCTCTGGAGGCTGCGCTCGGCGGTCCCCGCGGAGCTGCGCTCGGCGGCCGCCGCGGCGATCCCCGACCGCGCGGCGCTCGCGGTCACCGCGAGGCTGGAGACGCGCGCCCTCGACCGTGAGGCCGAGGCCTTCGCCCTGCCCGCCGACGGGCAGGGCTTCATCCGCCTCAACCTGAAGGGGCGCGAGGCGCATGGGACCGTCGAGCCGGCCGCCGCGGATGAGCTCTGCGCGCGAATCGAGGCCGGGCTGCGGAGCTTTGCCGACCTCGGCGGCGGCCCTTCGGTCGCCAGGGTCGTGCGCGCCGGCGACGTTTATCCGGGATCGCGGAGCGACCTCCTCCCCGATCTGATCGTCGGATGGACCGACTCCGAGACGGTGGCGCTGGAGGGAGTCGTCTCTTCCGAGCTCGGGGAGGTCCGCCGCCAGGGCGTCGGCAGCGGCCGCGCCGGGAATCACCCCGAGCGATCCGACTCCTGGGCGATCGTCGCCCCGGGACCGGTCGAGGCGCCCGGCCTGGTGTCGCTGGCCGACCTCGCCGGGGCGATCGGCGGCGCCCTCGGGCTCACCCCCGCGGCGGCGGCTACCCGCGCTCGCTGAGCATCGATCGGCGCTCGGCGATCAGGCCGGCGGCGGTGAGCCCCTGGGCGACGGCAACGAGCGTCCCGACCGTGAAGCCCTCGGCAAGGCCCGCGGCGAGCAGCCGCCGCGCGAGGGCCGCGCCGCGCGGGGCGCCTTCCCGGCTCCGCCCGCGGGCGCGATAGCGCGCCGCTCCGCGCCCGTAGCCGAACTGCTGACGGACGAACGAGGAGGGCGTGGTCCGCTGATGATGGACGACGATCGCGGCATCGACGAGTTGCGGGGGGTGAGCGGCGGCGACGGCCCGGTCGCACCACTCGCGATCCTCGCCCGCCGCGGCGCGAAAGCCCTCATCGAATCGCAGCTCCGCGGCCAGCTCGGCGGCGATCGCGAGATTGCAGGAAGGAGCGAACCCGACCGTCGAGCCGTCGCTACCCCGGGACGACTCGAGGAGGCCGTTCGCGATCGCCTGCGACGCGCGCGCGACCGCGGGCGCCGCGGCGGGCGTCAGCGTCCGTCCCGCGGCTACGCCGGTGTCCGCCGCGCCCGCGGCGAGCAACCCGGCCCACCCGGGCACGGGCTCACAGTCGTCGTCGAGGAAGCAGACGACCGCTCCCGACGCCGCCGCCATCCCGGCGTTCCGGGCCGCGGCCGCCCCGGCGCCGGCGCCGGCGACGACGGCGTTGCCGGCGGCCGCTCTCAGCACCGCCTCCGGCGCCGCCGATCGATCGTCGACGACGATCACCTCGAGCGGGACGGTCTGGCGGCGAAGCGCCCGCACGCAGCGGGCCAGCGCCTCGGGCCGGTCCCGGGTCGGGACGACGACGCTGATCTCCGGCCCGCTCATGCGATCGTCGCATCGCCGGTGGTCGCCAGGCCGGCGGCGAGGACCGCGACCGGCACGCAGATCGAGACGACCATCATCGCTGCGGCTCCCGCCGCTCCGGCCGCCGTCACCACCGGGGCGACGGCCAGGCAGAAGCACGCGGCTCCCACGGCGGCGGCGCGAAGCTGGATCTCGGGACGCAGTCGCAAGACCGCGAGCTGCGAGAGCCAGGCCCATAGCGGCGCGACCGCGACGACCGCGAAGGCGACCCGGAGCGCGTCGGCGGCGTCCGCGTAGGCGGGGCCGAAGACAAGGTCCACGACCGGGCCCGCGCCCGCGATCAGGACGGCGGTGGTGGGCACCGCCACGGCGACGCACAGCGCCGCGGTGCGGGCGAGCCGCCGCTCCGCCCCGACCCCGCCGTCGCGCTGCGCAGCGGCAACCGCGGCGGGAAGGAGGACGACGAAGAGCTGCGCGAACCCGAACAGGGCGGCGACCCCAACCCCGATCGCGAGCGCCGCGTCGGCCGTCTCGGATGCCGTTCCGAGCAGGGCGACCACCGGGATCGCACCGCGGAGCCCGAGGTGGGTGAGGGCGCCGGTGGCTGCCTGCATCCGCGCGAACCGGAGCATCGGGACGGGGGGCGTCACGGTGGCGGGCGCTGCGGCGAGCTCACGGCCGGCGGCGAGCAGGCCGAGCGCGAGCGAGACAGCGGTGGCGATCGGCAACGCCGCGACGGCACCCACGGACCCGAGCGACAGCGCCACGACCACGATCACGCTGTTCTCGAGCGGATAGCGGGCGATCCACCATCCGATCCGACCGAGGCCCAGGGCCGCCTGCAGGAGCACCGTTGCGACCACGCTGCAGACCAGCGCGGTCGCGGTGAGCGCGACGGTCGACGGCGGTACGGCCTCGGGATCGATCGCGCTCGCGAAGGCCGCCAGCAGCGCCAGGCCTCCGGCCCAGGCGATGCGGACGACGCCGACCCGGACCGCGAGCGCCCGCGCGAGGCCGGGCCGCTCGGATTGCGGCGCACCCGGCAGGAACCGTGCCATCAGCGCAGGTCCCCCGAGCGCCGTCGCGGTCGCCCCGACCGAGACGATGGTCAGCGCCACGGCGAGCTCGGCGAAGGCGGCGGGGCCGAGCGCCCGCGGCAACAGCACCGCGAGGCCGACGAGGCTCAGCGCCTCGGTCGCCTTACCGATCGCCGCTGCCGTCAGATGGGCCCGAGACGTGGCTATGGCGTGGGCCCTCAGTCGTGGGGGCGGGCCATGCCGACGAAGTCCAGCGCCTCGTCGAGCGTCGCCTCGTCGACCCCCTGCTCGACCGCGACCTCGCGGACGGTGCGGCCGGAGGCGGCCGCCTCCTTGACGATCTCGGTCGCGCGGTCGTAGCCGATGTGGGGGTTGAGGGCCGTCGCGACCTGCAGCGTCGACTCGGCGTGGCGCTGCAGCATCTCCTCGTTCGGCTCGATGCCGGCGACGCAGCGCGTGTCGAGCAGGCGGCAGGCGGCGGCGAGCAGCTTGACCGAGTCGAGCAGGTTGCGGGCGATCAGCGGCACCCGCACGTTGAGCTCGAACTGCCCCTGGGCGCCGCCGAGCGTGACCGCGGCGTCGTTGCCGATCACCTGATCGCCGACCTGGATCACGACCTCGGGGATAACCGGGTTGACCTTGCCGGGCATGATCGAGGAGCCCTTCTGGAGCTCCGGCAGGCGGATCTCGGCGAGCCCGGCGCGCGGCCCCGAGCCCATCAGCGCGAGGTCGTTGCCGATCTTGATCAGCGAGACCGCGAGCACCTTCAGCGCGCCCGAGAGCTCGACGAGGGCATCGCGGTTGGCCTGCGCCTCGAACCGGTCGGCGGGCGCGGAGATCGCGAGGCCGCTGTCGGTGGCGAGCTTCTCGCGGACCCGGTCTGAGAACTCGGCGTGGGTGTTGATGCCGGTGCCGGTCGCGGTGCCGCCGAGCGGGATCTGGCCGACCCGGCCGAGCGTGCCCCGCAGCCGCTCGCCGCCGAGCCTGATCTGGGAGGCGAAGCCGGTGAACTCCTGCCCGAGCGTGACCGGCACGGCGTCCATCAGGTGCGTCCGCCCCGACTTGACGTGATCGGCGAACTCCGCGCCCTTGCGATCGAGCGCGGCGGCGAGCGCGTCAACCGCGGGGAGCAGGTCGGCCGTCGTCTGCTCGAGCGCCGCCAGGTGCACGGCCGAGGGGAAGACGTCGTTTGAGGACTGGCCCATGTTGACGTGGTCGTTGGGGTGGGCCGCATCGCCCGCGAGGTTGGCGATCACCTCGTTCGCGTTCATGTTCGAGGAGGTGCCGGAGCCCGTCTGGAAGACGTCGACCGGGAACTGACCGTCGTGCTCGCCGCGGCCGACCGCGTCGCCCGCCGCCGCGATCCGCTCGGCGTGATTCTCGTCGAGGAGCCCGAGCTCGGCGTTGGTGCGCGCCGCGGCCGCCTTGATCCGGCCGAGCCAGTGGACCACCGGGGCCGGGATCGGCTGGCCGGAGACCGGGAAGTTGGCGACGGCCTTGTCGGTCTCGCCGCCCCAGAGTCGCTCGTCGCCCGTCGCTTCGGTGTCGGTCGTCTGCTCAGCCACTTCCGGTTCTCCGTTTCGCTGTCGTGAGGGGTAGCCGGCCAAGGCTATCTGCCGCCTAGAATCGGCCGCCGCGATGAGCCGCTACGCCCCCGTCGATCCGAAGCAGGCCTTCCCGGCGCTCGAGGAGGGGGTGCTGGAGCGCTGGCGCGAGGGCGACACGTTCCGCCGCCAGCTCGCGCTCCGCGAGGGACGGCCGCTCTGGAGCTTCTACGAGGGTCCGCCGACCGCGAACGGCAAGCCCGGCTCCCATCACGTCCTCGCCCGGGTCTTCAAGGACGTCTACCCGCGCTACAAGTCGATGTGCGGCTACGACGTGCCCCGCAAGGGCGGCTGGGACTGCCACGGGCTGCCGGTCGAGCTCGAGATCGAGAAGGAGCTCGGAATCACCTCGAAGGAGGAGATCGAGGCCTACGGCATCGCCGAGTTCAACCGCCGCTGCCGCGAGTCGGTGTTCGCCTACGTCGACGACTGGAACCGGATGGTCGAGCGGATCGGCCACTGGATCGACCTCGACGACCCCTACGTGACGATGGACACCGACTACACCGAGTCGGTCTGGTGGTCGCTGCAGCAGAGCTGGGAGCGCGACCGGCTGTACGAGGGTCACAAGGTGGTCCCCTACTG
>DASSEM010000013.1:0-24394 GCA_035695265.1 Solirubrobacterales bacterium
TCGCTCGAGCGCTCGCTCGGCGCCCTCGGCCTCGAGGCGAACGGGTAGCCTTCCGGCCCCCGGAATCCACGTTAGGAGCGGAATGTTCGTCTTCAAGGCTGCAGTCGTCGGCGCCGGCACGATGGGCGGCGAGATCGCCCAGTCGATCGCCGCGGCCGACATCGACGTCGTCCTCAAGGACATCGACCAGAAGTTCGTCGACCACGGGCTCGACAAGGCCCGCGAGGTCACGAAGGGCCAGCTCGACAAGCTCGTCGCCAAGGAGAAGCTGACCCAGGAGCAGGCCGACGCCCGCCTCGACGAGGTCATGGGACGGATCGAGGGGACGACCGACTACACGTCCTTCGGCGACGTCGACTTCGTGATCGAGGCCGCGCCGGAGCGGATGGAGATCAAGCAGGCGGTGTTCGCCGAGCTCGACCGGGTCACGCCCGGGCACGCCGTGATCAGCAGCAACACCTCCTCGCTCTCGATCACCGAGATGGGCGATGCGACGCTGCGTTCCGAGAAGGTCGTCGGATTCCACTTCTTCTACCCGGCGTCGGTGATGCCGCTGCTCGAGATCGTCCGTGGCGAGGACACCTCCGACGAGACCGTGGCCACCGCCTTCAACTTCGCCCAGGCGATCAAGAAGCAACCGATCGTCTGCGAGGAGGTGCCCGGGTTCGTCGTCAACCGGATCCTCAACTCCTCCGTGGCTGAGATCTGGCGCGAGCAGCACGAGAACGGCCTTGCGATCAAGAAGATCGACGACGGCGTCGCCGCCGCCAACGCGGCGCCGATGGGGCCGTTCATCCTCACCGACTTCCTCGGGCTCGACACGGTCCTCCACGTCGCCGAGCATCTGCGCGACTCCTACGGCGACCGCTTCTACGTCCACCCGGGCATGCAGGAGCTCGTGGCCGCCGGCAAGCTCGGCGCCAAGAGCGGCGGCGAGGGCGCTTACAAGGACGGTGAGCCCAACATCGAGGGCGACGCCGACCCCGACGTCGACGCGCTCGTCGAGATGTTCTCGCTGAAGGCGCTCGTCGAGGCGTGCCTGTTGCTCGAGGAGGGAGTCTGCACGGTGCGCGAGATCGACCTCGGGATGATGGCCGGGGCCGGGCTCGATCCGCGGCGGGGCCTGTTCCCACCGTTCTGGAAGGCCGACCTCGAGGGGCTCGACGTCATCCTCGAGAAGCTCGAGCGGCTCGCCGAGAAGCATCCGGACCGCTTCTCGGTCCCGGTGACGCTGAAGCGGCTCGTCGCCCAGGGTCGTCTCGGCCTCGCCGCGGGGCAGGGCTTCTACGCCTACCCGCGACCCGACGAGGGCGATCAGACCGAGACGATCAAGCTCGAGACGCGCGAGGGCGGAGTCGCGATCGCCTGGCTCGCCAACCTGCCGATGAACTCGATCAGCCCACAGGTGATCGTCGATCTGCGGACCGTCTGGGAGAAGCTCAAGGCCGACGACTCGATCCACGCGATGGTCGTCGCCTCCTCGGTGCCGCTCGTGTTCTCGGCCGGTGCCGACATCAAGGCATTCACGAAGATGGACGAGTCCAGCGGCGCCGAGCTGATCGAGGACGGACACGCACTGCTGCGCGAGTTCGGGCGCGAGGGCATCGCGACGATCGCCGCGGTCAACTCGCTCGCCTTCGGCGGTGGCTGCGAGCTGGCGATGGCCTGCGACATGCGGATCGCCGCCGAGTCGGCTGTCTTCGGCCAGCCCGAGGTCAAGCTCGGGATCATCCCCGGCTTCGGCGGCACCCAGCGACTGCCCCGTCTGGTGGGGCCCCAGAAGGCGCTCGAGATGAACCTGGTCGGCGACGCGATCACGGCCGCCGAGGCGTACGACACCGGCCTCGTCAACCACATCGCCCCCGACCACGAGATGTTCGACACGGCGCTGGCCTTCGCCCGCAAGCTCGCCGGGCAGGCCCCGATCGCGGTCGGCCAGATCAAGCAGGTCTCCCACAAGGGCGACCTCGACGAGGGCATCGAGGCGGAGAAGGCGGGCTTCGCGGCCGCGTTCTTCAGCGCGGACGCCAAGGAGGGGATCGCCGCGTTCCTGGGCAAGCGGTCGCCGAAGTGGAGGGGTAAGTAGCGAGGAGCAGGGAGCACGCTCGCTTCGCTCGCTGGGGCCGGGAGCTCCTTGCTCCAAGCTCCTTGCTCCTTGCACGTCCATCGTGGCCACATCGTTCACATCCACCGGCGTCGAACGCCTCGCGGAGCTGATCCGCGCCTCACGCTCGACCGTCGCCCTCACCGGCGCCGGGATCAGCGTCCCCTCCGGGATCCCCGACTTCCGCACGCCCGGAGAGGGGATCTGGGAGGACGTCGATCCCTTCGAGGTGGCCTCGATCGACGCCTTCCGCCGCGACCCGCAGCGGTTCTGGGAGTTCTACCGACCGCGGTTCAGCATGCTCGGCGGCGTCCGCCCGAACCCGGCGCACGAGGCGCTGGCGACGCTCGAGGGCGAGGGCCTGCTCGACGCGGTCATCACCCAGAACATCGACCGGCTTCACCGCGCCGCCGGCACCCGTGAGCTGGTCGAGGTCCATGGCTCGATCGCGACCTCGAGCTGCGTCACCTGCGGGCGCACCTACGACCTGGACGAGGTCGATGCGCTGTTCGACTCCCGCGCGGTGGCCGTCTGCGACGTCTGCCCGGGGCTCGTCAAGCCCGACGTCATCCTGTTCGGGGAGCTGCTCCCGGCGGCGGCGATCGAGCGGGCCCGCGAGCTGGCTAGCGGCGCCGACCTGATGCTCTGCATCGGCACCTCGCTCGAGGTGTTCCCGGCGGCCGGTCTGCCGGAGCTGACGCTCGCCGCCGGCGGCGAGGTCGCGATCGTGACGATCGGCCCGACGCCCTACGACCGCGAAGCGACCATGAAGCTCGGCGGGGACGTCGCCGAGGAGCTGACCGCGGTCCTGGCTGCCCTGGGCTGAGGGGCATCGGCTCGCGCGGGGCCGCGGCCCTTGGCTGCGGGCTAGCGCCGACCTTCCACCGTTACCTGGGCGGTGGTTGGGCAGCGAGGGAAGGTTGGCGGCGTTGCTCAGCTCGGCAATGGACCCGGTTGGCAGCTATTGGCCGTTGCCGGTCGAGCCACCGCAAGTCCTGCTCGCATACGGGCATTCCTCGCCGTCGCTCCGACCGTGGGCTGATTCCGACGCATGGTGCGTCGTTTTTCGCCCACGAGCGGCTCATAGTTGGACGGTGGAGCGGATTTCCCCCTTCATGACTTGGAAAATCGATACACCGCACGACGCGAAGCGTCAACGGTGCCAACTCGCTGCGGATTGCGGCCGAATCTGCCGATCCCGTCCGCTTTCACTTCGTTGCCAGCCCCCATCCGGGCAACGATGTGAGCCCGGCGCGAGCCCACGGCCAACGGTGGCGGCCCCGGCGGTTCTCAGCCCGCGGCGCGGCGCCTGATCTCGGTCTCGGCCGCCCGGAGGGCCGACTCGAGCCCGGCCCGGTCGGGCTCGGCCCCGGCGAGGACGGCGCGGTCCGCTGCCGCAGCGGCCTCCACCGCGGTGGCGACGTCGGCGCCGCCCGCCTGCAGGGCCCGAAGTGCGGCGTGGAGGCCGAGCGCCGCCGCCGCCATCCGGCCGGCGTCGAGGTCGCCGCGGGCGCGGACGATGAGGTCCTCGTGGGGGGCCACCAGCTCGCGGCCGCCGAGGACCGCGGCGACCCGCTCCTGCGGCCGCAGCGCTTCATAGTCGCGGCGGATCAGCTTGCGACGCTCCGGTTCGGCGAGCTCCGAGGCGGCTCGCCAGCGCCCGTCGGCGACCTCGTCGCCGGTGCCGTAGCCGAAGCGGACGGCGGCCGCGCGCCCCGGGTCGGCGTCGGCGATGTAGGGGTCTCCCGCCGCCGTCCGGTGAGCGTGGAGGAGGCGGTTGAGCACTGCGGCGGCCTCGCCGACGAGGCTGCTCCAGAGCTCGCGGTCGGCGCCGACCCGGCGCAGCCATTCGGCGGCCGCCTCCTCGTCCGCGAACGGTCGCGGGCGGATCAGGGTGACGCGCGTGAGCGGCAGCGGCGTCGCACCCGGCGGCTCGGCCAGGGGCTGAGCGCGGCCGCGGCGCAGCCGCGGCCCGGCCCGGGGCGCGCCGAGCGTCGTCATCACCAGCACGTCGGGCTCGGCCTCGCCACCGCCCTCGGGTCGGACCAGGTAGCGACCGTCCTGCGGGCCGAGCCGGCCGGCCAGATCGAGTTGCGCGAAGGGGAGGAGGGCCTGGGGGGCCAGGGCGGCGACCCTGCCGTTACTCGCCGATGTGAGCGTTGCTCGCCTTGTCGCCCTTGCGGGCGGGCAACGCGGCGTCCGAGGGCTTGACCGGCACCGTCGGCTGATCGAGCTCGGAGAGGCGGTCGAGGAGCTTGTCCCACTGCTCGGGCTTGAGCAGGCCGCTGATCGGCTCGCCGTTGTCGGTGCCGTCGGGGGTGTAGCCGACGTGGATGTGGTCGTCGTGGTCGCCCATCGCGAACGTCGGGCCGCCCATCTCCATCAGCGAGATGATCTGGGCCGGCTGCATCGAGCCCTGCAGCTTCAGGAGGTCGGTGATCACCGCCTCGGTGATCGAGCCGTTGCCCTGGTTCCCGTAGATCGGGATCCCGTTGACCATCGCGATGTCGACCGCGTCGCCGGTCGAGTGGGCGCTGACGTTGCCCGACGTGGTCATGATGCTGTGGCCGCACTTGAGCGACGTGATCGTGAGCCGGTAGCCGCGAGCTACCAGGTACTCGAGCATCGCCATCACGCGGCGGTCGATCTGCCCGGTGGCGATGTCGTCGCGGCCGCACGAGTAGATCTCGACCCGCGGGTCGGCCAGGATCTGGCGCTGCAGCTGCGACTTCGACGCGAGCAGCGCCTGGCCGACGCTCGCCTGGTCGTCGAACGGGTTCTTGCCCGCGGCGCGATAGATCGCGGTCGCCTCGAGCAGCTTCCAGCCGTCGAGGATCGGCTTCGGGTCGATCGAGCGGGCGCCGCGCCCGGCCGGGGTGATCTCGAAGTGGAGATGGCTGGCGACGTCGGGGTCGGTCTGGCCGACCTTGCCGATGATCGTGCCGCCGACCACGGTCGCGCCCTTGCGCAGCGGTGCCGTGTCCATCGTCTTCTCGTCGAAGCGGAGGACGCCGGAGAAGTACGACTTGAAGGTCTCGTAGCCGGGGATGCCCTTGCCGAGGAGGTCGTCGATGCCGGCACCGGCGCCGTCGTTGGAGCCGTTGCTCTGGCGGCGGGGCAGGGCGAACAGACGCTCGCGGCTGTCCTCGGTGTTGGTCGGGCCGGACTCCTCCTTGGCGTCGGCCTTCTCGCCGCCGCCGTCGTGGCCGCTGTCATCCTTGCCGTCGGCCTCGGCCTCGTTGTGGATCGTCTGCGCCCGGGTCGTCTCCGAGGCCGAGATCTTCGGCTTCTTGTCGCCGGCGCCGGGCCTGACCAGGTCGAAGTCGCGCGAGGTCAGCTCCTTCTGCTTCGGCACCGGGATCGCCTTCGCGATCTTGCCGAGCCCGGCGTAGGTGTACTCGTTGCCGTAGGCGTCGCGAAGCACGATGAAGCGACCGAGCCGCTTGTTCTGGCCGACCTTCGTGATGACCCCGTCGTTGGCGGCGACGACCGGCGCGCCCTCCTTCGAGTAGATGTCGATGCCGCGGCGGGTCGGCGAGTCGGCGATCACATCGGCCGCGTTGCCGGAGGTCCCCGGCGTCGGCGTCGCCCGACGCAGCGCCTGCCGCTCGGAGATGTCATCGGCGTACCGCGACTTCGCCGCGACCGGGAAATGGGCGCCCTCGGTGAGGCCGGTCAGCGAGTCGATCAGGCCGCTCGGGAGGTTCCCGTACTGCTTCGCGTACAGCAGCACCTCGTCGACGTACCAGTCGGCGTGGTTGTAGGCGAAGATCGCCTGGTAGAGGTCCTCCTTGCCGCCGGCCGCGTTCAGGTAGCGGGCCGCCGCGCAGATCGCATCGACCGGGTTGTAGGGGTCCTTGCGCCCGTCGTTGTTGGCGTCGACGCCGTACATCTCCCAGGTCGGCGGCATGAACTGCATCCAGCCCTGAGCGCCGGCGGTGGAGACGTTGAGGTTGGTCCCGAACGCGGTCTCGATCCGGTTGATCGAGGCCAGCACCTCCCACGGGATGTCGTACTGGGTTCCACATGCCTGGTAGATCGGAAGCAGGAAGGGCGGGATCGAGAACTGCTCGATCACGAAGTTGGGGACCCCGATCGGGGCGGCGCCGGTGCTGCTGATCGTCACCGTCGGGTTCGCGTTGGTCGGAGCGCCGTCGGGGCGCCGGATCTCCGGCGTCGGGATCGACCCGGAGCCGCCGTCCTCGTCATCGTCGTCGCCGCGGCCGTCGCGGCTCTCGTCCCGGACCGAGAACGAGCGGCCGTCGTCCTTGCCGTCCTTGCCGCCGAACGGGTCCTTGCCGCCCGGCAGGTCATCGGGATCGTCGCGCGGCGGCTGATCCGTCTCGTCGCCGTCGGTGGTGGTCGTGTCCTCGTCGGTGGTGGTCGTCGTGGAGTCGGTGGTGGTCGTCGTCGTGGTGGTCGGCGGCGCCGTGTCGGTCTCGTCGCCGTCGAGCGCGCTCGAGCACCCGGGGTCGCCGAGGTCGACGAGGCCGTCGCCGTCGTCGTCGCCGAGGTTGGAGCAGGCCGGCAGCGCCTCGCCCGTGTCGACGGTGCCGCCGCCCGGGAGGTTGACCGAGACGTCGTTGGACTGGGCGCTGACGGCACCGGCGGCGACGACCGCCAGCAGCGCGCCGAGCACCAGTGTTATGACCAGTCGGTTCCTCATCGCCGTACGCCCTTGCCGTGAGACTCGCTCAGCCCTGCCCGCTGGACGCCGACCTCCTCAAGAGCATGCGGAAAGCTAGCCGCCAAAGCAGCGGAATGCAACGGACAACGAAGGCCCGCAATCGAACGCCCCGTCAGGCCGTTCCCGTCTCTGCTCCGCCCCATCACCTGGAACCAATCGGCAGTATCCCATCTCGGCCTGAGAGCGGGGCTGCAATCGGCGTGGCGGCGCGGCGATCGGCTACCGTCCCGCCCATGCTCGAAAGTGACGGTCAGAGTCGATGAGCGAGGACGCCGGCGGCATCCGCTCACGCGGCGAGGAGATGATCGGCGAGCTCGCCCAGAGCCTCCTCGAGAACCCGCTCTTCAGCCAGGCCCTCGGCAAGGCCCTCGGCGCCGGCGAGCGGGCGGCCGGGGCGCAGCGGGCGGCGCTGCATGCGATCGACGTCCCGACCGCAGGCGACGTCGAGCGGCTCGTCCGCCGGGTCCGGGCGCTCTCCGACCGGCTCGATGCGCTCGAGGACGAGGTCGACCGTCTTCGCCGCCGTGCCTCGACCTCCGGTTGAGGGCGGGGCCCAGGCGGCTACCTAACCCTCGACCGGAGGTTCAGCCCGGCGCCAGGGCGGCTACCGCGGAGTCGGCGAGCCGGAGCAGGGCGGCGTCGAGCGGCTCGTCCTCGAGCGGACGCCCGTCCAGGCTCCGGACAACCAACGCGGCGGCAGCGGCGACGCCGGCGTGGCCGGCGAGCGCCAGCACCGCCGCGGTCTGGAGGTCGTGGATGCCGGCGGCGCCGGGCGGGCCGAGCCCGTCGCGGGCCGGGATCAGGTCGGAGCTCCGGACCGTTGCGGCCCCGATGCCCGCGGCCGCGGCGAGGCGCTCGGTCAGGTTGCGGTCCGGCAGAGCCTCTTCGTCGGAGCCGAGCGCACGGGTGACGCCGTCGGCCGCGGTCGCGGCGACGACGACGACCGCCGTCCCGAGCGGCGGCGAGCCCCCGAGCGCCGCACAGGTCCCGATCCGGACGACCCGTTCGACCCCGAGCCCGATCGCCTCGACGAGCACGGCGGCGGCGCTCGGCGCCCCGATCCCGGTCGCCTGGACGGTCAGCGGCAGCCCGGCGGGAGTCTCGCCGTGATAGCCCCAGAGCCCGCGGTTGTGGTTGCTCATCCGCGGCTTCACGAGCACGTGCTGCGCGATCGCCAGCGCGCGCGCCGGGTCACCACAGATCAGCGCGTCGGGGGCGGTCGGGGCGCTCGGTCGCAGGTAGAACGGCACGGCGGGCGACGATAGGAGATCGGGCTCGCCGCGCCCGGCTCCCTAAGCTTGGCGCGGTGAGCGACCGCGGCGGCGAATCGAACCAGGGCACCGGCCCGGAGGCGGTCGGCGAGGCGCTGCGCACCGCCGTCGAGCGGACGCTAGCGGCGACCGCCGAATCGGCGAGCGGCACCAGGGAGCGGGCCCAGGAGCTGCTCGACGACGTCGTCCGGCGCGGCCAGAGCGCCCGCGAGGAGGTGACCCGTCGCGGCGAGTCCGCGACGTCGCGCCTCGCCGATGCGATCGGCGAGCTCCGCGCCGCCGACTCCGAGGGCCTGCGGCGCCTGTCGGAGCGGCTTACCGCGGTCGAGCGCCGGCTCGACGCGCTCGAGGGCCGGCCGGGAGGCGCGAAGCAGCGACCGCAGCCCGAGGCGAACCCGCTCGAGCCCGACGAGGATGAGGATCTGAGGGATTAGCCGGTGGCGGCGGGGCGCCGGATACTGATCGCCGGCGTCGGCACCCACTGGGGCACCGAGCTGGCGCTGCGCCTCGAGCGCGATCCCGGCGTCGAGCAGGTGCTCGGGATCGACACGACGCCGCCGCTCGCGACGCTCGAGCGAACCGAGTACATCGAGGCCGACATCCGCAGTCCGCTGCTCGCCCGGCTGCTTCCCACGACCGGCGCCGACACGCTCGTCCATGCCGGGATCCTCTGGTACCCGGAGCCCGGCAAGCCGAAGCGTGCCCTGCACGACATCAACGTGATCGGGACGCTGCAGCTCCTCGCCGCCTGCGAGCGCACCCCGACCCTGGAGCGTGTGGTGCTGCGTGGCTCGGCCGCGATCTACGGCTGCGAGCCGACCGGCCCCTCCTTCTTCACCGAGTCGATGGCGGCCGACTACCCGCTGCGGACCCGCTTCCAGCGCGATATCGGCGAGCTCGAGAGCTACTTCGAGAACTTCGCCCGCCGCCACAGCAACCTCACCTGCTGCATGCTGCGCCTGCAGCCCGAGATCGGGCCGGGGCTCGATGCGCCGATCGCCCGCTACCTGTCGCTGCCGGTCGTCCCGACCCAGCTCGGCTTCGACCCCCGGCTGCAGCTCCTCCACGCCGAGGATGCGACCGGGGCGCTGCTCGCGGCGACGATGCGGCCGGTGCGAGGGGCCGTCAACGTCGCCCCGAGCGGCTCGATCTCGCTGGCCCGGGCGCTGCGGCTGATCGACCGGCCGCAGCTTCCGATCCCGCACCCGCTCTTCGGCCCGGCGCTGGCCCGGCTCGGCGACCGGCTCGGCGCCGGCAGCCTCTACGGAGACGCGGTGCGGCTGCTCCGCTACGGCCGCGGCGTCGACAACGCCCGGCTGCGGATCGAGCTCGGCTACGAGCCGGCCTTCGACGCCGTCGGCGCGATCCGTGACTTCGCCGCCGCGGACCGCGGCCTGCGGCTGGTCCCGACGCCCGGCGTCGCCTCGCTGCTCGACCGCCTCGCGGGGACTGCCCGGTGAGCGCGACCGCCGAGGCCCAGTCGATCCCGGAGCTCGGCGTCCGGTTCCTGCGCAGCGTCCGGACCGCGGTCGACGGGGGCCTCGACCCACTGGCCGCGGCCGAGGCCGCCTCGGCCGACCTGCCGAAGTCGCTGCGCGACGGCGTCGAGCGGATGGCGCGGCGCCTGCGCGGCGAGTACCACGAGGACGAGTGGGGGTTCGACGAGGAGTTCGCGGAGGCCGCCTATCCGTTCTTCGAGCTGCTCTACGACCAGTGGTGGCGGGTGGAGGCGACCGGCGTCGCCAACGTCCCGGCCCACGGCCGCGCGATGATCGTCTCCAACCACGCCGGCGCGCTGTTCCCCTTCGACGCCTCGATGATCACCGGCGCGATCATGAAGGAGCACCCGCTGCCCCGCTGGCCGCGGTTCATGGTCCTCGACTGGGCGTTCTCGCTGCCGTTCCTCTCGGCCTTCATGCGCAAGGTCGGCGGCATCCCCGCCAGCCCCCACAACGCGCTCCGGATCCTCGCCGGTGACGGCCTGATGATGGTGTTCCCCGAGGGAGTGAAGGGCACCGGCAAGCCCTTCGCGGAGCGCTACCGCCTGCAGCGGTTCGGTCGCGGGGGGTTCGTCGAGGTGGCGCTCCGGACCGGCTCGCCGATCGTCCCGGTCGCCGTCGTCGGCTCCGAGGAGATCTATCCCAAGATCGCCGACAGCCCGCTGCTGGCGCGGGCGGTCGGGGCCCCGTACGCGCCGATCACGCCGACGTTCCCCTGGCTCGGCCTGCTCGGGCTCGTGCCGCTGCCGTCGAAGTGGCGGATCGAGTTCTGCGAGCCGATCGAGCTCGGCGACTTCGGGCCCGACGACGCCGACGATCGCCAGCTCGTCTTCGAGATCTCCGAGCAGGTCCGTGAGACGATCCAGCAGAAGCTCTACGAGAACCTGGTCAAGCGCGGCTCCGCGTTCATCTGACCAACCCCGCGTCGCGGCGGGCGGGCCCTTGCTAGAAGGTGGAGGCGATGGCCACCGATGAGCCGATCTCGCTCACCGAGGCCGAACGGCGCTCCGGCGTTCCGGCCTCGACCCTGAGGCGCTGGGCGTCGCAGCGGATCGTCGCGATCGACGAAGGCTGGACCGCGGCCGCGGCCTCGCAGGCGCGGGTGGTGGCGCGGATGCGCGACCGCGGGCACTCGCTGCGCGAGATCCGCGCCGCCGTCCGCGACGGCCGGCTCGCCTTCGGGTCGATCGAGGAGCTCCTGCCGTCGCCGCACCGCCGGCACACACGCGCCGCCGCGGCGGAGATGGTCGGCCTCGAGGCGGAGCTGATCGAGCGGGTCATGACCCTGCTCGGCACGCCGATGGAGCAGACCGGCCGGATCAGCGACGAGGACGTCGCGGCGCTCCGGCGGATGGCCGGGGCGCTCGAGAACGGCTTCCCGCTGATCGCGCTGCTCCAGCTCGTTCGCGTCTACACGCAGGCGGGCCGCCGGATCGCCGAGGCCGAGGTCCGGCTCTTCCACCTGTTCGTGCACGAGCCGATGATCCGCGACGGCGTGCCGCCGCTCGAGATGGCCGCCGACATGGAGCGGATGGCCTCCGAGCTGCTGCCGACCGTGGCGCCGGTGCTGGAGTACATCCACCGCCGCTACATCCGCTTCTACATGGAGCAGGACGTGGTCGGGCACATGGAGGCTGACCTGCCGTTGACGCGGAGCCACCCCGATCGGGTGTCGATGGCGTTCTGCTTCGTAGATCTGACCGGCTTCACGCGCTTCACCGAGGAGGAGGGCGACGAGACGGCGCTCGACATCGTCGAGCAGTTCACCGAGGCCGTCGAGGCGACCCTGCCCGCCGACGCGACGATCGTCAAGACGATCGGCGACGAGGTGATGATTGTCTCCTCCGAGCCGCGGATGCTGGCCGAATGGGCGGTGGGGCTCCTGACCATGTTCGACGAGCGGCCGCGGCCGCGGGTCGCGATCCACTGGGGAGATGCGGTCTACCGCGACGGCGACTACTTCGGCGGGGACGTCAACCTCGCCCACCGGGTCGTCACGCGGGCGCTCGCCGGCGAGGTCCTCGTCACCCGGGCGGTCGTCGAGGCGATCGGCGAGTCGCCTCACCTGGACCTCGAGCCGATCGGGGAGGTGGCTCTGAAGGGCCTGCCTGATCCCACCGACCTGTACCTCGCCACGGCCCGGAACATGCGGTCACGATGAGCGCTCGTGAGCCGGAGCAGGACACGGGTTGCCGCCGTGGCCGTTCATATCCTGAGCCCGTGCAGAGCTCGCCGGCGATCGAGGCGCTGGCCGACGCCGTCGAGGCCGGAGGCCTGATCGGGCGTCGGAGCGCGGGCGTCGTGCTCGTCTCCGGCGGGGCCGACTCGGCCTGCGCGGCGGCGGCGGCCGTCGCCCTCTGCGGCCCCTAGTCGGTCGCCGCCGTCCACCTCAACTACGGGCTCCGGCCCGATTCGGGGGCGGACGAGAGCGCCGCCCGAGCGCTCTGCGCACAGCTCCGCATCGACCTCCACGTCGAGCGCCCCGAGCTCGGCGGCGGCAACGTCCAGGCACGGGCCCGTGAGGCGCGCTACGCGGCGGCCGAACGGCTGCGACGCAAGCTCGGCTGGGACTGGGTCGCGACCGGCCACACCCGCAGCGACGTCGCCGAGACGTTCATCTACAGGCTCGCGGTCTCGCCCGGCAGCCGGCCGCTCCTCGGCCTCGCCTCGCGCAGCGGCACGGTCGTCCGCCCGCTGCACTCGATCTCCCGCGAGGAGACGCGGGCCGTCGCGTCCGAGGCGGGGCTGCCGTTCGTCGACGACCCGAGCAATCGCTCGCCGCGCTATGCGCGCAACCGGGTCCGCAACGAGATCCTCCCGCGGCTCGCCGAGATCGGGTCCGAGGTCGAGCGCAACATCGCGGCGACCCACGCCGAGCTGCACGAGGAGGCGGCGCTGCTCGCCGACGTCGTCGCCGAGGCGCTCGTCGCCGCCGGCGCGGGCGGCGGTGCGACCGCGATCGCCGCCGCCGAGCTCGAGCGGATGCCCGCCGGGCTCCGCCGGCTCGTCCTGCGGGAGCTCGCCGAGCGCGCCGCAGGGCGCCGCGTCCCGCTCAACCGCGCTCACGCCGGGCGGATCGTCGCCATCGCCGGCCGGCCGGAGGGCGGAGAGATCGAGATCGGCGGCGGGCTCAGCGCACACTGCGAGTCGGGGACGGTCCGGTTCGCGCTCGGCGAGGGGCCGCCGCCACCCGAGAGCGTCCGCATGGCGGTGCCGGGGAGCGCCCGGTTCGGCGAGTGGGAGCTCCGGGCCGAGCTCCGCGAGGGATCGGTCGAGCCCGCCGGACCCGGCCTGGCGACGCTCGACGCGGCCGCCCTCGGCGGCGAGGTCGAGGTTCGCGCGTGGCGCTCGGGGGACCGGATCCGGCCGCTCGGGCTCGGTGGCAGCAAGACGCTTCAGGACCTCTTCACCGACAGTGGCGTGCCGCGCTCGGTCCGTTCGCGGATCCCCGTTGTCACCGCCGGCGGCCGGGTCGCCTGGGTCGCCGGAGTCGCGGTCAGCGAAGAGTTCCGGCTCGCCGACGATTCCGCCGGCGCCGCCGTGATCAGCGCCCGCGCGGTCGGCCGCCGCCCCTGAATACACTCGGCCGCGCATGGGCGATCCAGCCTCGAACGGCGGCGGGGAGCAGATCGGCGAGACCCTGATCGAGTCGGGGCGCCTGCATGCCCGCGTCGCCGAGCTCGGGGCGGAGATCAGCCGCGACTACGCCGGCCGCGACCTCGTCCTGGTCGGGGTGCTGAAGGGTGCGCTGATCTTCATGGCCGATCTGATGCGGGAGCTCGAGGTCCCGTGCGAGATCGACCTGATGGCGGTCTCCAGCTACGGGTCGGCGACCGATTCCTCCGGCGTCGTCCGCATCCTCAAGGACCTCGACACCTCGATCAACGGCCGCGACGTCCTGATCGTCGAGGACATCGTCGACTCCGGGCTGACCCTGCAGTACCTGCTCCGCAACCTGCGGGCCCGCGAGCCCGCATCGGTCGAGGTTTGCGCGCTCCTGACCAAGCCGGACCGACGCCGGGTGGAGACCCCGATCCGCTACGTCGGCTTCGAGATCCCGAACCGGTTCGCGATCGGATACGGCCTCGATCACGCGCAGCGCTACCGCAACCTCGACTACGTCGCGGTGCTCGAGCGCGACCAGGGGCCCGGCAGCGGCCGCTCAGCGGGCTCTGATACCGGCTGAGCGGCGATAACTCCCTGGTACGCTCATCGTTCGGCCGCGGACGGGCCGTCCCGTTTGCCATGCGGAATGCACACCGAGGACAACTGCGATGAAGCGGATCACCCGAAGCGGCGCCCTGGTCCCGATTCTGATCGTCATCGTGCTGGCGTTCTTCGCACAGCGGATCATCTCGCCGCCGCAGCAGGACAGCGAACCCACCTACACGGACTTCATCGCCACGATCAACAACGACTCGAGCGCCGACCAGATCAAGTCGGTGACGATGAAGACGAACGACAACACGCTCGACGTCACCGAGCAGGACGGCACCGAATACTCGACCGGCTACCCGCCGAACACCGAGGAGCAGCTCGTCAACACGCTCGAGCAGCAGGACATCGAGACGACCGTCGAGGGGCAGGGCGGCTCAGGGATCCTCTCGCTGCTCACCTACATCCTTCCCTTCGTTCTGATCCTCGCGTTCTGGATCTTCCTGATGAACCAGATGCAGGGCGGCGGCTCGCGCGTCATGAACTTCGGCAAGTCGCGGGCGAAGCGGATGTCGGTCGACGCCCCGAAGATCACCTTCCGCGACGTCGCCGGGGCCGACGAGGCCGTCCAGGAACTGCACGAGATCAAGGAGTTCCTCGAGAACCCGAAGAAGTTCCAGTCGCTCGGCGCCCGGATCCCGAAGGGCGTGCTGCTCTATGGCCCGCCCGGCACCGGCAAGACGCTGCTCGCGCGCGCCGTCGCCGGCGAGGCCGGCGTGCCGTTCTTCTCGATCTCCGGCTCCGACTTCGTCGAGATGTTCGTCGGCGTCGGCGCGAGCCGCGTCCGTGACCTGTTCGAGCAGGCCAAGCAGAACTCCCCCTGCATCATCTTCATGGACGAGATCGACGCCGTCGGCCGCCATCGTGGCGCCGGCATGGGCGGCGGTCACGACGAGCGCGAGCAGACCCTGAACCAGCTCCTCGTCGAGATGGACGGCTTCACGATGACCGACAACATCATCCTGATCGCCGCGACCAACCGGCCCGACATCCTCGATCCGGCGCTGCTGCGGCCGGGCCGCTTCGATCGCCAGATCGTCGTCGACCGTCCCGACCGCAAGGGCCGCAAGAAGATCCTCGAGGTCCACACCCGCGGCAAGCCGCTCGCCGCCGACCTCGACCTCGACGTGCTCGCCGGCCAGACCCCGGGCTTCACCGGCGCCGACCTCGCCAACCTGATCAACGAGTCGGCGCTGCTCACCGCGCGCAAGGGCAACCGCGAGATCACGATGGTCGAGCTCGAAGAGGGGATCATGCGGGTGATCGCAGGCCCCGAGAAGAAGTCGCGGGTGATGGGCGAGAAGGAGCGTCTGATCACCGCCTATCACGAGCTCGGGCACGCGATCGTCGGCCACCTGTTGCCGAACTGCGACCCGGTCCACAAGGTCTCGATCATCAGCCGCGGCCAGGCGCTCGGCTACACGATCTCGCTGCCGACCGAGGACAAGTTCCTGACGACCAGGGCCGAGCTCGCCGACACGATGGCGATGACTCTCGGCGGCCGCGCTGCCGAGGAGATCGTCTTCAGCGAGATCACGACCGGCGCCTCGAACGACCTCGAGAAGGTGACCCAGACCGCGAAGCAGATGGTGATGCGGTACGGCATGTCCGAGCGCCTCGGCCCGCGCGTCTTCGGCCACGACCGCGGCCAGCCCTTCCTCGGTCGCGAGTTCTCGGCCGAGCCCGATTACTCGGACGAGATCGCGCGCGAGATCGACGACGAGATCCGCCGCGTCGTTGAGGAGGCGCACCAGACCGCCAAGGACATCCTCAACGAGCGCCGCGACGAGCTCGAGTCGCTGGCCAAGATCCTGCTCCAGCGCGAGACGATCGACGCGAAGGAGTTCGTCGCGCTGCTCGACGGCGCGAGCGAGGAGGAGGTCTTCGGGCCCGACGAGGGCGATGACGCCGCCGAGCCGGCGCCGGAGTCCAGCGACGACGCCGACCGCGAGTCCGAGCGCGAGGCTCCGCGCTCGATCACGCCGCCGCGCCCCGGCTTCGCCGGCGGCGCCGCCGAGATGCGCGCCGACGGCACCGACCGCCGGCGCCCCCGCCGGAGTTAGCCCGGCACGACAGCCGGGTAGGGGAGGGCCATGGCCGGCTCACCCCCGACGCGACGCGGCAAGCCCGACAACGAGCGCCTCGGCGTGATCGTGATCGTGGTCGTGGCGCTCCTCGTCGTCGGCACGGTCGCGGCCTTCGTCTACATCGGCAACGTCGCCGGCTTCGTCATGATCGCGATCGCTGCCGCCGTCACGCTCTGGGCGGGGGTCCGCTGGGACCGCCGGGGCCCGGTCGAGGTCGCGGAGCCGGTCGGCGACGACGTAGTCAGGACGCTGGTCTTCGTCGACACCGATGTCGACCCGGAGCGGTTGGCGCGCCAGCTCGGCAAGCTCGAGGAGAACGGTGCGCGCGAGCTCCGGGTTGTCGTCCCGGCCCGCACCGACCGGCTGCGGCGGGTTGCCTCCGACGTCGATCTCGCCCGGTCGGAGGCGCTCGAGCGGACCGAAGCGATCGTGGCGGCGCTGGCCGGCGACTTCGGCGCGGTCGCCGGGGACGTCGGTGACTCCGACGACCGGCTGGCGCTAGAGGACGCGCTCCGGACCTATCCGGCCGACGAGCTCGTCCTCGTCAACGCCCCGCCGGATCGCCGCGACGCGCTCCAAGACGTGGCGACCGAGCGCGCCGAGCGCGACGTGCCGCTGCGCGTCGTCGAGCTCACCTGCGGCTAGATCACCGGGTTGGCGCCGCCCCGGGCGGGCCGGGCGGGTAGAAATCACCCATGACCCTGGTCATGGGCATCGTCAACGTGACCCCGGACTCGTTCTCCGACGGCGGCCGCTACCTCGACCCCGAGGCCGCGATCTCCCACGGGCGGGACCTGCGGACGGCCGGCGCCGAAATCCTCGACATCGGCGGCGAATCGACCCGGCCCGGGGCCGCCGCCGTCGACGCCGCCGAGGAGGCCGCCCGGGTGCTGCCGGTGATCGAGGCGCTCGCCGCCGATGGCGCGCGGGTCTCGGTCGACACCTCGAAGGCCGAGGTGGCTGCAGCGGCCGTCGCCGCCGGGGCGGAGATCGTCAATGACGTGACCGCGCTCGGCGATCCCGGGATGGCGCCGGTCTGCGCCGCCGCCGGCTGCGGGCTCGTCCTCATGCACATGAAGGGCACTCCGCGAACGATGCAGGACGACCCGACCTACGACGACGTCGTCGCCGAGGTCCGGGACTTCCTGGCCGAACGGCTCGCGGCGGCGACGGCCGGCGACATCGACCGCGAGCGGATCTGGCTCGACCCGGGGATCGGCTTCGGGAAGACCGTCGAGCACAACCTGGAGCTGATCGCCGGCCTCGACCGGATCGCCGCGCTCGGACGTCCGGTCGTGATCGGCGCCTCGCGCAAGAACTTCATCGGGGCGATCACCGGCCGCGGGACCGACGAGCGGCTCGGCGGCGGCATCGCCGCCGCGGTGGTCGCGGTCGCCGCCGGGGCCGGGGTCCTCCGCGTTCACGACGTCGCGGCCACCGTCGAGGCGGTCCGGGTCACCGAGGCCGTCCTCGGGCGCGAGCCGCTGGCCGCGGGAGGCGCATCGTGAGCGAGCCGGTCCGGATCGAGCTCCGCGGGCTGCGCGCGTTCGGCCCGCACGGGGTCAGCGCCGCCGAGCGCGAGGTGGGACGCCTGATCGTCCTCGACATCACACTGCTCGTGCCGGACTGCGGTGCGGTCGCCGACGACGACATCGCGGGCACGATCGACTACGGAGCCGCCGCCCGGATCGCGACCGAGGTCGTCACCGGGACGAGCTGCCATACGCTGGAGCGGCTCTGCGCCCTGGTCGCCGACCGGCTTGCGACCGAGCTCGGGGCCACGGAGGTCGAGGTCCGCGCCGCGAAGACGGAGCCGCCGATCCCGGAGGCGATCGACGAGGTCGCCGTGACGCTGCGGCGGGCCGCAGGGTGACCCTGCGGCGGCCGGCATGAGGACCGGGTACCTCGGGCTCGGCTCGAACCTCGGCGACCGGGCAGAGAACCTGCGCTCGGCGATCCGGCTGATCGGCCGACACGAGGTCGAGGTGGACGCCGTCTCGGGGGGGTACGAGACGGAGCCGGTCGGCGAGATCATCGATCAGCCGGACTTCCTCAATGCCGCGGCCAGGATCCGCACCGCGCTCGAGCCGGTCGCGCTGCTCGACGCCTGCAAGGCGGTCGAGGCGGAGCAGGGGCGGATGTTCGGAGGTCCCCGCCACGGTCCGAGGACGCTCGACGTCGACCTGCTCCTGCTCGGCGACATCGAGCTGGTCACCGAGCGGCTGACGCTGCCGCACCGCGAGGTCACGACTCGCCGCTTCGTGCTCGTGCCGCTGCTCGAGCTCGATCCGGAGCTGACCCTCCCCGACGGGACGCGGCTGCGTGCCTGCCTCGACGCGCTCGGCGAGGGCGAGCGGGTCGAGCCGGCCGGTCCGGTCGTCTGACCCGGCCGGACTCGCCACCGCGTCACCGCAAGGGCTCGAGCCAGGCGGCCGGGAAGCCCGGTGGCGCGTGGCCCGGGTAGTCGGGAACGAGCCGCCGCGCCAGGGCCCCGGCGGGCCGGTCCTCGATGAACGGACGGAAGTCGTCCATGGTCAGCAGGAGCGCGATGCTGGTCGCGATCTGTAGGTCGGCCGCGTTCGGCGGCTCGCCGCCGATCACGCCGGCCTCGATGTAGCCGTCGACGCGGGCGATCGCCTCCGGCAGCGCAGCGATGTCGGCGATCGCGTGGGCGTCGTCGGCGGCATTGATGCGGGCGGAGAGCGCGGCGATCGGAGCCGCCGTCTTCGCCGCCACCTCGACCGGCAGGCCGAGGCGGGCGCCGGCCAGGTAGGTCACGATCGGCCCGCGGTCCTTGCTGAGCAGGTTCCAGACGAGACGGCGCGCGATCCCCTGCAGGACCTCGTCGCCCCACGCCTCGGCCTCCTCGACCTTGGCGCGATCGGCGAGATCGGCGGGGAACAGGGGCGGGTCGGGCGCGATCAGGTCGAGCTCGCGCGCGATCGCCCGGCTGCCCTGGATCCGTCGTCCGTCGACGATCAGGGCCGGGACCGTCGCCGCCTTGAACCCGAGCGCCCTGAGGATCGGCTTCGAGATGACCGCGACGAGGTCGACGCGCGAGTAGGGGATGCCCTTGTGCTCGAGCATCAGCCGGGCGGTCCAGCCCGGATGGGATGCGGGGATCGTGAACAGGCGCGCCTTCATCCCGGCGACTCTAGATGATCAATTCCACGAGCTCGCACGCGCGAATGACGAACGGACACGCTTCGCCGGGTCGCGCCCGTGCGGCGCCGGTTGCGACAATCGCCCCGATGCTGCTCGCGATCGATGTCGGCAACACCCAGACGCACGTCGGCGCCTTCGCCGGCGAGGAGCTGGTCGGCGACTGGCGCCTCGCCACCCGCGGCGATGCGACCGCCGACGAGCTGGCCCTCGCGATGGACGGCTCGCTGCGCCTGCGGCGGCTCGAGCCCGACGGGGTGGACGGGTTGATCGTCTCGACGGTCGTGCCGCGCCTCGGGCCCGAGTACGAGCGTCTCGGCGAGGTCCACCTCGGCTCCCGATGCCTGCTGGTCGGCCCCGCGGTCCGGACCGGGATGCCGATCCTGATCGACAATCCGCACGAGCTCGGCTCCGACCGGCTCGTCAACGCGGTGTCGGCGTTCGCGAAGTGCGGGGGCCGTTGCCTGTCGGTCGACTTCGGGACCTCGATCAACGTCGACGCCGTCTCCGGCGAAGGCGAGTACCTCGGCGGCGCCATCGCTCCCGGGCTCGAGGTATCGATCGAGGCGCTGTCCTCCCGGGCCGCGAAGCTGCCGCGGTTCCAGCTCGCCGCGCCCGAGCAGGCGATCGGTCGGAACACCCAGGCGGCGCTTCAGTCCGGTTTCGCCTACGGCTTCGCGGCACTCGTCGACGGCGTCGTCGCGCGGATGCGCGACGAGCTCGGCGCCGAGGCGCGCGTCATCGCCACCGGTGGTACGGCGACGACGATCGCACCGCTCTGCGAGACGATCGACGAGGTCGACCCATATTTGACCCTGACCGGCTTGCGGCTGGTCTGGGAGCGCAACCGATGAGCACCCAGCCGCCACTCACCGCCCCGTTCAGGATCGGCGACGTCGAGATCGCCAACCGCGTCCTGCTCGCGCCGCTTGCCGGGATCGGCAACTGGTTCGTGCGCCTGCAGGCCCGCCGCCACGGCGCCGGCCTCGCGGTCTCGGAGATGGTCTCGAGCCACGCGATCCACTACCGCAACGAGCGCACGCTGAGCGAGCTGCTCCGGATCCATCCCGACGAGCATCCGACGTCGATCCAGCTCTTCGGCGCCGACCCGGAGATCATGCGCGGAGCAGCGTCGGTCGCCGCCGCCGCGGGCGCCGACCTGATCGACCTCAACATGGGCTGCCCGGTGAAGAAGGTGCGGAAGACCGGGGCCGGGGCGGAGCTCATCTCCGACCCCGACCTGGCCGTGGAGGTTGCTGCTGCGGCGGTCGCCGGGAGCGATCGCCCGGTGACCGTGAAGCTGCGCTCCGGCCTGCGCCCCGGGGATCGCTCCGGGGTCGCCGTCGCGGTTCGCCTCGTCGAGGAGGCGGGGGTCGCGGCGATCGCCTTCCATCCCCGCTCGGCGGCGGTCCAGCACAAGGGCAGCCCCGACTACCCGCTGGTCCGCGAGCTGGTCGGGCGCGTCGACGTGCCGGTGATCGTCTCCGGCGGCCTCGACAGCGCCGAGCGCGCCCGCACCGCCTACCGCGAGTCGGGGGCGGATGCGGTGATGATCGCCCGCGGCTCGTTCGGCTACCCGTGGATCTTCGCGGAGCTCACGGGGCGGCGGAGCGGCGTGCCGGAGCGCGGGGAGATCGTCGCCGAGCTGCTCTGGCTGATCGACGCCGCCGAGGAGCACCTCGGTTCCGAGCGCGCCGGGCGCTACCTGCGCAAGTTCTACCCCTGGTATCTGGCGCGGATCGGCCTCTCGCACAAGGAGGCCGCCGGGTTCCAGTCGATCGACGATCTCGACGAGGCGCGAAGCCGGGTCCGGGCGCTCGGCGCCGCGGCGCTCGTGGCCGCCTGAGCGGTCGCCGGGGGAGCACCTCGAGCCGCCGTTCGCGGCCATTCTGAGCGCGGTTGACCCGTTGCTATAGTTCCGCGCCGCCGTGCCCGACCAGCGGACCCGCCGAGGGTTCGCAATCGGGCGTTTCTAGTTCTCCGGGGAGCGTTTCAGGTGGCCTCCGGAAGATCACGAGGAAGGTGCAAGACGTTGGCCAGAGAGTCCCTGATCACTCCCGAAGGTCTCGAGAAGCTGAAGGCGGAGCTGGAGGAGCTTCAGACCGTCCGTCGTCGCGAGGTCGCCGAGCGGATCAAGGAGGCGCGCGAGTTCGGCGATATCGCCGAGAACTCGGAGTACGACGACGCCAAGAACGAGCAGGCCATGCTCGAGCAGCGGATCGCGCAGATGGAGGAACGCGTCCGGCGGGCGATCGTCGTCGACAAGAACAAGGTCGATACCGGCGTGGTCTCGGTCGGCGTCAAGGTCCACGTCAAGGATCAGAAGACCGGTGACTCCCGCAAGTTTCAGCTCGTCGGCTCGGCCGAGGCCAACCCGGCCGAGGAGAAGCTCTCGCACGAGTCGCCGATCGGCAAGGCCCTGATGGGCCGCAAGCGCGGCGAGATCGTCAGCGTCGAGGTCCCTCGCGGCCCGGCCCGCAAGCTCAAGATCACGAAGATCGAAGCGGCATAGGCCGGCAGTTTCGGCTCGCGCCGGGCCGCCGCCGTTGCCTGTGGCTCACGCCGAGCCGCCGCCGTTGCCTGGGCGGTGGTTTGGGCAGTGAAGGGAGATTGAGCCGGCGTCCTCGGCAGTGGGCGGGATTACTCCAACATGTTGGGCCAATCACGCCCACTGCGGGCGATGGGCGCCAAGACGTCCGTTCACCGGCCCGAATTGCTAATCCAAATGCAGGTCGAACAGCTCGACGTCGAGGATGCGGCCGAGCTTCTCGCCGCAGCGTCGCTGGATGCCGAAGGACCGGAAGCCGGCGGCCTCGTGGGCGGCGACGCTGGGTGGGTTCGGTTGGGCGATCCGGGCGAGCAGGACGTGGATCTCGGGCAGCGCGCGGGCGCGGGTGACGAGGTCGGCGAGCAGCGCCTTGCCGGTGCCGGTCCCGCGGCCGGCCGGATCGACGTAGACGGAGACCTCGCCGGTGCGCCGGTAGGCGCCGCGCGGGGACCAGGGGCCGATCGCGGCCCAGCCGACGACCTCGCCGTCGCCGTCGACGGCGACCGTGACCGGGTGGTAGGGCGCGCGGTCGGTGAGCCAGCCGTCGTCGCGTCCGGGCTCGCGCGTGTCGAGGTCGAAGGTGGAGGTGCCGCTCACGACTTCGCGGTTGTAGATCGCGAAGACTCTCGGCAGGTCGGCGACGGCTGCGTCCCGGGTCGTGATCGGCGCGGCGCTCATCGGGGCAGGCTAGCCCGACGTGACCGAGGGCTGCGAAGGGACCGGTGCTGTCAGTTCCCGGCGAGCGTACCCTGCCAGGCAGGGTATGGGGATTGCTTCATCGTCAGGGCAGGCCGGGACCCGGCGGGCGATCGCGACGCTCGCAGTCGCGACGGCGCTCTGCGGGGCGGCCCTCGCTGCGGTCCTCGATGCAGCCGCGGGCTCGCCGGTGCGCGATCCCGGCTCGTTCGTCGAGGCGTCCGGGAGCCCGGTGCCGGTCGGTGACTTCCCGTCGGGGATCGCCAAGGCTGACTTCGACGATGACGACGACGTCGACCTGGCGGTCGCCAATCGCCTCTCGGGGGACGTCACGATCCTGCTCGGGGACGGAGAGGGCGGCTTCGCCGAGGCTCCCGGGAGCCCCGTGGACGTCGGCTCGGAGGCCGCCTCGATCGCCGCGGCAAGGTTTGACGGCGATCAAGACTTCGACCTCGCGGTCGTCAACCACAGCCAGCACGTCACGATCCTGCTCGGTGATGGCGACGGCGGCTTCTCCGAGCGCCCCGGCGGCGTGGTGGAGGCCGGGGTGTTCCCGTCGTCGGTCGTCGCCGCGGATATCAACGGGGATGCCGACTCCGACCTCGTGGTCGGCAATTACGAGAACCACCTCTTCCCCCCGCCCTACTCCGGGAACCACCTGACGATCCTGCTCGGGGACGGCTCCGGGGGGTTCGCCGAGGCTCCCGGCAGCCCGGTGAGCGCCGGCACGGACCCGCTCTGGATCGCGCCGGCCAAGCTCGACGGGGATGGCAACGTCGACCTCGCGGTCGCCAACCTGAACTCCGACGACGTGACGATCCTGCTGGGCGACGGGACGGGCTCGTTCGTCGAAGCTTCCGGCAGCCCGATTCCGGTCGGCAACGATCCGCGATGGATCGCCGCCGAGGACCTCGACGGAGACTCCGACAGCGACCTCGCGGTCGCGAGCGAGGATCTCGACGACACGGGCGCCGCCGGGGTCGCGATCCTGCTCGGCGACGGAACGGGAGGCTTCGCCGAGGCGCCGGGCAGCCCCCTGAGGGCGGGCCACGCTCCGGGGCCGCTGACCCTGGCGGACCTCGATCTCGACGCTCGGACCGACCTCGCCGTGACCAACCTCAAGTCCGACGACGTCAGCGTGTTCCTCGGCCGGGGCTCGGGACGCTTCCGGGAGGCGGAGGGCAGCCCGGTCCAGGTGGAATCCGAGCCGCGCGCGATCGCGGCCGGCCGCCTCGACGGTGATCCGCTCGTTGACCTCGCCGTCGGGAACTCCAACAGCGACGAGCTGTCGGTGCTCCTCAACGACGCCCGGCTTCCGCGGTGCGCAGGTCGGGAGGCCACGATGATCGCTTCCGCCGGCCGGGCCCCGATCCGGGGCACGAGGGCACCGGACGTCGTCGCCGGGAGCGACGGCGGGGAGCGGATCCTGACCCGCGGCGGGGCCGACCGGGTCTGCGCCGGCGGCGGCAACGACGAGATCCGGACCGCGGGAGGCCGGGACCTGATCCGGGCCGGCGACGGCGCGGACACGCTCCAGGGCGGCCCTGGCCGTGACCGCCTCGTCGGCGGGGCGGGGCGCGACGACTGCCGCGGCGGCAAGGGCAAGGACGTGGTCCGCGGCTGCTGACCAGCCGGCCGGAATCAACCATCTTCCGGGAAGGCTTCGGGGCGCGAGCGGCGAACGCGGAGTGACGCCGAAGTGCCCGTCTATACTTCTGCATCCGCGCAAACCACAAACCGGAGGGCTGATCGATCGGCAACCAGACGCCGAAGAAGTTGATCCAGGTCTCCGGTGGCAGCGCATTCCCGGAGAGCGTCCAGGCCGGGGGCCGGCAAGGCCGGAGCAGACCGGAAGGAACTTAGGAAGACAGGACAGGTATCCAGTGTTCGAGCGATTCACAGAGAGGGCCCGACAGGTCGTCGTCCTCGCCCAGGAAGAGGCCCGGACCCTCAAGCACAACTACATCGGCACCGAGCACATCCTGCTCGGGCTGCTCCGCGAGGAGGAGGGCCTGGCCGCCCGCGTCCTCGAGTCCCTCGACATCACCGTCGAGCGGGTCCGCGCCCAGGTCGTGCGGATCGTCGGCTCCGGTGAGGAGGTCACCTCGGGGCAGATCCCGTTCAC
>DASSEM010000014.1:0-2770 GCA_035695265.1 Solirubrobacterales bacterium
CCCGACCGCGACATCTCCGGCGCCCTGCCGGACGGAATCGAGGCGATCCCGCAGCCGGAGGCCGACGGGACCGGCGGCGCGCTGCGGGCGGCGGCAGAGGTCGTGGGTGCGTCGGAGAGCGTGGTGGTGCTCTCCGGCGACGTGCCGCTCGTCACGGCCGAACTGATCGGCGAGCTGGTTGCGACCCATGACGGTGCGGGGGCCGCGGCGACGGTGGTCACCGCCGTCCTCGACGACCCCGGCTCCTACGGCCGCGTCGTCCGCGACGCCGAGGGCGGGGCGATCGAGCGGATCGTCGAGGCCAAGGGGGGCGCCGGTGACGCCTCCGCGGCGGAGCTCGAGATCCGCGAGATCAACGCCGGCATCTACGCCTTCGACGGGAAGGCGCTCGCCGCGGCGCTGCCCGGGCTCACGAACGACAACGCCCAGGGTGAGTACTACCTGCCCGACGTGCTGCCGCTGCTCGCGGCGGCGGGCGGCCGTGTCGTCGCGCACGTCTCCGAGGACCCGGCGGTGATCCTCGGCGTCAACTCGCGCGTCGACCTCGCTCTGGTCGAGGCCGAGGCGCAGCGCCGCATCAACGAGCGCCACATGCTCGCCGGCGTGACGATCGTCGATCCGGCCACCACCTGGATCGAGGTCGACGCCACGATCGAGACCGACGTCCGGATCGAGCCCGGCTGCACGCTGGTCGGCGCGACGGCGATCGGCAGCGGCTCGGTGATCGGCCCGCACACGACCGTGATCGATTCGCGGATCGGCGCCGACGTCGCGGCACCTCACTCCTACCTGCTCGAGTGCGCGGTCGGCGACCGCTGCACGATCGGGCCGTTCGCCTACCTTCGCCCCCGAGCCGAGCTGGACACGGGCGCCAAGGCGGGGACTTTCGTGGAGATCAAGAACTCGCGGATCGGAGCCGGGGCCAAGGTCCCGCATCTGTCCTACGTCGGCGATGCGGACGTCGGCGCCGACGCCAACCTCGGCGCGGCGACGATCACCGCCAACTACGACGGCTTCGAGAAGCACCGCACGAAGATCGGGCAAGGTGCGAGAACCAGCGTCGACACGACGCTCATCGCGCCGGTCGAGGTCGGCGATTCCGCCTACACTGGCGCCGGATCGGTGATCGACGAGGACGTCCCGCCAGGTGCTCTCGGGATTGCCCGGGCGAAGCAGAAGAACATCGACGGATACGCCGAGCGCAAGGCCACCGAACACGAGCAGAAATGAGCGAGCGCGGCAAGGTGATGACGCTGGAACACCCTCCCTCGGATGGCGAGCAGGCGGCGCCGCGGCCGGTCAGCTCGATCGGCCAGGACTACCGCAAGCGGCTGATGGTCTTCGGCGGCCGCGCCTCCGGAAGCCTCGCGGCGAAGATCGCCGGCCAGCTCGACGTCGACCTCGGCCAGGCCGACCTCCGCACCTTCGTCAACGGCGAGGTCTATTGCCGCTACCAGGAGTCGATCCGCGGCGCCGACGTCTTCATCGTCCAATCCACCGCGGCCAACGAGGCCGCCGGGATGACCCCGAACGACGCGCTGATGGAGCTGCTCTGCATGATCGACGCGGCCCAGGGCGCCTCCGCGCACCGGATCATCGCCGTGATGCCCTGGTACGGCTACGCCCGCCAGGACAAGAAGTCGCTGCCGCGGGAGCCGATCTCGGCCCGCGTGGTCGCCAAGTCGCTCGAGGCCGTCGGCACCGATCGCGTGCTCACGATGGACCTCCACGCGGGCCAGGTCCAGGGCTTCTTCGAGGTACCGGTCGACCACATGACGGCGATGCCGATGCTGACCCAGTGGTTCATCGACCAGCACTTCGAGGAGGAGCTGGTGATCGTCAGCCCCGACGCCGGCCGGGTCAAGGTCGCCCGCAACTTCGCCCGCAAGGTCGGTACCCACTGGGCCGTGATGGAGAAGGAGCGTCCCGCCCAGCAGGTGGCCGAGATCGGCTACGTCGTCGGTGACGTAAAGGGCAAGACCGCGGTGCTCGTCGACGACATGATCGACACCGCCGGCACCCTGTGCGCCGCCGCGCGGACCGTCCTCGACGAGGGCGCCGCCCGGGTCATCGCCTGCGCCACCCACGGCGTCTTCAGCGGCCCCGCCTACGAGCGGCTCGCCTACGAGAGCTCGCAGATCGAGAAGATCATCGTCACCGACACGATCCCGCTGCGCAACGGCGCCCCCGACAACATCCACGTGCTCTCGACCGCCCAGACGCTCGCCGACTCGATCCGCCGGATCTTCACCGACGACAGCGTCAGCGAGATCTTCGCCGGCGAGAACCAGCTGTTCTGAGATAAAAACTCCGACCGAATGCTCCGGGCTTCGCCCGTCCGCTTCGGTCGGCTCGGTGGCAGCGCACGGCGGCGCTTAGATCACGGCGACTCCTCGGGCTTCGCCCTGCGGGTCGCCGGAAGCAGTGCGCCGCCTGCCGGCCGGCGGGCGTTGGTTCGGCCGCCGAGGGAAGCGATGCGGACGGCGTCAGTGGGCGTGATTGGCCCAATATGTTGGAGTAATCCCGCCCGTTGCCGGACCGGCGCCCCTCCTGGCGCCTCCCCCTCGCTGCCCAAATCACCGTCCAGGCAACGATGGAAGCCCGGCGCGAGCCTCGGCCAACGCCAGCGGCCCGGCGCGAGCCTCGGTACCGCCTAAAGCCCTCGGCCGTCCCCTCCGATGTTCGGGCTAGGGTCATCGGGATGGGAGGAGCTGCGGGACAAGGGGTCAAGGACGACGAGATCCAGCCGGGGACGGTCATGGCCCTTGTG
>DASSEM010000015.1:0-27823 GCA_035695265.1 Solirubrobacterales bacterium
GTGACGAGCATGATCGGCTCCAGCAGCACCGGCTGCGCGCGCTCCAGCGCGTCCTTCATGGCGATCGAGCCGGCCATCTTGAACGCCATCTCCGACGAGTCGACCGTGTGGTACTGCCCGTCGTAGAGCCGGACGCGCACGTCCTTGACCGGATAGCCGGCGAGGACTCCCTTGGCCATCTGCTCCTCGATCCCCTTTTCGACCGCCGGGATGAAGCCGCCGGGGATCACGCCGCCCTTGATCGCATTAACGAACTCGAACCCGGTGCCCGACTCGGCGGGCTCGATCTCGATGTGGCAGTCGCCGAACTGCCCGCGGCCGCCGGTCTGCTTCTTGTAGCGGCCGTGCGCCTTCGCGGGTTTGCGGATCGTCTCCAGATAGGGGACCCGCGGGGGGTGCAGCTCGATCTCGGCGCCGTAGCGGCTCTTCATCCGCTCGACCAGGACCTCGACGTGGATCTGCGTCAGCCCGGCGATGATCTCCTCGCCGGTCTGGGGATCGCGGTGGACGTCGAGGGTCGGGTCCTCCTCGCGGAGACGGCGGATCGCCATCACGGCCTTCTCCTCGTCCCCCCTGCTCTTCGGCTCGAACGCGAACGCCATCACCGGGCTCGGCAGCTCGAGCCGGGGCAGCCCGAGCTCGCGCTGACGGTCGCAGAGCAGGTCACCCGCCCCGGTCTCCTTGAGCTTCGGGACGATTCCGATGTCCCCGGCGCCGAGATCCGAGACCGGCGTCATCTTCCCGCCCCGGGCCTCGAGGAGCTGACCGATCCGCTCCTGGGCGCCGGCGGTGACGTTCTCGACCTGAGCATCGGCGGCGAGCGTCCCCGACAGCACCCGGACCACGTTGAGACGGCCGGCGAACGGGTCGGCAGTCGTCTTGAAGACCTGGACGACGAGCTCGCCTTGCTCGTCGGGCTCGACCTCGACCACCTCGCCGTCGGCACCGATCAGCGTCCGTGCTCCGCGCATCACCGGCGAGGGCAGATCCTCGACGAGCGCCTCGAGCAGCCGGTCGGTCCCGAGATTGCCGGTCGCGATCCCGCAGGTCACCGGGAACAGGTGACCTTCGGTGACTCCACGCTTGAGCGCCGTGACGATCTCGGCGTGGGAGATCTCCTCGCCCTCGAGGTAGTGCTCCATGAGCTCGTCCGAGTTCTCGGCGACCTCGTCCATGAGCTTGTCGCGGTACTCCTCGGCGAGCTCGCGAACCTCGGCGGGGATCTCCGCCTCGACGGTGCCGCCGCGCTCGGCGCCTTCGTGGAGGAACGCCTTCATGTCGATCAGGTCGACGACGCCGCGCACCTCATGCTCGGACCCGATCGGGATCTCGGTCGCGACGACATGCGGGCCGAATGCGGCCTTGAGACCCTCGAGCGTCGCGAAGAAGTCGGCCCGCTCGCGGTCGAGCATGTTGACGAAGACGAGCCGCGGCAGCCCGGCATCGGCGGCCCGGCCCCAGAGCCGGTCCGTCCCGACCTCGACCCCGGCGACCGCGTTCACCACGACGACCGCGGCGTCGGCGACCGCGAGCGCCCCCGCCGCCTCCGCCATGAAGCTCGGCTCCCCCGGCGTGTCGATCACGTTCAGCTTGCGCCCGTCGTGCTCGAAGGTCACGACCGCAGCGTCGATCGACATGCCTCGCGCCTTCTCGTCCTCTGCCGAGTCGGTCACGGTGCTGCCGTCGTCGACCCGGCCGAGCCGGTTCACGACTCCGGCCTCGTAGAGCATCGCCTCGCAGACCGACGTCTTGCCGCAGCCGCGGTGGCCGACCAGAGCTACGTTGCGGATCCGGTCAGCCGGCTTGTGCGACATGGCGCGAGCCTACCAGCCGTCCGGGGCCTCGGATGCGGTCGGACGGGGCGCTCGAGTTGCCGCTACTCGACGACGCCGGATCGACCCGCCGACCGCATCGTCGCGGCCAGCGTCCCGTTGAGGATCGGAAGGATTCGCTCCCGCGGGGTCGAGGTTGCGCGGGCCTCGTCGAGGAGGGCGCCGAAGAACGCCAGGTAGCCCTTCAGGGCAGCGCGGGCGAGCGGCGGCGGCCGGTCGGTCCCAAGGTGATTGAGGGAGATCGCCCCGATTACGACCTCGACGAACCGGTCCATCGTCTCGCGGAGCTCGGAATCGCTCGAGGCACGCGCGTGCCGGTAGAGCATCCAGGCGACGCTCGGCTTCATCGCGTGCTCGATCATCCTGCCGTTGTTGGCGATCAACCGTTCGGCGAGAGGGATCTTCCCATCGGTGATCCACTCGTCGGTGAGCTGGTGGCCGGCCGCCTCGGCGACCGCGAGAGCCACGTCCGGACGCCCTCTCGGAAAGTAGTGGTAGAGGAGGTTCCGGGTCACGTCGGCGCGGACGGCGACATCGTCGAGCGAGAACTCGGTGAACCCCTGCTCCGCCACAACCGGCATCGCAGCGGCGACGAGCTGCTCGTGGCGGGCCTCCCGGGATAGGCGGCGGGGGCCTCGGGCGGCCCTTGGACGACCCGACGGGGCGGAGCTCTTCACCATCTCGCCGATCGTACTACGAACCGGGCCTCTATTTACTGATCACCCAACTTGACAATCAGACAACAGGCCGGATAGGTTCCCCCTGCGCCCGCCCCGAAGCCAAAGCGAGGTACCGATGCCCACCGAACCAGGAGCCCGGCCGATGGCGGCCATCCGTCGATTCGCGACCGTGGGGCTCATCGTGACGGCTGCGGTGCTCGCGATCTCGGGTCCCGCCAAAGCCAGCCTCACCTATCTACCCCACCACCTGGCCGTCGAGACCAACGAGCGCTACGGCCACGATTGCTTCTGGGCTCCTCCGAAAGGCATGGATTACGCGAACCTGCCTGACGCCAAGCCGATCCAGAAGCCCAACCTCTATCCGGACGTCGGCTCGACCTACTTCGTCGCCCAGTACGTGCTGCCGGCCGGCGCCAGCCTGACGTTCCATGGCAGGTTCGGGCACCTGCGGTACATGTCGTGGACGATGTTCGGCCGGCCCGGCGAGCTCGGCCAGATCGCCTCTGCCGATCATCTCCGCGATTTCCGCATCAAACCCGACCCGGGCTCGGTCAACCCATTCGTGCCGGGAGAGCGCCGCAGGGGCGGACCTCGCAACTACACCTTCCACGTCGTCTCCGGCGCGATCCCTGCTGATCGTGCGCGGAACACGATCTACACCCAGACCACCGACCCCGACACGCGTCTCGGAATGAGCATCCGCAACTACCTGCCCGACCGGGGACGTGACGGAACCGGGGACGCCGGGCTCCCGAGGCTGGTCCTCAACCTGGCCGACGGCACAAGGGTGCGCGGCAGGGAGGCCTGTGCGATGCTCGACCCGATCGAGGACGTGAGCACCTCGACCTTCCCGGCGGCGCTCTGGAAGGGGCTCGTCGCCGCGGCCCCGGATCCCGTCAACGCTCCCGCCGCCGACCCGCCCCGCTGGGAGAAGTTCTGGAACGCCCTCTACAACGTCGCCGGCATCTTCATCGAGGATCCCGAGGAGCGGGCCGCCACCTACCCGCCCGACGAGATCGGCGGGTTTCAGAGCAACCCCGACACCAGCTACCTGCTGACGCCGATCAGTCGCAAGCACGGCCGCCTGGTGACGGTCTCGGGCAAGATGCCGACCTACCCGCAGACACTGCCGGCCGCCAACCGCTGGAACCCGCAGCACTACCAGGTCCGCTACTGGTCGCTGTGCAGTGGATCATCGCCGGTGACCGGCCTCGGCTACGACTGCGTCTATGACCAGCAGGTGCCATTGCGTAAGCATCGTCGCTACACGCTGGTCATCGGCCGGCCCGGTGATCGCCCCGCGAACGCCCGCCGCGAGTGCGGCTACCGCTGGATCAACTTCGGCAAGGGCGAGAACTACGACGACCCGGCCTCGCGCGGCTACGTCGGCACCATGTACATGCGGTTCATGGCGGCTGACCCGAGGTGGAAGCGCGCCCCGCAGCAGGTCGACGAGCCGGGGACCGAGAAGCAGGTGATGGGTCCGTATTACCCGCGGTCGAAGTACTGGACGAAGTCCGAGTTCAAGCAGCTCGGCTGCGGTGGCAAATGAGCCGTAGGGGGACGCCCGCCGGGATCGTCGCAGCCATCGCCGTCATGGCAGCGGCTCTGCTGCCGGCGACTGCATGGGCTGACCGCGGCGACATGGTCGGTGGCCGCTTCAGCGACTGCTTCTGGAACTACGGGGCGTTCGGAGTCCACGACTTCAACATCGCCTACCCCGACGCCGGGGCGACCTACTGGGCGGCCGGCTTCCGACGACCGCCTGGCTCCAAGCTGACCCTCCGCGGCCGCTACCCGCACGCCCGCTACATGGCGATGCAGACCTACGACGTACTCGGGCGCGGGGTCGACGCGCTCGCCGACTACCAGATCGATCCCCTTCCCGGGTCGACCAATCCGTTCCGCCGTGGCGCCGACCGGACGGCCCGCAAGCGCAGCTACCGCATCACCGTGGTCGACGCGAGGAACCCCGGTTACCCGCTCGAGGCCTATGCCGGCGAGCCCGCGCGCAACAGGATCCACGTCGTTCCCGACGCCGGGCCGATCACCGAGACCGTCGGCTCGCAAACCCATGAGCTGAACCTCTTGATGCTCCGGGTCTACGTTCCCGACGAGGGGACGAACCTGACCGGCGGCGTGGGCCTGCCGAAGCCGACGTTGAAGCTCCCCGACGGAACCGTTCTCAAAGGCCAGGCTCTCTGCGACGCGGTCGACTCCCAGTCGAAGGCGCTCGGGCACACCCGCCTTCCCGACCCCGGAGCGCTGCTGATCAGCGCCGACTCCTATCAGGCGATGCGTTATCCCGACGAGCTCTCCGCCCCTGTCGACGTCTTCGGCGGACTCACGTCCGTCCCGCGCCCGGTGCCGCCGTGGTTTCCGGCGGTCCGTAGGGGCGAATGGCGCGCCCAGTACGACCGCCGCTACCTGCTGCAGCTCTGGACCGGCGATCACGCCCCGGGAGCGGACCCGGACCCGCCACCTCGCAGCGCCTCCGGCGGGTTCTTCCCCAACGTCCACAACGCGTATGTCCGGACGGCGATCAACCGTCGCTTCGGCAGGGTCGCCGTATTCCGGGGCAAGCTTCCGAGTGCGCCGCGGACGCTGCATGGAAATGCGCGGATGGGAGCCGGACAGGTCCGCTACTCCAGCTTCTGCATGAACCAGGCGCCGGTGACGACCAAGGTCACCGACTGCGCGTTCGACGAGCAGATCCCGACCAACCGGAAGGGGGTCTACACGATCGTCATCAGCCGCGCCGCCGACCGCCCGCCGACCGCCCGCTACGCCTGCGGGAAGGCCTGGATCAGGTGGGACCGAAGCGGCGACGGTTACATGGACCCCGACTTCGGCTGGTTCCAGATTCGGGACATGCTCCCCTCGCGAAGCTTCAAGCACGCGATCCAGCTGACTTCTACGCCGGGCGACGAGAAGGACGTCATGGGTCCCTATCTCCCGAAGCTCACCTACTACGGCAGCCCTGCCGCGTTCCGGCACTCGCCGTTCGGCGGGTGCAGCTCTACGCGATAGCCGGGCTCAGCCCAAACCAACGAGCGGACGGTCAGGTCGAGGCCGTCTTCCTTACCCGGCCCGCTTCCGACCGCTACTTGACGACCCGGATCAGCTTCTTGTTGACGAACTCCTCGATGCCGTAGCGGCCGAGCTCGCGGCCGAAGCCGGAGCGCTTGACCCCGCCGAACGGCAGCTCGGCCCCGTCGAGGCCGACGCCGTTGACGAAGACCATCCCGGTCTCGAGCTTGTCGGCGACCCGCTCGGCCTGCTCGGTGTCGTTGGAGAACACGTAGGAGCCGAGCCCGAACTGCGTGTCGTTGGCGAGCTCGATCGCCTCCTCCTCGGAGCCGACCCGGTAGACGCTCGCCACCGGCCCGAAGAACTCCTCGCGATAGGCGTCGTTGTCGGGAGTGATCCCGGTCAGGACCGTGGTCGGGAACCAGTTGTCCTTGCGCTCGCCGCCATGGGCGACCTCGGCGCCCTGCGCGATCGCACGGTCGAGCTGGTCCTGGAGGCGCTCGGCGGCGGTCGCCGACGAGAGCGGGCCGATCTCGGCGTCCTCGGAGGTCGGATCCTCGGGCTCGGTCGCCTTCATCTTGTCCGTGAACTTCGCGAGGAAGTCGTCGTAGACGGAGTCCGCGACGATGAACCGCTTCGCGGCGTTGCACGACTGGCCGGTGTTGTCGAGCCGGGCGCCGACCGCGGCCTCGACCGCCTCGTCGAGGTCGTCGGCGCCGAGCAGGATGAACGGGTCGGAGCCGCCGAGCTCGAGCACGACCTTCTTCAGGTTGCGCCCGGCAACCTCGGCCACCGCGGCGCCCGCCCGCTCGGAGCCGGTCAGCGAGACCCCGCGGACCCGCGGGTCGGCGATCGCCTCGGCGATCTGCTCGTTCGAGGCGAGGATCGTCTGGTAAGCGCCCGCCGGGAAGCCGGCCTCGTCGTACATCGCCTGGATCGCCGCCGCCGACTCCGGGCACTGCGGCGCCGGCTTGAGCAGGATCGTGTTGCCGACGATCAGGTTCGGCCCGGCGAACCGTGCCACCTGGTAGTAGGGGAAGTTCCAGGGCATGATCCCGATCAGCGGGCCCATCGAGCTCTTGCGGACCAGCGCCGAGCCCTCGCCGTCGAGCAGCTTGATCGGCTCGTCCGCGAGGAACTCCTCGGCGTTGTCGGCGTAGTACTCGTAGATCGCAGCGCAGAAGTCCACCTCGTCGAGCGCCTGCCCGACCGGCTTGCCCATCTCCCGCGTCGCGATCGCGGCCAGCGTCTCGCGCCGTTCGGTGTGGAGCTCGGCCACCTTCTTGACCATCGCCGCGCGCTCGGCCACGGTCGTCGTCTGTGACCAGGTCGCATGCGTCTCGTCCGCCTTCCCGATCGCCGCGTCCAGGTCCGCGTCGGAGATGTCGGGGTACTCCTGGACGGTCTCGCCGGTTGCCGGGTTGACGACTGCGTAGTTGCTCATCTCTCTCTCCTCATGACGGTCCCCGTGGCGTTGCCGAATTCTCTCACCCAGGCTACCGCTGCAAACGCCGGCCGGACGCCTCGACCGCCGGCAGGTCGAAGCTGACGACCGTTCCCGGCCCGTCCGGCGCGGGCTCGAGCCGCAGCCGGCCACCGTTGGCCTCGACGATCCGCCGGCACAACCTCAATCCGAGGCCGGGGTGCTCGGCGGGAGCCACGGGGCCCTCCGGGGGGTCGGCGAGTGCTGCCCCATCACGGTCGATGCCGATCCCGTTGTCGGCGATCTCGAACCGCCACCGACGCTCTTGGCGCCGCGCTCCGATCCGGATCCGCAGCTGTCGCGACGAGTCACGGAACCGGATCGCGTTGGCGAGCAGGTTCTGAAAGAGCCGGCTCAGCTCCGGCCCGTGACCGCTCACCGGCGGCAGCGGCTCGGCGCTGATCTTCGCGCCGGCCTGCTTGCGGCGGACGTGGAGGTTGGCCAGCGCTTCGTCGAGGACGGCGTTGGTGTCGACCGGGCGGCCGCGGTCCGGTCCGGGGGCGCGGCCGGCCGACCGCAGGGTCGCGCTGATCAGCGACTGGGCCCGGTTCACTCCGGCCCGGATCCCGTCGAGCTCATGTCTCGCCGCCTCGTCGAGGTCGGTCCCGAGCGTCGCCTCGAGCGCCTCGGCGAAGAACGCGATCGTCGCGACCCCCTCGGAGAGATCGTGGGCGAGCTCCTGCCCGAGCGCCTCCAGGTCGGCGTTCGAGCGCTCCAGCCGCTCGGTGCGCCGGAGCAGATCGGCGTAGGCGGCATTCAGAGTCGCCGTCCGATCGTTCACGCCGCGGCCGGCCGCCCCTGCCCCGTGGCGCTCGCCGATCGACGGATCGTCGCGACCGGCTCTTGACCCCGTACCTCTCATCTCCCATCCCCTGTCACGGCCCTCCGTCCCGGAGGAACACCGAAAAGCTTATCCTCAAATGGCCCCGGCGATGCAGGCAGAGAGGATGCAGCCTTCAAGCCGGCGCTCGGGCGGCCCGATGGCTGCCCATGGGGGTATGTGATGGGGAGCATTCGGAGCAGCGACCATGACCGTACGTGTGCTGGTCGTCGATGACTTCGCGCTGATGCGCGACGGGATCGCCGCGGCGCTGGCGGCGGATCCCGAGATCGAGGTCGTCGGGCTCGCAGCCGACGGGCTCGAGGCCTTCGAGCTTGCGCGGGAGCGCGAGCCCGATGTGGTCGTGCTCGACCTGCGGATGGCCGAGCACGGCGGGATGGAGACCCTCGATCTCTACGCCGAGCACCTCCCCGCGACCAAGACGCTGATCCTCACCGCGAACGAGAACCCGAGCAACCTGCGCGCCGCGATGAGCGCGGGCGCCTCCGGGTATCTGACCAAGGACACCGGGGGCGACAAGCTGCGCGAGGCCGTGCTCGCGGTGCACCGCGGTGAAACGGTGCTGGCACCGGCGCTCGTCGATCGTGCCGCGCACGATCAGCGCGTCGCCGACCCCGAGGACCTGCCGGACCTGACGGCGCGCGAGCGACGGATCGTCCGCCTGCTGAGCAAGGGCCTCACCGACCGGGAGATCGCCGCGGAGCTGTTCATCGGGGTGAGGACCGTCCAGTACGATCTCGCCAGTGTCCGAGAGAAGACGGGGGTGTCGAGCCGATCAGAGCTCGCCCGCTGGGCGGTCATCCACTCGCTCGCGTGATCTGCTGCGCCGGAGTCCCACCGGCTGATGGAGGCGACGGTGCTGATCGTCGACGACTTCCCGCTGGCACGAGCCGGGATCGCGTCGGTGCTCGCGGCCGACCCGGCGATCCGCGTCGTCGGTGAGGCCGAGAACGCGGCCGAGGCGCTCGAGCGGGCCCGTGAGCTCGAGCCGGACGTCGTGCTGCTCGACCTGCGCCTGCCCGACGGGGGCGGGCCGGAGCTGATCAGGGCCCTGCTCGCGGAGGCCCCCGGGGTCAACGTGCTCGTCCTCACCGCCGTCGAGAAGATCGACACCGTGGGTGAGGTGACGGACGCCGGCGCCGCCGGGTACGTCACCAAGCGCGTCACGGCGGCCAACCTCCGCCGCGCGGTCCTGACCGTCCGCCGTGGCGGCACCGCGTTCGACTCGGCCGAGTCCGCCGACCTGCTCGAGAGCCATCCCGAGATCTCACCCGACGACGCGCCCGCCGGCGAGGAACGGCTGACCGCTCGCCAGACGGAGGTGCTCGCGCTGGTCGCAGCGGGCGCCTCCGACGTCGAGATCGCGACCCGGCTCTCGCTCTCACCGCGAACGGTGCAGAACCACCTGGCGGCGATCCGCGCCAAGACCGGCCTGAAGCGGCGATCGCAACTCGCCAACTGGGCCATCAAGCATGCCTCGTAGCGACCGCTTGGCCTCCCGGAGCTCGAACCCTCCCTCGGGAACGCTCGTGGAGCCGGCAGCGCCGAAGTCGATGGTGATCCGTACGGTCGCGAACTCGCTGACGTTGGCGGCGCGGTCGACCGCGATCAGCGCCAGGTCCCAGATGCCCTCGCCGGAGACGTCGAAGGGGCCGCCGTACCAGTGGCCCGCGTAGCTGGTCCCGGGGCTCGGGTCGGTGTCGAGGCCGTAGACGACGCCACCGAACGGCACGTGGGAGGCGTTCCCTCCACCGGGGTCATGCCAGGAGGCGGTGCAGCGGACCGGCGAGGTCGATGACGGGTCCGGGGCCGGCGGGCAGGAGACCGAGGCAACCGGCGCGACCGTGTCGACCTTGAAGCTGCGCTCGGCCGGGGTCGGGTCGGGGTTGCCGGCGGGGTCCATCGCGCGGACCGCGAAGGTGTGGTTGCCGTCGGGCAGCGAATCGGTCGTCTCCGGCGAGCTGCAGGGCTCGAAGCTGCCGTCGTCGACCTTGCACTCGAAGCTCGAGCCGGACTGGTCGGCGGAGAACTCGAAGCTCGGGGTCGGATCGTTGGTCGGGCCGGTCGGGCCGGCGGTGATCGTGGTCTCGGGGTTGGTGGTGTCGATCTCGATCTCGACCGTGGGGCCCACGATGACGTTGTGGGCGCGATCGACCGCGACCGCGAACACGTCCCAGCGGCCCTCACCGGAAACGTCGAAGGGGCCGGTGTAGAAGTGGCCCTTGTAGCTGGTCGCGGAGCCGGGGTCGGTGTCGAGGGCGTAGGCGACGACGAGTACCCCGGAGGCGTCCGCTCCGCCGGGATCGTTCCAGGTGGCGGTGCAGGTGACCGGCGAGGTGTCCGAAGGGGCCGGGGCCGGCGGGCAGGAGAGCGAGAGCTCCGGTGCGACGGTGTCGACCTTGAAGGAGCGCTCGGCCGGGCTCGGGTCGGTGTTGCCGCCGGGATCGATCGCGCGGACCGCGAAGGTGTGGTCACCGTCCGGCAGCGAGTCGGTCGTCTCCGGCGAGCTGCAGGGCTCGAAGCTGCCGTCGTCGATCTTGCATTCGAAGCTCGAGCCGGACTCGTCGGCGGAGAACTCGAAGGTCGGGGTCGGATCGTTGGTGGGGCCGGCGGGGCCGGCGTCGATCGTGGTCTCGGGGTTGGTCATGTCGGCGCAGTCGACCCGCACCAAGACGGTCGCCGCCGAGCCGCCGGTGATCGCGTAGCTGAAGATCGCGGGCGGGTCACCGGGCCTGCTGTTGCAGTAGCCGGGGTCGGGCTCGTAGGTCAGCCCCCTGTTGTCGGCGTCCACGACGACGGTGCCGTGGGCCCCGCTCGGGCTGTAGATCACGAGGGCGATCTCGAGCTGACCGCCATCGGGGTCGGTGTCGTTGGCGAGGACGTCGATCGGCGTCGGGCCGGCGCCCTCGGCGACCGTCGCCTCATCGTCGACCGCGGTCGGGGCGATGTCCTCCGATCCGCTGATCGCGACCTCCTCGAGAACGGGGGTGCGGCCCGGGTCCGTGCTCGTGAGCGTCGCCCGGTACTGGACGTAGCGGGAGTTGCCGGGGATCTGATCGCCGCTGCTCGCGACCGGGGTGAACGCGCTCCAGCCCGCTCCCGGGCTCGGCGTGTCGCCGGTCCGCACGCTGAGCTCGACGCCGGTGCCGGACGGGGCGTCGGCGATCCAGCTGATCGCGCCCCAGTCGGTGCTCTGGCCGGCGTCGAGGACCCGCGAGTCGAAGCTCCCCGAGGCCGGGTAGGGACCCAGCCGCAGCCACTCGAGCGCGGCCTCGGGGCCGCCCGAGCTGAGGTCGCTCACGGTCGGTCGGAGCTCGACCGCGAAGCTGCCGGCGTGCGTGGCGACCAGGCTCCCGTCGACCAGGTAGCGGACCTCGTCCGCGTCCCACTCGATCCGGTAGCGATGGGCCGTGTCCGGCGAGATGCCGGGCACGGTGAAGCTGCTCTCCCCGCCGCCGAAGTTCGTGCGCGCCCGCACCTCGGTGCTCGAGTTGCCGGTGCTGAACATCGCGTAGAGATCGCTCTGGAAGCCGTCCGCGGTGAGGCCGGCGTGCTGGAACGGCGCCCCGCCGAGCGTTCCCCTGAACTCGAGCGCCCGCCCGGAGCCGAATGTGGCGTCGGTGCTCGTGACGGCACCGTCGACATGGAGGCTGCCGCCGGAGACCGTCGCCGCCCCACCGTTCCACGGCGCGCCGTTCGCGCTCGACCAGCCGGGCGGAAGCCCGGGGCCGCCCCTGAACTCCTCACCGGCGGCCGGCTTGAGGGTGACCTCCCCGTTCGCGGTCTCGGCGACGTGGGTCGCGGTGCCGGGCGCACCGGCGGAGAAGTCCGCGGCCGTCGTGTCGGTGAGCCCGACCGGCGGCCCGCCGACCGTGAACGTCCAGGCGTCCGCGGCGCCGAGCGCGTTGCCGCTCGTGTCCTCGATCGAGCCCGCGACCGTGACCTCGTAGGTCGCCTCCGGGTCGAGGTTCGCATCCGGGTCGAGCGTGACCGTCGCGCCGCTCAGATCGACGGTGGCCGGGACGTCGGCGGCACCGCCCTGCTTGCGCAGGCGGACGCTCGAGCCGTCGACCGTCGCGGGGTTCAGGGCCTCGCTGAAGCCGACCACGACGTCGGCGCCGGCGGCGACGCCGGTCGCGTTGGGCGCCGGGATCCGCTGCTCGATGCTCGGAGGCGTCGAGTCGGCGGCGTGGACGTAGCCGACCGAGACCCGGCTGAGCGCCGCGGTCCTGCCCGGGTCGCTGCTCGTCAGCCGCGCCCGGTACTGGAGGTAGCGTGACTCGCCGGGGACGTCGTCGCCGCTGCTCGCGATCGGGTCGAACCCGCTCCAGCTTCCATCGGGGGTCGGGGTGTTGCCGGTGCGGACGCTGAGCTCGACGCCGGTGCCGGCCGGGGCAACGGCATCCCAGGCGAGCGCGCCCCAGTCGGCGTTCTCGCCGGCGTCGAGGATCCTCGAATCGAAGCTCCCCGCCGCCGGGTAGGGGCTCATCCGCAGCCAGTCGATCCCGAGCTCGGGGCCGCCCACGTCGAAGTCGCTCGTCAGCGGCCGCATCTGCTGCGAGAAGCCGACCGAGTGGGTGGCGACGAGAGCGTCGTCGACGAGGAACCTGACCTCGCCCGCGTCCCATTCGATCCGGAAGCGGTGCCGGGAGCCGAGCAGGCTCGCCGGCAACGGTGTCTCGGTCGAGACGGAACCGTTGTGAGTGCGGGCGTAGAACAGGCCGTCCGCCTTGGTGCTGAAGATCGCCCACGGCGGCGCGTTCAGGTCGGTGGCGAACCCGACGGTCTGGAAGGGCGCGGCGGCGAACGTCGCGGAGAACTCCAGCGAGCGGCCGGCCCCGTAGGTGGCGGTCGTGCCGGCGCTGGCGCCATCGACGTGCAGGCGACCACCGGAGACGGAGGTCCCGCCGCCGGCCGACCACGGGGCGCTCGACCACGCGGCGGGCAGCGAGCCGCTTTCGAACTCCGCGCCCTCCGCCGGCTTCAGGATGACCTCGCCGTCGTCGCTGCTCGCGACGTAGCTGTCGAGGCCGGTCGCGCCCGCCCCGAAGTCGGAGCTGGTCGTATCGGTCAGCGACAGACCGGCCGCGGAGAAGGTCCAGGTCTCGTCGGCACCGAGCGCGTTGCCGCTCGCGTCCTCGACCGAGCCGGCGACCGTGACCTCGTATGTGGCGCCGGGGTCGAGATCGGCATCCGGGTCCAGGGTCGCCGTCGTCCCGGCGTAGCCGACCGTCGCGGCCGCGTCGGTGCCGCCGCCCTGCTCGCGGAGGCGGACGGTGCTGCCGTCGATCGTCGCCGGGTTCATGGGCTCGCTGAAGTCGACCTCGATGTCGACGGCCCGATCGACTCCCGTGGCGTCTGGTGGCGGCGTCCGCCCGGTGATCGTCGGCGCGGTCGTGTCCCCGCCGGTCGCGTAGGTGGCGCTGACCTCGCTCAGGCTCGGTGAGCGCATCGCGTCGCCGGAGTCGAGGACCGCTCGGTACTGCAGATAGCGCGAGTGGCCGCCGATCGGACCGCCGGAGCTCGCGACCGGAGCGAAGGCGCTCCAGCCGGCATCGGGGGTCGCGGTGCTCCCGGTCCGGACCTGAAGCGCCACGCTCGTCCCGGCCGGGGTGTCGGCCGTCCAGTTGAGCGCCTGCCAGGTGACCGCCTCACCGGCGTCGAGAACCCGCGAGTCGAAGCTCGACGAAGCGGGGAACGGGCTCATCCGGAGCCAATCGACCGACAGGTCCGGGCCGCCGGAGTTGAAGTCGCTGGCGGCCGGGCTCAGGTCGGGCCCGAAGGTCGCAGCGTGCGTGGCCACGAGGCTTCCGTCGACGTAGTAGCGGACCTCCCCGGCGGCCCACTCGATCCTGTAGCGGTGCTCGGAGCCGACCAACGAGCCCGGGATCGGCGTATCCACGCTGCCCGACCCGGTGTTGGTGCGGGCGTGGAGCTGGTTGCTCGTACCGGCGGTGCTGAACAGCGCCCAGGCGCTGGTGAAGTCGTCGGTCAGCCCGACGTGCTGGAACGGGGCGCCGCCGAATGTCGCGCTGAACTCGAGCGAGCGGCCGGAGCCGAATGCCTGATCGGTGCCGGCGAAGGCTCCGTCGACCTCGAGCCTGCCGGCGGCGAGAACGGCGCTGCCACCGGCGCCGCCGCCCTGCGACTCCCAGGTCGAGCTCGACCAGCCGGCCGGCAACGCCGGCCCGCCCGAGAACTCGGCGCCGACCGTCGGCTTCAGCATCAGCTCGCCGTTCGCGGACTCGGCGACGTAACCGTCAGGGTCGGGCGTCCCAGCGGTGAAGTCGGCGGCCGTCGTGTCGGCGAGCGCGGCGGCGGGCGTCGTGAAGCTCCGCGGCGGCTGGGCGCCGACGGGCTCGGTGGTCGAGTTCGACCCCGAGTCGGCCGAGCTCACCCGGTAGTAGTAGGTAGTGCTCGGATCGAGGCCGCTGAGCGCGACGCTGTGCGAGGTGGCCATCCCCGCATCGCTCTCACTCGAGTCCAGGGAATCCGGGCTCGTCCCGTAATCCACCCGCGAGTCCGAGGGCTCGTCGGTGTCCCAGGTGATGGTGGCCGCGTCTGGGCCGGCGTCCTCGGCGACGCCGGAGATCACCGGGCCGCTCTGATCGGCCTCGTACGTCGCCGTGTAGTCACCCGGCGCCGCGTCGACGAACGCGTACTGCTCGCCCTTGATCGTCCTCGTCGTGGTCGCCGCCGGGCTGCCGTCCCTGGTCACCGCGGTCAGCTCCCCGGCCGCCGCATCGGCCGGGACCATCGCCTGCAGCCCGTTGGCCCCGGCGCCGACCTCGATCGAGAACTCGAGCTCGCTGCCGTTCCAGTCGATCCCGTTGAAGGCGGAGCTGTTCCGGCCGTCGAGCCACCGCAGCATCTGCGCGCTGGAGACGACCGGGACCCCGCGCGCCTGGGCGGAGGCGATGATCGCGTCGGAGCCGGCCGACGAGGCCGAGTCGGTGTGCATGTTGGCCACGAACGCGCCGTAGTAGCCCTCGGTTCCGAGCGCCCGGTCGAGCAGCGCGTCGGCGGTGAACGGATACGACTGGCCCGACTCGTCGGTCATCTGGGTCGCCGCCTGGTAGACGTCGACCATCGATCCGTCCGTGTCGGCGAACCGCATCGGCATCCCCGAGCCGGTGAACAGCCCCGGCGTGTCGTCGACCCAGCTCGGTGGCCAGTAGTAGTAGTTGGTGTCGAGCCGGATGCCGTGGTTGAGCTCGGCCTTCGGCACCGAAGCCCAGTCGCTCCAGGCGATGCAGTGGGTGCGGTTCGTCGCCGGCGCGGCGACGTCCGGGTACTCGGCTTCGAACTGGGCGAGCTGGTCGGTGAGGTTCTGCTCGAGCGAGAGCGGCGTGAAGTCGGTGCAACCGGTGTTCAGGTGCAGCGCGACCTCGAAGCCGTCGGCCTCGTAGCCGGTCGCCTGGGCGTTCGTGAGCGGGGCGTTGGGATAGACGTAGGAGGTGCTGCGGATGCATTCCCAGTCGGCGACCGAGCAGCCCGCCGGGCTCAGCGCCTTGAGCTGATCGAAGCGGCCGGCGGTGCCACCTCCCGCGTGGTCGTCGCCGGTCATCACCACGACCGCCTTCTCGGCGCGCGGGAAGTACCAGAAGCGCGGCAGCGGCTTGCGGTCCGCGTTCATCTCGCCGATCAGGTTTGCGAGCAGCCGCTGCTGCTCGTCGGCCTGCGGGATCGCGATCTTGTCGCGATCGACCCAGTCGGGCTGCGGGTCCCCGACGGCGTCGCCGAAGAAGAGGTTGTCGGCACGGATCGGGCCGGCTTGGCCGTCACGGGACTCGCCCGCCCAGTCGGGGTTGCCCTGGCGGGTGTAGACGATCGAACGCGCCAGGTCGTAGGTGAAGGCGGCGGCCTGGCCTCCGTTGGCCCCGACGCTGCGCAGCGTCACCGCCGGGCTCGAGATCGTCGTCGTCGCGTCGAGGGCGAGCGAAGCGATCGTGTCGGCCCCGGTCGCCGTGTAGAGGTCGGCGACCCCGTGGAACTGCATCGTCTCGTCGACGATCCCCGCCCCCGGTCCGGAGCTCGTGTCGACGTCGATGTAGCCGTCCGGGAGCGGCGTGCCCGCGGCGGTGAGGCCGAGCAGGCTCGAGAGCTCGGCGTCGGGACGCATGGCGATCAGGTTGCCGCCGGCGGTCACCCAGTCCCCGAGCATCTGCGCCTGCGCCGCGGTCAGGTCGGCCTGGCCGAGCACGACGACGTCGTAGCCGTCGAGCGTCGCGGCGTCGACGGCGCCGAGGTTGGCGACGGCGAACTCGTTCAGCCCCTCCGCCCGCAGGATCTCGGCGTAGTAGCGGCTGAACGGATCTCCCGCGTTGGCCGCCACGAGGATCGGTCCTCCCGGGCCCTGGTCGGGAGGTGGCGGCGGGGGCGCAGCGGTCGTGAACGACCAGGTGTGATCGGCAGCGCGCTCGTTGCCGGCGACGTCGGTGACCCCTCCCGGACCGCCCTTGACCACGGCGGTGTAGGTGGCCGAGTTGGCGAGCGGGTCGTCGGGGTCGAGCGTCGCCGTCCGGGTCGCCGCCGAATAGCTGACGGCGGCCGGGACGACGGCGTCCGCGCCGTCCCGCAGCTGGAAGTTGGCGCCGTTGATCGTCGCCTCGTCCATCGCCTCGTTGAAGGTGACGCTGACGTCGGCGCCCGTGCCGACGCCCGACAAGCCCGGCGTCGGCGTGACCAGGCTGACCTGCGGCGCCGTCGTGTCGGGACCGGTCTGATCGTCGAAGACGACGTCGACCCAGTAGTTGGTCGCGTTGAAGGTGCTGGTCGGGAAGACGCCCGCCGGGCCGTAGTTGTAGACGCCGTTGGCACCGTCGACCCCGTCGGCGAGCGCGTGCAACGGCGGCGAATCGGCCCCCTGTCCGGAGAAGGCGCCGCCGGTGGCGGCGTAGCCGCCGTTCGGAGCGTGATAGGAGGCCACGTAGGTGGTGTCGGCATCGACCGCCACGGGCTCGTCGAGCTGGACCTCTTGCCAGCCGGTTGCGCTCTCGCCGGTGAAGGTGGCCGCGGCTAGCAGCGCGCCCGACGCCGACCAGAGGTGACCGACGTGGGTGCCCGTGTTGTCGGGGCCCTTGTAGAAGCGCAGCCCGGTGATCTCGCCGTCGACGTCGGCGCGGAACTTGACGCCGAGCTCAACCGCCCCGGGGTCGTTCTCCAGCGGCGGGGTCACCGAGTCGCTCCAGATCGAGCACGGACAGCTCGCCGGGACCACCTCGACGGTCGAGCCGGCGCCGGGAGACTCGATGTTGCCGCTGTCGTCGGCGGCGCGGGTCCGGATCGTCGCCGAGCCGGTCTCCTCCGGGGTCCATGAGTAGGACCAGTTGGCGCGGCCCTCGGCGGGATGCCATGTGGAGCCGTCGACGGAGACCTCGACCCCGCCGACCTCGCCGTTGGCGTCGGTGGCGGTGCCGCTGATCGTCGTCTGCCGGCCGGCCTGGACCTCTGCTCCGGCAGCGGGGTCGGTGACCGTCGAGCTCGGGGCGGCGACGTCGGTGGAGGCGGTGGAGGCGGTCAGCCCCGCCTGCAGGCCGCCGGGCTGGACGCCCATGTCGGCGAGGAGGTTCACCGTGGCCTGCTGCATCCGCTGGTCGGGGGTCGAGCCGCCGCGGTCGTGCACGCCGTCGAGCCCCCAGGACCACTGGACCGTCCCGGCACCGAAGACGAGCGCGCCGCTCGGCGCCCGGTACATCGTCAGGTGGTGGGTCGCGGTTCCGGGCGCGTAGGTGGAGCCGTTGTCCTGGAGCTTCTCGACCCCCGGGCGGACGGCCGTTGAGAGCCGGACCAAGCCGGCCGGACGGGAACCGTTGTCGAGGTCCTCGTCCCACTCGTAGCCGAGCGTCTCCTCGCCGAGGGTCGCGCTCTGCCCGGGCGCGAGCTCGGTCAGGTTCGTGTTCCGCCAGAGCCGCAGCTCGCCCTCCGCCGCCTGGACCTCGATCGCCGAGGTGCCGGAGTTGACGGTGAAGATCGTGCCGGTGAGCGCGTTCTCCGGCTGCGGGCCCTCCGGGTTGAACGCGCGATCGTCGCGCCACGTGCCCGTCCAGGTCGAGGTCGGGTCGATCTTCGCGCCGGCGTGGGTCTCCTTGTAGGAGACGAGCGTGCGGTGGGAGGTGCTGGAGCCGTCGATGCTGTCCTCCCACCGCGTCTTCCAGAAGACCTCGTTGCCGCTGAAGAAGGCGAGGTCGACGCCGGCGTCGCGGGCGGCGGTGACGTTCTGGCGCTGGCCGGCCGACCAGTACTCGTCGTGGCCGACCGACAGGAACGCGTCGTGCTCGAGGATCTCGGCGCCGTTGCGATCGCTGTCCACCCCGGTGAAGTAGCTGACGTCATAGCCATTGCGCTCGAGCCAGCGCACCATCGGGTACTCGGAGTTGAACGGCGAGTCCTCCGGGGTCGGGCCCCGGGTCGTGAACGGCCGGTTGTAGCTGACCTCGTAGGCGCGGCCGGCGGGCTGGCCGGTGTAGAGGCTGTTGCCGCCGTACTGGTTGTAGGCCTGCCAGGTCGTGTCCGCGGTCTGGAAGAGGAGGTCGGAGCCGCCCTCGTCGTCACGGACGACGAAGTAGACGTGGCTGGATCCGGCGGTCGCGTCCTCGCGGACGAGCTTCGCGAAGTAGATCCCGGAGACGGCGTCGGCGGGGATGTCCCAGGACGCCGAGACTCCCCAGTTGCCGCAGTCGATCAGGCCGGTGGACGAGTCCTCCAGGCAGCTCGGCTGGCTCTGCGGCAGGGTGGCGGACGGCTCGACCGACGCGATCAACCGCGCCCCGTCGCCCTCGTAGTAGCCCATCCGGTAGATGTCGAGGCGGTAGTCGCCGGAGTCGGTGTCGACCTTGAAATCGACCGTCTCGCCGAGGTCGACGCTGATGTCCGTTGCGAAGCCCTGGATGCTTGGGCTGCCCGCCCCGGCGACGTCCCATTGCGCCGGCGGCGTGCCGGGCTTGCTGTTCTCGCAGAGGATCTCGTTCGCGATCGGGACGTCGCAGGGCGCTGCCCGGGCCGTGGCCGGGTTCAGCGCGAAGCCGATCAGGGAGACGGCGAGGGTGAGAGCGAGGCCGAAGAGGACAGCGGGAAGGGGCCGCGGAGCCGTCGTCAAGCTGTGCCATCCCTCTGGTATCCCCCACCCATCACCTGCAATTTCCGGCAAATCGCCGGTCAGCGCATGAGTAAATCGCGCAATATCCGTAACTGGCGATGAATGGACGCCATCCGTTTACCCGGCCCCATGCCGCGATCGCGATCGGAGCGTTGCTGCTGCCGCTGGCGGGGCTGGCTCTGCTTCTCGCCGCCCCCGAGCTCGACGTGCGCTGGGAGCATCATCCCTCCCACTTCTGGCTCGTCCTGGCAGCCGGGACGATCAACGCCGCCCTCGCCTACGCGACCGGAAGCGCCGCCCGGCGGCACGGAGATGCGCGGGTGTTCCTCGTCTCACTCGGCTTTCTCGCCGCCGCCGGCTTCCTTGGCCTCCACGCCCTCGCCACCCCCGGCGTCCTGCTCGAGGAGAGCAACACCGGCTTCGTGATCGCGACGCCGATCGGGCTCGCGGTCGCCGCCGTGCTGACCGCCGCCTCCAGCCTCGACCTCGGCGTCGCGACCGCAACGCGACTGATGAGCCACGCCCGGCTCGCGCAGAACGGCCTGATCGGTCTGATGGTCGTCTGGGCCGCGGCCTCACTCGCCGGCGCGCCCCCGCTCGACGACCCCTCCGCCCCGGAGCGGGCGTCGGGAGCCCTCCTCGTCCCGACCGTCGCCGCGGTCGGGCTGTACGCATTCGCGGTCGCCCGCTACCTCGGCATCTACCGGCGCAACCCCTCGGGCATGCTGCTCTGGATGGCAGCCGCGTTCGCGCTGCTCGCCGAGGCCATGATCGCCGTCGCGCTCGGCCGCAACTGGCACGCGACCTGGTGGGAGTGGCACCTGCTCATGCTGCTCGCCTTCTCGCTGGTTGCATGGAGCGCCCACCGCCAGTGGCACGAGGAGCGCTTCAGCGGCCTCTACCTCTCCGAGACCGCGTCGGGCCGGCGCGAGATCACCGTGCTCTTCGCCGACCTCGAAGGGTTCACGAGCTTCGCCGAGCGCAACGATCCCGACGAGGTGAGCGCGATGCTGAACGAGTTCTTCGAGGTCGCCATCCCGCCGGTCGTCGAGCAGCACGGTGGAGAGATCGACCGGATCGTCGGCGACGCCCTCATGGTCACGTTCAACACCCGAGGCGATCAGGCCGACCACGCGGTCCGCGCAGCCCGCGCCGGGCTTGCGATTCAGGCGGCGGCCGCGGAGATCGCCGTCCGCCGCCCCGACTGGCCCCGGTTCCGGGTCGGGATCAACAGCGGCGAGGTCGTCCTCTCCGTCCTCGGGACGAAGGGAGGCCGGACGCGAACAGTCGTCGGGGACGCCGTCAACACCGCCGCGCGGATCGAGGCGAACGCCCCGGTCGGCGGCGTCGCGGTCGGGGCGGACACCGTCGCACGGCTCGGCGCCGCACGGGTCGAGTCGCTCGGCGCGGTCGCGGTCAAGGGCAAGGCCGAGCCGGTCGAGATCTACCGGTTGATCGCGGTCTGAGCGGGCGATCGTCCGTCCGCAAGCGCGGCCGTCACCGAGGACTCAGCCCGGCGGGTCGCCGGCGCCGCCGATCAGGCGCCATGCCGCGCGCTTGGTGAGCTCGCACGCCGCCTCCGCATCGGCGCGGGTCCCACCCTCCGAGGCGAGCGCGAGCTCCATGCCGTCGATCAGCGCGTTGACCACCCGTGCCACCGCCCGCGGCGACATCGCGGGATGGAGGTCGCCCCGGGATGCGCCCGCGACGACGGCCCCCTCGATCAGCGTGACCCAGCGCTGCTGGACCCGCTCGATTGCGGCGCCCAAGTTCGGGCGCTGCGCGGCCGCCGAGCAGACGTCGAGCCAGCTCCGCGCGTCCCCGATCGGGTCGTCGGACGCGAGGATCTCCTCGATCGCGGCCTCGATGAGCTCCCACGGATCATGGATGTCCCGCTGCGCTCTGGCGAGCCGGTCGAACTTCCTTACGGCGACCGCTTCGATCGCCGCGTCGATCAGAGCATCGCGGGATCTGAAGTAGTGCTGGAGCAGGCCGACCGAGACGCCGGCCCGCTCGGCGACGTCGCTGAACCGCGTCGCCTCGACGCCGCGCTCGGCGAGCACGGCGGTCGCCTCCGCGACGAGCCCGGCGCGCCGCCCGTCGCGGGTCTCGGTCTGCCCGGTGGCCATCAACCCCAAGCCTAATCAGGGTTCTCACCAATTACAATATCGTCGTACGGTCGCTGTAATACGGCCGTATTGCGGCGGTCACCGGGCCGCAGGCGTCTGGCAGGCTCCCTCGCCCGCCTCGTCCGGCATCGCGGGCTCGACCCGTAGCGTGACCGACGTGGCTCGGCGGTTCGCGCGCAGGAGCAACGACTCACCGCAGCGGCGCGAGGCCACCCGGGCGCCCTCCACCTCCACCGAATAGCCGCCCGGGTAGACGAGCTCCGGCAGACGCACGAGGCTCGGCAGCCACGGGCCGGCCCGGCGGCCGTCCGGGCGGACGGTGGAGTAGGCGAGGTCGAAGACGCGGGTGGCCGGATCGAAGGACAGCGACTCGGGCGTGCCCGCGAGCGCCTCGGGGTACGGCCGGACGAGGGCCCGGAAGCCCTCCGGGCTCGCCACGTTGTCGAGGCCGGCCGGCCTCGCCGGGTCGTCGATCACCGACTCGTTGTACGCCCAGAAGATCCAGGGGACGAGCCGCGTCTCGAAGCCGCCGGTCAGGCGCTGCAGCGTCGGCGCCGAGGTGGTCGCCCCGAACTCGGTCGCGATCAGCGGCGCCGCGTCGCGGCCGGCCGCCGCCACGGCGTGGTCCACGACCGCGGACTCGAGCGCCGGCGAGCCGGCGTAGGAGTGGAACGAGAGGCCGTTGTCGGTGCCGGCGCCCGGCAGGCTCGTCGGTCCCAGCCCGAGGTTGAAGAGCAGGAACGGCTCGACGAAGACGAGCTGCCGCGACGTCCAGCGGCGGATCGCGTCAGTGGCACTCGCGTTGAAGGCGGCGAGCAGCTCGCCCTCGAGCGCGGGGCACCCGCCCACGCACTCCGCCCACCGGGACCCCGGGAAGGGCTCGTTCAGCACGTCGTATCCGAGCACGTGGCGCGAGCCGGCGAATCGGCGCGCGACGGCTCCGACGCCCTGCCCGAAGTACTCGTGCAGGCCCGTTCCCCCGGGGCCGGGACGGTTCGCCCAGAGGCTCTCGAAGGCTCGCTGCAGCGCGGGGTTCTGGAAGTAGTAGCCGGGGAAGACCGCGTCCGGCGGGTTCGGGAGCCCATCGTCGACCGCCATCCAGTCCGGCAGCCCGTTGCCGTTGTACTTCGGCGCGAAGCCGTCCTGGTGGAAGTCGATCAGGACGAAGATCCCATGCCGGCCGAGCTGTCTGACCGTGCCGGCGAGACGATCGATGTAACCCTCCTCGACCTCGCCGGGCTCCGGCATCAGCCCGCGGAAGTCGACGCCGAGCCTCACCACGTTGAAGCCGTGATCGGCGAGGAAGCGAACGTCATCGGGGCCGAAGCCGAAGGCGGCCGGGTAGTAGGGCGCGGACTTGGAGACCTCGTTGACGCCGTGGAGCTGCACGACGCGCCCCGTGGCATCGGTGATCCAGCGACCCTCCGAGCCGAGCGGCGGTACCGGGGCGGCGGCGGCGCCGTAGGCGCTTCCGGCGGTCGCAAGGAGCACGGCTGCGACCGCCACGCAAACGGCCCTGCGGACGAGGGCGGAGAGTCCCTGCACGGGTCCGAGCCTAGCGCCCCGTTCGGGCCGCCGCTGCACCGCCTGACGGCAGGTCAGCGACGAGCTCCAGCCAACTGTTGGTCACAACTCGTCGCTCACCGGCATCGGCTGCGGGTCGGGGTCGAGCGGGCCGGCGGCGATCAGCCGATCGGCGATCTCGTCGAGCTCGGACTCGCGATCGGCGATCAGCGCCCGGGCGGCCGCCGGCAGCGCCCGGGCCAGCACCTCCTCGCACGCGTCATCGAGGGCGATCGCCTCCTCGAGCCGGATCTGCAGGCGGTAATAGCGCGGCCCGCGACCGATCGCGGCACGGCCCGGCGCCGGGGCTCCCGGATCGTGGTTGAGGAGCATGTGGGCCCAGTGGTCGGCACCGTCGGAGGCGCCGTCGAGGACCGCACCGAGGATCGGCGGCTCGGCCCTGTGCGGGAGGATCCAGCCGATCTTGCCCCAGCCGCTGACCGTGCGCTGGTCGAACCCCTCCTCGTGGACGCCGGTCCCGATCGAGACGACCAGCAGGTCGTCGCACTCGATCCGCCCGGCGCCGGTGCGCTTCAGCGCCTCGGTGATCGCCGCGACCGACGGGTTGTTGGCGAAGACGCCGCCGTCGACCAGGACGCGGCCGCCGAGCTCGTGGGAGGGGAAGTAGGTCGGGGCGGCCGCCGTCGCGAGCGCCGCGTCGACGATCGGGTGGTTGCGCGCCTCCCGGGCCGGATCCGACGGCCCGACCGGCTCGCGGGCGCGCCAGCGCTTGAAGAAGAACGGCTCGCGGCCCGCCATGTCGTAAGAGGCGACGACGACCTCGCGAACGGCCGCGGCGAGCCCGACGTCGCCAAGCCGGCGATGCACGGCCTCGGCGAGCGGGCCCAGCGAGTACTTCGGGCCCGCGTACCCCCAGAGGGTTCGCAGCTTCTGAAGCAGCGACCGCCGGAAGATCCGCGGCCCGTCCTCGACGTAGAACCCCGCGAGCTCGGTCGCGCTCACCCGCGGCCGGCCGGGCTCGGCGGGGTCGGGCGCGGTCAGGGCGAGGGCGATCAGCCCTCCGGTCGACGTCCCGGCGAACAGGTGGAAGTAGTCGGAGATCCGAGCCCGCTCGCCGCCGCGCTCGCGCAGGCGCCGCTCGAGATCGGCGATGACCAGCGCCGGAATCAGCCCGCGAATCCCCCCTCCGTCAACCGACAGGATCCGAAAGCGGTCGGTGGGTGGCTCGGCCAGAAGGCTGAACCTACCGCGTCTGTTTCACGCCCGGAGGCCGAGGGAACCAGAAGCCTCATGTCAGGTTTGATCGTCGTAGCCGTGCTCGTCATCCTCGTGCTCGGACTGGCCTACGGGCTCTACACGCGCAAGGGCAGCGGGATCAACCAGCATCCGACCAGTGACGCGAGAGACCCGGTCCTCGGGGACGAGACGAAGCCGGCATCGGAGTCGGAAGCGGCCGGCGAGGATCAGGCCGCGACCGGCGTGGACCGGACCGAGAGCGCCGAGCTGGACCAGCGCGGAACCCGATGAGCGGCCGTGCCTGATCGCTCCCGACGCCAGGAGTACCGTGACTCCGAAGGCCGTCTTCATCGCGTCGACGGGCCCGCCCTGATCCATGCGAACGGATCGGCGAAGTGGTACCGGCACGGCGTCCGCCACCGCGACGGCGGCCCGGCGTGCATCTACGTCAACGGCACCCGGAAGTGGTACCGGGACGGCCTGCGCCACCGCGATGACGGCCCGGCATCCACCTATCCCGACGGACGGCGGATCTGGTTCGAGAACGGCATCCGGACGAGGTTCGAGATGGTGGAGCCCGGCCGCAAGAACGCCATCCGCGACGGCGAGCCCTGAGCATCGTCGGCGCAGCCTGCTCGCCCGGGCTCGTCGAGAGTGCCGCGGCCGTGGTCGTGCATCGTCATCGCCAGGGGCACCGGGGCGCCGCGCTCGACCTCCTCGAGGTAGCCGCGCGCGTCATGCAGCCCGCGTTCGATCAGCTCCTCGGTCCGGCTGAAGTCGATCGGCGAGACATTGAGCGGACAGGGCGGCGGCAGGACGATCAGCCTGGCAAGGTCCTTCAGCGATTCGATCTCGATCAGCAACCGGCGCATCACCAGGAGGCTCATCGCGTGCAGGAGCATGCCGACCGCACCGCGCGGCGGCTCCGGCAGGTCGCAGGCGGTGCCGGTCGGGAGGACGTAGACGGTTTCGGCCCCGAGCTCGATCGCGTGCGAGATCGGCGTGTTGTTGGAGACGCCGCCGTCGATCAGCTCCCGGCCATCCCAGCAGGTCGGCGGGAAGACACCGGGGAGGGCGGCGCTCGCCATCACCGCCTCCCGCGCCGGCCCGGCAGACAACCGCAGCTCCCGCCCGCTGAGGGCGTCGGTCGCGATGACGTGGAAGGGGACGACCGCCGACTCGAGCCGGTCGAAGTCGATCTCCGCATCGACGATCCGCCCCAGGCTCCCGGCGGAGACCAGGTGATCCTTCAGCCCGAAGAAGCCGAGGAAGCCCGTCAGGGGATTCGGTGGGAAGACCTCCCATCGGCCGATCCTCCGCCAGACATCAGCGAGCTCGTCGGCGGTCTCGACGGTCTGCGGACGGGAGGCGATGAAGCCGCCGTTGAGGGCCCCGGCCGAGGTGCCGATGATCAGGTCCGGCTCGAGCTCGCGCTCGTAGAGCGCCCTGAGCATCCCGACCTGGATCGCGCCGAGGCTGGCCCCACCGGAGAGGACGAAGGCGGTCTTGTCGGATCGATCCATGCTCTCTTTGCGCCTCGTGGGGCGGGACTTCTTACCCGGCGAGGTGGAGGCGTCGCCGCGGACCCGCTCACCGATCCTCGAGATCCGTGCCCGGGTAGCTGAGCCGGTCTCCATCCAGATGGGCATGGGCGGTGAGGACGTGCTTCTCCGGTTCCCGCCCGGAGAGGACGTGGAACACCCGCCAGCCGCGCACGAGCATCGCGTCGGCGATCAGGCGCCGGTGGCAGCGAGAGGGATGGGCCTCGGCGCACATGATCGCGGTGCGCTGCTCCCCGGCCGTCGCCTCGAGCCGCTCGAGCCCGCGCGCGAACTCGGGGGTGTGCATGTAGTCGGCGTAGGCCCGGAAGGAAGGGTGGCGCCAGGCCGAGTTATCGACCCGGTCCGGACCGGCATCGGCATCCGCCTTCGCCGGCTTGCGCCTGCCGCCGAGCTCCTCGCCGAACGGCAGGTAGGCGATGCCGGCGTCCGCCAGCGAGCCCGCCAGGGCCTCGGCCCCGAACTGCGGGCTCCGCCGCGAGCCCGGATACCTCCTCACGTCCGCGACCGCCCGTACCCCCGACCGCTTCAGCAGCGCCAGGAACCCTTCGATCGGCAGCGTCGAGTGACCGATCGTCATCAGGACGGGTAGATCGGACACTGTCTCAGCGCCAGGCGAACACGGGCTCCTCGACGTGTCCGACCCGCTCTCCCGCCCGCCCGAGCATCCCAACCTGGCGGAACTGCAAGAGGATCGCCCCCGTCGGCGCGTGGATCAGATCGTTGCCGAGCGGGAGCTGGAGGACGGGTCGAGGGCTCTCGGCGATGTCGACGAATCGCGGTTCGCTGTCCCGCAGCGCATGGAGGCCGATCCGGTAGGCCGCGAAGACCTCGTCCGGATCGGGCTCGATGACCGGATCGCCCGCGCACCAGAGCACCACCGGCGAGATCACGAACCCCGAGCGGGTCACGTAGTCGTCCAACCAACCGACCACCTCGTCCGGGCCCAGGGTCAGTCCGAGCTCCTCCTCGACCTCGCGCAGCGCCGCATCCAGCGACGTCTCCCCGGGATCGAGACGCCCACCCGGGAGCGCCCACTGCCCGGGATGCCGCCGCATCCCGGCGGGGCGCCGGCAGAGCACGAACGACGCCCCGCCGGCAACCCCGACCATCCTCCCGTCGAGATCGCGCCCTTCAACGTCGGCGAAGCCCGGGACGCCCGACATGTCGATCGCGCCCGGCGGCACCGGCTCCCGGTCATCGCGCTCGGCATCGCTGTCGATCACCACCAGCGCGACCGCCGCGTGACGCCGCCCCTCGAGCGGCTGCCGGCGTTGCTCATGAGCCTCGAGGTTCGAGCCGAGCGTCGCTCGCAAGCCGTCCTCGAACTGAATCACGCTGCCCGTGCCATGAAGGGCTGCCACGTTAGGAGTCGCTCCGTGAACTCGGGTCAGCTGATCGGCTCACCGGGAAATCGCAAGTCGAAGCGCTCGACGAGGCCGGGGACGCTGTCGGGATCCATGTCGAGCCCGTAGCGACCGCACAGCTCGCCCAACACCTCCGGCTCGGCTGCCCCGACGCCACCGAGGTCGACGAGCTCCGCGAAGAACTTCTCGAAGCCGGCCGGCGCGATGATCTCGAGGATCCGCGCGGGCTCGTCGCCGGCGTTCCAGAACGTGTGCCACTGGTTGCGGGGCTTGAAGACCAGGTCGCCGGGCCCGGCGACCAGCTCCTCGTCGCCGAGCAGCGCGCCCATCCTCCCCTCGATGACGAAGCTGTATTCGTCTTCGCGGGTATGCCGGTGAAGCGGCGCCGCCAGCGCCCGAGCGGACATCGGGTGCTCGACCAGCGAGAAGTCACCCCCAGCCTCGTCCCCGTCGATCATGAATCTCACCCCGATGCTTCCCAGGAATCCTGCCTTGCCGTCGCTGGGTCCCACGACCTTCGCTGCCATCGCTCCTCCTTTGGTGGCTGGTCTGTGGCACCGAACCTACACCGGGAAGTGAGGAGGAGCGAAGCTTTCGGCTGGCAGACGGTGGCGTTCTCCTTGTTCATGAACGGGGTGGGCGACTACGATGGTGCTCGTGCGACTCAAGACGGGACGGCGGTCGAGATCGCCGGGTAAAGGTCGTAGCGGCACTGCCCTCCCCCGGGTGGCCGCCCTGCTCGCGGCACTCAGCCTGCTGGCCTCCGCGACCGCGGCCTCCGCGGCGAAGCCGTCCCAGCCGCCGCAGCTCGACACCGCCACCGTCAGGGGGGACCATTTCGTGGCCGACGACTTCGCCGCCTTCGACATCCGGGTCGACGCGTTCAGCGGCCCGTCCGGGGAGAATCCGGGAGGAGAGGCTTCTTTCGGATTCGTCATCCAGCCGGAGCTGCCCGTCGTATCCGGGCCGGTGAGCTGTCTGAAGGTCACCGGCAACACCGCGATCCTGCGGATCGACGGGCCCTTCTCCGGCAGGCCCGGATTC
>DASSEM010000016.1:0-5918 GCA_035695265.1 Solirubrobacterales bacterium
GTTCCCGAGTCCGGCTCGCTGCGCTTCCGCGATCCGTGGGGCAACAACATCGAGGTCGTCGATTACCGGGACGTCCAGTTCAGCAAGGCGCCGGCGGTCCTGCGTGGCATGGGGCTCGACGGGCTCGAGAAGAGCGACGCGGCGCGCTCCGAGCTGCGGGAGAAGGGACTCGACGGCTGAGTCGAGCACCCGGCCGGAAGCCTCGCTCGGTTACGGCATCACGTCGCCGCTGTTGGGCCCGAGCACCTGGCCGACGTAGAGGTTGCCGCCGGGGTCGCTCGCGAGGAGCACCGCGCTCGGCGCCACCTCCTCGACGCGCCCGAAGCGGCGCAACGGCAGCTCGGCCTCCTTGGCCTGCTTCCACTCGTCGCTGAGGCCACCGACGAGGGGCGTCTCGATCGGCCCCGGCGCGATCGCGTTGACGAGCACGCCATGGGGCGCGAGCTCGCGGGCCAGCGCCTTCGTGAGCCCGATGACGCCAGCCTTGGCAGCGCAGTAGTGGACGAGGCCCTCGCCGCCCTTGATCCCGAGCTGGCTGGCGAGGTTGATGATCCGGCCCGACCCGCGCTCGACCATGTGCGGAGCCGCCCAGCGGCAGCACAGGAACACGCTGCGGAGGTCGACGGCGATCATCTCGTCCCACGTCGCGACCTCCATGTCGACCAGGGCGACCTCGTTGAGCATGCCCGCCGAGTTGACGAGCACGTCGAGCTTGCCGAGCTCGGAGAGACACTGATCGACCATCCCCTTCGTCTGCTCGGCGTCGGTGACGTCGACGGTCGCCGTCGAGACCGTCGCACCGGAACTGACAAGGCGCTGCTCGGCAGCCGCCAGCCGGTCCGCATCGAGATCGGCGAGCAACAGCTCGGCCCCCTCGGCCGCCAAGGCCTCGGCGATCGTCTCACCGATGCCGCTGGCGGCGCCGGTCACGATCGCCGTCCTGCTCTCGAGCTTGCCCACGGTCCGGCCCTACCCCGGATCCAGCCGCTTGACACCGAGCCTGGCGCCGCACTTCAAGCGCACGCATGCGCTCGCGCGAGTCGGGCGCCGGATTTCGGGTATGACGCGCGGTAGTGAAACGTCGAGCCGACCGCGCCCGGATCCTTCTCCTCGTTGCCGCCTTCGCGGCGCTCGCGGCCTTGGCCCCACTCGCCTTCTGGCTGGGCGGCGTTGCGGTCGGCCTGATCATCATCGTGGCCGTGCTCGCGCTGCTCGCCTTCGTCGTTGCACGCTGGGAGCGCGCCGGCGACGTCGAGGTCCTGTCCGACTCCGATGATGTCCATCGGATCCTGGTGGTCGCCCACGGGGACGCCGACGCCCGGCGGCTGGTCAGCTCGCTGGAGGCTCACGAACGCGGTGCCGGCGACGAGGTGCAGATCGTCGTTCCCGCGTTGACCAAGCCGCTGAAGCGCCTCGCCGGCGACGTCGACGATGAGATCCGCGACGCCGAGGCAAACGCCCAGCGCCTCGTCGAAGCGGCCGGGGCCTCAGGCCGGGTCGTTGACGGGGGCGTCGGCGACGCCGATCCGAGGATGGCGGTCGAGGACGCCCTCCGGGTCTTCGCCGCCAACGAGGTGCTGGTGTTCCCACCGTCGGAAGACGAGCTCGGGGCTTACCGTGTCGACGGTCCCGAGGAGACCTTCGGGCGGGTGCGGCTGCCGGTGACGGTGGTCGCCGACGACGCTCCCCCGGCGGCTCAGCCCGAGCGGTGAGAGACGACGTTGACGAGGGTGCCGCTCGGCTCGCGAAGCATGAAGCGCCGGACCCCCCAATCCTCGTCGCGGAGCGAATAGGCGATCTCCAGGCCGCGCTCCACGGCCCGGGCGTGGATCGCATCGACGTCAGACACCTCCACCGAGATGCCGGGCGCCGCCATGTCGTCGGTCCCGATGATGTTCACCTGAGCCGAGCGGTTGGTCGGCGACGCGACGGTCATCACCCAGTCCAGGTCCATCGCCACCTCGAAGCCGAGCAGGTCGAGAAAGAAGTCGCGCGTCTCCGCCGGTCGATCGGACCTGATGTTGGGCACCGCCCTGCTGATCGTCACGATCCCTGTTCTACCGCACCGGGAGCGGCCCGCCGAGCTGGCCCTCATACGGTCCGCGGCCGGTGACGCACGCCGCCCCGCACCGCGCCCCGAGCGCGACCGCCTGCTCGAGCGGCAGGCCCTGCGCCAGCCCGCAGGTCAAGCCGCCGGCGAACGAGTCGCCGGCGCCGTAGGCGTCGACCATCGGGCCCGGCAGCGGCGGCGCCGTCCAGCGGATCTCGGTGCCGTCGGCGGTCTCGATCCGCCCGCCCTCGGCTCCCGCGGTGAGGACCACCGCGCGGGGCCGGGGCTCGATCATGCCGCTGGAGTACCGCTCGCCACGATCGCCGGCGCTCGCGACCAGGACGTCGAGCTCGACGCCGGAGTCGCTCAGGGCCTGCTTCGCCCGGATCGTGGCCACCAACCGGGTCGCCTTCCGGGCCGCCACGGCCGCGCCACGGTCGCCGGCCGTGAGGTAGACGGCGTCACAGCTCTCGAGCTCGTCCCACGGCAGCGGATCGGCGAGCGCGGGCGCGAGGCGATCACCGGTGACCGTGATCGTCCGCTCGCCGGCGGCGTCGAGATGGACGAAGGCCCGCCGCTGCGAGGCCGGCCGCCACGCGGCCTCGACCCGCAGGCCGAGGTCCTCGAGGTCGCCCTTGGCCGCGCGCCCGTAGCGGTCATCCGCGAGGGCGGTCAGAAACAGGCACTCCCCGGCGAGGCGGGCGAGCTGGACCGCCGCGACCGCGCCGCCCCCGGCGGCCTGCTCGAAGCCCTCCTCGGCCTCGACGATCTCACCGGCGACCGGGACGTGGTCGACGCCGGCGAACGCGCACGCCTCGACGTGCCCGACCACGGCGACCTTCATCCCGGTGCCGCTGCCCCGTCCACCGGGTCGACGGATCCGACGGCGAGCACCAGGCGGTTCCCCGACGGATCGGTGACGACGGGACCGTCACGATCCTCCGTGACCTCGTGGCCGCCATCGCGCACGCGGGCGAGGACGCTCTCGCGCTCGGCCTCGTCGGGGAGCACGACGGTGGCGTACCGGAGTGCCGCGGTGCCCGCCGGCGGCGGCGGGGCGCCGCGGCTCTCCCAGACGTTCGCGCCGATGTGGTGGTGGTAGCCGCCGGCGGCGAGGAAGGTGGCCTGGGCTCCGAGGCTCGCCATCAGCGCGAAGCCGAGAACGTCGCGGTAGAAGGCCTCCGTCTCGGGTATCGAGGCGACCTTCAGGTGGACGTGCCCGACGATGGTCCCGGCGGGGAGGCCGTCGAACCGGTCGGCGGCGGGATCGCCGATCTCCGCCATCAGCTCGCCGACGTCGAGCGGCTGGGTCGTCATCCGCGACTCGACCAGCCCCTCCCACGCATCGCGGGGGCGGTCCCAGTAGATCTCGATCCCATGCCCGTCGGGGTCGCGGAGGTACAGCGCCTCGCTGACGAAGTGGTCGGACATCCCGGTCAGCGCCACCCGCTCGCGGGTGGCATGGGTGAGCCAGCGGGCGAGGTCGGCGCGCTGCGGCAGGAGCAGGGCGACGTGGTAGAGGCCGGTGTACCCGGCCCCCGGTCCCGCACCCGGCTCCTCGACGCCGACCACCAGCTCCCGCCCGTCGACCCCGACCGACCCGGTGCCGTCGGCGCGCGCGATGACCTCGAGGCCGACAGCATCGCGGTAGAAGGCGAGCCATCGCTCGAGGTCGGAGACGGTGAGGTGGACCGGCCCGAGCGTCGTCGATGCGGCGATCTCCGCGCTCGCCGGCGCCCCGGCCGCCCCGAGCTCCTCCGGGTCGTTGACCCCGATCTCGTTCGGATTGGTCATTTCGGACTCCCTCTACCTCGCAGGATGACCGGGACCGCCCCGCAGCGCCTTGGCGAGCGCCGCGAGCGGTCCGGTCCGGACGCCGTCGAGCAGGTACCAGGGCGTGCCGGCGACGCCATCGCGGCGGCCGAGCTCGACATCGCGCTCGACCCGCCGGGCGACGTCGGGACGCTCGATGTCCGCCCAGAGCCGCTCGAGCGACAGGCCGGCGGCTTCCGCACAGGCCGCCAGCGCGGCATCGTCGAGCGCGCCGTCCCGGTGCATGAGCTGCTCGTGCATCGGCCAGAACCGGCCCTGGAGGTCGGCGGCCTCGGCGGCGCGGGCCGCTCGCTCGGCGTTGGGATGCTCGGCGGTGATCGGGAAGTGGCGGAAGGCGAAGCAGACCCGCTCGCTCTGCTGGGCGAGCAGCCGCTCGAGCCCGGGCTGATCGCGCCGGCAGAAGGGACACTCGTAGTCGCCGTACTCGACCAGCACCACCGAAGCGGCTTTCGATCCGGTCGTGTGGTCGCCTTCGAGGAGCAGCGAGCGCGACGTGTCCATCAGCGCCGAAGGGTAGGCGATGCCCGGCCGGCCGCGGCTCGGCCCGAGCCCGAAGGGATTCGGTGGCTCCGCGGAACCGCCCCCAAGCGATTCCGGAATTCCCTTACAGCGCTCCGGGCAAGATGCGGACGCTGCCCGGGTCGCCGCCGAGCCCGGGTGAGGACCCGCATACCCACCCGTGGACAGTGTCTACCCTTCAGCGTGGGAGATGGCTTCGGGTGACCTTCATCGGGTCCTGAGAGACGTGCGATCACGGCTCGGGAGCATCGTCGGGCCGAGTGGCGGGTACGCGGCGCTGGTCAGGCGCGAGAAGCTGCGGCAGTGGGCGCTGGCCGGGGCGGTGTTCGTCGCCTTCGTCGCGTGCGGCGTCGTCGGCTGTTCGATCGGCTCCTCGCAGGCGGGCGATGCCCAGGACGCGCGGCAAGCGGGAACCATCGCCGGCGAGGAACGGGGAGCGAAGGTGGGCGCCCGCGAGGGCTACCGGAGCGCGTTCAGCGCCGCCCGTGAGGATGCGTACGACGCGGCCTACCAAGAGGCCTACACGACGGCCTATCGCAAGGCGTTCGAGCGGGCGGACCTCGCGGAACCCCAAAGCGTGAAGGTGAGCGCGCCGTGAACTTCCCGGCCGTCGGCGGCAGGATCGGGCATATGCGCCGGCGGTGGCCGCTGGACCGCCGCGTGGGCTTCGCGCTGCTGGCCTGCACGATGGCCGTCGGGATCGGCGTCGCCGCGTACCTGATCGCGAAGTTCGACGACCTCGATCCCTCGCAGACCCAGGCGCTCGAGCGCGAAGCCTTCCAGGCGTCGTTCGACGCGGCGCGCGCGGACGCCGCCGCGGAAGCCAGGGAGTCCGGGGAGCGCGCCGGGGAGCGGGCGGGTCAGCGGGCCGGTGAGCTTGCCGGCGCCCGGATCGGCGAGCGCCGCGGCCTGGCGGCGGTGAAGCGCCGGAAGGCGGCGATCGCCGAGCAGCGGGCGATCGAAGCTGCCGCCGCCGCTGCCGCGCGACGCCGGGACAGGCAGCCGGAGGAGGTGGTCCCGGAGGAAGTGGCCCCGACGACCCCGGAGCCCGTCACGACTCCACCGGCCCCAGCACCCGTGCCCGCGCCCGCGCCGGCACCCGCTCCCGAGCCGGCCCCCGCCCCGGAGCCCTGCTTCGACGCGGCCGGACACCCCTGCTGAGCGCCGCCTCACCAAGGGCCGGCTAGCGCGAGCTTCGCGTCTCGTTCCCGTCGGTGAGCGTGAGACGCACGCCCTGCGCCCGGACCCGGAAGCGGTAGGAGATGTGGGCGCGGAGCTTGACCTCGCCCCGCCCCCGCAGCCGGTAGCCGGGGAAGCGGCTCGAGAATCGGCATCCGAACGCGGCGCGCCCGCGGCGGTTGCAGTCGACGCGAAGCGACCTCACCACCCGGCGGGCGAAGCCGTGGCGCCGTAGCGCCCTGGCGATCGTGCGCTCAGCGCGCCCGGCTGCAAGTCGCGGCGCGCGCTGCGCCCTGAAGCTGACGACGGCGGGATCGCCGGTGTTGCCGGCCGAGTC
>DASSEM010000017.1:0-4514 GCA_035695265.1 Solirubrobacterales bacterium
CGCAGCGAATCGACCCCGGGCTCGACGGTTAGATCGGGGGCGACGATCGGCGGCGCCTCGACGGCCTCGCCCTCCCGCTCGCCGTCACCGTCCTCGCCGAGCACGATCTCGATCCCGGCGTCGACGATGCGACCGTGGAGCTCGCGGATCCCGTCGGCACCGAGGTCGACCTCCTCGACCGCCGCGGCGATCTGGTCGGCCGTGACGTGGCCGCGCTCGCGGCCGATCGCGATCAGCGTCGCCCCGGGATCATCGCCGGGCGGTTCCGCCGGTGGCGGATCGGTGACTTGAAGGTCGTCGGCCATCTGAAGCTGTGTTGGCCCTCGCCTCCCGAGCGGGGCCCGCCTCTCTCCTCTCCCGAAGGCGCCCCGCGAGTATGCCACGACGGCGGCCGCGAATCCGCCCTCGGTAGCCTTGGCCGCCGAGCGCACCGATGAACCGCCCATCCACACTGATCAATCCCGACGCGCAGGCGCGGCGCCCGCGGACCGAGGTCAGCCTGACGCGGGTCGGCGTCCGCGGCGTCGAGAAGGTGATCCGGATCAACCCGGAGGCCACCGGCGAGGACGCTGGGCAGCTCTACTTCGCGGAGTTCGAGTGCTACGTCGACCTCCACCCCCGGCAGGCCGGCGCCCACATGTCGCGCTTCGAGGAGGTCGTGAACGAGGCGATCGACGAGGCCGTCCTCGGCGAGTCGCTCAAGGCCGAGCACCTCGCCGCCGGCATCGCCGAGCGCGTCCGCGACCGCCAGGACGGGATGCGGGCCGAGGTCTCGCTCGCGGCCCGCTACCCGGAGACGCTGCCGGCGCCGGTGAGCGGCAAGCCGACGCAGGAGATCTACACGCTGCTCGGCACCGCGGTCGCCTCGCACGCCGGGACGCGAACGTTGACGGGCGTCGAGGCCCAGGGCATGACGGCCTGCCCGTGCGCGCAGGAGCTGATCGCCGCTGGCGCGCGCGAGCGCCTCGCCGCCCACGGCTACGAGCAGGAGCGGATCGACGAGATCCTCGAGCTCGTCCCGGTCGCGACCCACAACCAGCGCGGCATCGGCACCCTCTTCCTCGGCCGCTCCGAGGAGTGCGAGACCGAGATCGACGCCCGCGAGCTGCTCGCGATCGTCGAGTCGTCGATGTCCTCGGAGATCTACGAGCTGATGAAGCGCGAGGACGAGCGGGCCGTGGTCGAGAAGGCCCACGCCAATCCGCGCTTCGTCGAGGACTGCGTGCGCGAGATGGTCCGCCGGCTCGCCGGCGCCCATCCCGACCTCCACGGCCGCAACTTCATCCTCGCGCGCCAGGAGAACCTGGAGACCATCCATCGCCACAACGTCATCGCCGAGCGGTCCGGCGAGCTCTCCGAGGTCCTCGCCGAGCTCGAGTCCGGAGAGCACTCGACCCACCACATGACGATGCGCGAGTGGCTCGACGCCCCCGCGGCCCCGGCGGCCTCCGCCTGACGCCGGCTCAGGCCGGGCCGGCCTCGGCCTTGCGCCGCTTCGACGGCCGGTCGCCGAGCCGGCGGCGGACCCCGAAGAAGTAGTCGGCGCCCGAGATCACCGTCGCCGCGACCGCGGCATAGACGAGCACGTCGACCGCGACCGTCGCCGGGTCGACGGCGATCAGGGCGATCACCGCGGCGATCTGAAGCGCCGTCTTCACCTTGCCGAGCCAGCTCGCCGAGATCACGACCCCCTCCTCGACCGCGACCGCCCGCAGACCGGTGACGGCGAGCTCGCGGGCGATGATCACCATCGCGATCCAGGCCTGCAGGCGATCGAGCGCGACGAGCGAGACGAGCGCGGCGACGATCAGCAGCTTGTCGGCCAGCGGGTCCATCAGCTTGCCGAACGTCGTCACGTCGTCGCGGCGGCGGGCGATGTAGCCGTCGAGGCCGTCGGTGAACGCGGCGAGCGCGAAGACGACGCCGGCGACGAGGTCGCCGTTGGGGATCTCGGCGAGCAGCGCCACGACCACGACCGGCACCATCAGGATGCGGAGCATCGTCAGCGCGTTGGGGAGGTTGAGGGGAACCAATGGTCCTGCTCCAGCGTTGGCCGCCGATACTACGGCCCGGTGCGCCCTGGCTTCGGGCTCGATCGCGTCCGCCCAGGAGGAGTATGGTAGTATGGTCTCTATATGGCATCGACGAAGGCCACCTTCACGCTCGATCCGAGCACGATGGCTCGGCTCGCTGAGACCGCCGAGCGGCAGCAGCGCTCGAAGAGCGAGGTCGTACGCATGGCGATCCGCGATTACAGCGAGCGCGCCGAGCAGCTCAGCGAACGCGAGCGGCGCCGGCTCCTCGCTCGCTTCGACGAGCTCGTGCCGAGGATCCCCGAGCGCTCCGCGGCCGCGGTCGATGCCGAGCTCGACGAGGTTCGCGCCGCCCGCCGCAGCGGTGGCCGCGGCGGCCCGGCGAGACCCCAGTGATCGTCGTCGACACCTCGGTGCTGATCGATGCGCTCACCGGTCCGCGCCGCTCGGCGGCCGCGTGGCGGGACGCCGTCGAGGCGGGCGAGCGGATGCTCCTCCCCGCGCTCGTCCTCTACGAGTGGCTGCGCGGGCCGCGGGGTCCCGAGGAGCTGGCCGCCCAGGACGCGCTGCTTCCGACCGACGATGCGCTCCCCTTCGGGCCCGCCGAGGCCGCGGCGGCCACGAAGCTTTACCGGGCAGTTGACGAGCCGCGCGGGCGGGAGGTCGACATCGCGATTGCCGCCCATGCGCTCGTCCGGGAGGTCCCGGTCTGGACGCTGAACATCGCCGACTTCGAGGACCTACCGGGCGTCGGGCTGTTCGGCCCCTGAGCCGAGCGCCACGGCCCGGGCGAGGACCTCGTCGAGCATCGCCTCGGTGAGCCGGCCGGTAAACGTGTTCTGCTGGCTCGGGTGGTAGCTGCCGAGCAGGACCAGATCGCCGACCGCGACCTCGGCGCCGTGGCCGAACCGCGGCTTCGGCCGGGGGACCTCGCGGCCGCTCGCCGCCAGCGTCCGCAGCGCCGCGTCCCAGCCGAACGACCCGAGCGCGATCAGCACGCGGGCGGACGGCAGGAGCGCAAGCTCGCGGTCGAGGTAGGGCCGGCAGCGGTCGCGCTCGGCGACCGTAGGCTTGTTCGCGGGCGGCGCGCAGCGGACCGCCGCGGTCACGTAAGCGCCGCGGAGCTCGAGGCCGTCGCCGCGGGCGACCGACGTCGGCTGGCTCGCGAGCCCGGCCCGGTGCAGCGCCGCGTACAGCCAATCGCCGGAGCGGTCGCCGGTGAACATCCGCCCGGTCCGGTTGGCGCCGTTTGCGGCCGGCGCGAGGCCGACGAGCACGACGGCGGCATCGCGGTCGCCGAAGCCCGGCACCGGCCGCGCCCAGTAGCTCTCGCCCTGAAAGCGCCGCGGCGGCTCGGCCGCCGCCCGCTCGCGCCAGGCGACCAGGCGCGGGCAGGCCCGGCACGAGGTGATCTCGCGCTCGAGCCTGTCGAGGTCGTCGTCGCCGGGTCGCATGCTGCGGCGAGGCTAGCCCGGCGGCTGCCCGGCGGGCCGAGCGGTACCGTTGATCGCCCCGGGGGCGCCGGCCCCCGCCCAAGGACCATGGCCGCCGAAGAACGCCAAGAGCTGCGCCTGCTGGCAATCGTCCCCGCCTACAACGAAGAGGGGATGATCGCCCGCGTCGTTCGCGACATCGATCGCCACGCCCCCGACTTCAACGTCCTCGTCGTCGACGACGGCTCGGTCGACTCGACCGCGAAGGAAGCCGAGGAGGCGGGGGCGATCGTGCTCCGTCACCCGTTCAACCTCGGGATCGGCGGGGCGATGCAGTCGGGCTACAAGTACGCGCTCGCGCACGGCTACGACGTCGCCGTCCAGGTCGACGGCGACGGTCAGCACAAGGCCGAGTACCTGCCGGAGATGCTCGATGCCCTGCACACCGAGGATGCCGAGGCCGACATGGTCTACGGCACCCGGTTCCGCGGCGATCCCGGCTACAAGGTCCCGTTCGGACGCCGCCTCGGCAACCTGATCTTCTCGCTGGTGCTCACGGCGATCACCCGGCAGAAGATCACCGACCCGACCTCGGGCTTCCGGATGGTCAACCGCCGCGGCATCGAGCTGTTCGCCCGCGATTACCCGCACGACTACCCCGAGGTCGAGGCGATCCTGATGCTGCACAACAACCGCCTCCGGATCCACGAGGTCCAGGTGCGGATGAACGCGCGCGGCTTCGGCCGCAGCTCGATCGACTACCCGCGCGCGGCCTACTACATGGTCAAGGTGATGCTGGCGCTGTTCGTCGGCCTGCTGCGCCGCCGTCCTGACGCCTTCGAGGGGGCGCCGCCGCCATCCACCGGCGAGATCACCGCCGTGGAGGCGAGCGCCGAGAGCGGGGGCACGGCGTGAGCCTCCTGCTCGCCATCGGCGATTCCGAATCGGTCCTCGGCAAGAAGCCGCAGATCCTCGCGATCATCGGGACCGTCCTGTTCCTGGTCTTCGTGATCGAGCTCGTGCGACGGCGCCGGCTCGTCGAGCGCTA
>DASSEM010000018.1:0-15932 GCA_035695265.1 Solirubrobacterales bacterium
CAGGAGGCGACGAACGTCCCGATGTACATGCGCTGGCCGGCCGAGATCGGCAAGCGCGGCCGGCTCGACACCCGGCTGGTCGCCAACGTCGACTTCGCGCCGACCTTCTACGACGTCGCCGGAATCGACCCGGGCTACGAGGTCGACGGCCGCTCGCTGTTCGACCCCGCCAACGATCGCGACTGGCTGCTCACCGAGTCGGTCAAGTGGAAGGCCCTGCAGGACAAGCAGGGCTCGCTGATCGAGACCAGGACCGACGATCCCGACGATCCGTTCGTCGAGTACTACGACTGGAACGTCGATCCCGGCGAGATGGACGGCGAGCCGCGCCTCAACGGCCGCGGCGAGCGGCAGCGGTTCAAGGAGATGAGCGCGATCCTCGACCAGGTGAGGGACTGCGCCGGCTCCGCTTGTCCGTGACGCCCGTCAGTTGAGCGATGGGTCCTCGGGCATCCGCGCGACCAGCGCGTACTCCCCGCCCTTGCGCACGAGGACGTCGCTCCACAGCGTCGCGGGATCGTCGGGGAAGAGCTCCGGCGGGATCGGCGGCTCGACGAACCACGCCTCGGCCTCGAGCTCGGCCTCGAGCTGTCCCGGTCCCCAGCCCGAGAAGCCGGCGTACACCCGGCCCCGCCGCACCGCCTCGGGCAGCTCGTCGAGCTCGGTCGTCGCCGAGACGAGGCCGACGTCGGCGACCACGATCCACGCAGCCTTGTCGGGATCGGTGAACTCGCCGAGCACCACCAGCGACTCCGGCTGGACCGGGCCGCCGACGAAGACCGGCTCGGCCACGGCGATCGACGCCAGCTCCGGCAGGACCTCCTCGACCTCGGTGTCGGCGGGGCGGTTGAGGACGATGCCCATCGCGCCCTCATCCCCATGCTCGGTGATCAGGACCACCGACCGCACGAAGTTCGGGTCCTCGAGCGCCGGCGAGGCGACGAGAAGCTTGCCGCGCAGCGATTCCACGCGGTCAGGCTAGCGTCCCGCGCCTCCCGCCACCGAGCCTTCCGCGGAGCGGCGACCGCGGCTCTCTAAGCTTCCCGGCCATGGTTCACGACGTCGACGAGGCCGGCTTTCAGCAGCACGTTCTCGACCGCTCCCACGAGGTTCCGGTCGTCGTCGACTTCTGGGCCGAATGGTGCGGGCCCTGCCGGCAGCTCGGGCCCGCACTCGAGGCCGAGGCAGCCAAGCGCGACGGGGACGTCGACCTCGCGAAGCTCGACGTCGACTCCAACCAGGCCATCGCCGCCCAGTTCGGGATCCAGGGCATCCCCGCGGTCAAGGCCTTCAAGGACGGGCGGGTCGCCGAGGAGTTCACCGGCGCGATCCCGCCCCCCCAGGTCGCCGCCTTCTTCGATCGCCTCGTCCCCTCCGAGGCCGACCGGCTCGCCGCCGCCGGCGACGAGGAGTCGCTTCAGCGGGCGCTCGAGCTCGATCCCACCCAGACCGAGGCGGCGGTCAAGCTCGCCCGCCTGCTGATCGCCGCCGATGACGCCGATGGGGCCCGCACGGCGCTCGAGGGCGTCCCCGACGACTTCGTCGCCTCCGGGCTCGCGGCCAGGCTCGAGCTCGGCACCGATGACCCGGCAGCGCCGGCGTTCGCCGCCTGGGACGACGGCGATCACGAGCGCGCCCTCGAGCTGCTCCAGGACGAGATCGCCGCCGCCGAGGACCCCGAGCGCGTCGACCAGCTGCGCCGCGTGATGGTCGCGATCTTCACCGACCTCGGTCCCGCGAGTGAGCTGGCGCGCGAGCATCGTCGCCGGCTCTCGCTGGCCATCACCTGATCGCGCCCCGATGCCCGAGATCGGTGGAGTCGGCCTGATCACAGCCCTGTTCGCGGGCGCCGTCTCCTTCTTCTCCCCCTGCGTCCTCCCCCTCGTCCCCGGCTACCTCTCGGCGGTGAGCGGCGTTGCCGCCGCCGACCTCGAGCATGCGAGCTGGCGCCGCGTGGTCCCCCCCGCCCTCGTCTTCATCGCCAGCTTCTCGGTCATCTTCATCCTGCTCGGGCTGACTGCGGTCAGTCTCACCCAGACGCTGCGCCAGAATCAGGACACCCTCGACAAGGTCGCCGGCGTCCTGATCATCGCGATGGGCGTCCTCTTCGTCGCGCAGCTCTTCGTCCTCCGCCTCAACCGCGAGTGGCGCATCGATGCGCTGATCGAGCGGGCTGGAAGCGGCGGCCCGCTGATCGCCGGCGCTGCCTTCGCGATCGCCTGGACCCCGTGCATCGGCCCGACCCTGGCGGCGATCCTGGCCCTCGCCGGCTCGACCGGCTCCGTCCTCGAGGGCGGCTTGATGCTCGCCGTCTACTCGCTCGGACTCGCCGTCCCGTTCCTGCTCACTGCGATCGCCTTCGCGCGCATGACGACAGCCTTCGGCTTCATCAAGCGCCACTACGCCGCGATCATGGCGATCGCCGGCGTGATCCTGATCGGCATGGGCATCCTCGTCTTCACCGGCGAGCTCACCCGACTCAACCTCGAGGCACAGCAGGCCCTGGACGACCTCGGGATCAACTTCTTCAACGAGATCTAGAGGTTTCGGGGGGCCATTCGGCTCGCGCCGATCCGCCACCGTTGCCACCCGGTGGTTTGGCAACGAGGGGAGGTCGCGGACGTCTCGGTGCAGCCGAGTGGCTGATTTGTCCCATCTGGTGGGACAAATCAGCACCGGAGCGGCCGCGGTGCGGAAATACCACCTGTCAGGTGGAAAAACTGCGCCGCAGATGCAGCCACTTTCCCCTCACCAGCCCAAACCAACTCCCGCCGAACGGTGGCGGCCCCGGCGCGAGCCAACGCCAATCGCCCGCGGCCCGGCGCGAGCCGAAGCCCCCCCCTACTCCCTCGGCTTGACCGGGACCGGGACCTGCTCTGGCACGCCGACCTCGACCGGCGTGCCGATGGCCTCGGTCTCCTCGAGGCCGGCGCCCTCGAGGTCGCGGGAGCAGACGATCCGGAAGCGACCGGTGCCGATGTCGGGATCGGGAACGACCGGCAGGCCGCGGATCTCTTCCCAGCCGAGCCGCTCGACCTCGAACGGGTTCATTCGCACCTCCGCCGCCGGGAACGGGCAGCCGGCGTTGTGCTGGTCGATGGCCTTCGAGATCGCCTCGAGGTTCTTCCCCTCCGCGCTCACCGGGCCAAGGTAGCAGCGGCGTCCTCGCGCCCGGTTACCATCGGCCCATGCCGAGCGAACGCGTGTACGGTGACCCGGCCGGTTGGGAGCACGCGATCGCGCACGTCGACATGGACGCCTTCTACGTGTCGGTCGAATTGCTCGAGCGTCCCGAGCTGCGCGGCCTGCCGGTCATCGTCGGCCCTCGCGACGCCGACTCGCGCGGGGTCGTGATGACCGCCTCCTATGAGGCGCGGCGCTTCGGCGTCCATTCGGCTCTGCCGATGGCGATCGCCCGGCGGCGCTGTCCGCAGGCGGTCGTGATCCCGCGCAACATGGAGCGCTACCAAGAGGCATCGCGGCGGGTGATGTCGGTCCTGCACAACTACAGCGACCGCGTCGAGGTCGTCGGGATGGACGAGGCCTATGTCGATCTCAGCGACTCCCCCGCCCCGAAGGCGCGGGTCCGGCGGATCAAGCGCGATGTGCTCGAGGCGACCGGGCTCACCTGCTCGGTCGGCCTCGGCCCGAACCGGCTGATCGCCAAGATCGCCTCCGACCTCGACAAGCCGGACGGGATCTGCGTGCTCGCACGCGAGCGCTTCCTCGAGGTGGTCGGCGACCGCCCTGCCCGGATCATCCCCGGGATCGGACCGCGCACCGAGGAACGCCTCGAAGCGCTCGAGATCCGCACCGTCGCCGATCTCGCCCGAGCTCCCGAGAGCAGCCTCGCGGCCGTGATCGGGCCGAACCACGCGCGCTCACTCGGGCGCCGCGCCTGCGGCTTCGGGAGCATCGAGGTCGCCGTGGAGCGTGAGCGCAAGTCGGAGAGCCGCGAGCGCACGTTCGCCAGCGACCAGACCGACCCGACCGCGATGCGAGCTGCGATCTCGGAGATGGCCCGCACCGTCACCGAGCACCTCGGCACGCAGGGCATCAGCGGCCGCACCGTGACGCTGAAGATCCGCCTGGCGCCGTTTCGCACCTTCACGCGCTCGCGGACGCTGCCGGAACCGTGCGCCGATCCGGAGCGGATCGCGGCCGCCGCCCGGGCGCTCTTCGATGCCTTCGAGCGCGACGCTCCGGTCCGCCTGCTCGGGGTCGGGGTCTCGGGCCTGGTCCGAAACGGAGAGCGTGAGGAGGGCCCCGCCGCCGCGGCGACGGGGCCCGTCCAGCTCGCGCTCGGCTGACCACCGCGGCCCGCTGCTGGACGGCCGATCCCGAACCGGCCATCTAGCGGTCGACGAGGATCGTCCCGATCCCGCCCATCCCGAGCCGGTTCTTGAGCGCCTCGGTGAGGTCGAACTCGCGCCCCGGGATGTAGGGACCGCGATCGATCACCTTCGCCCGCACCTGGCGACCGTGGTAGCGGATCGTCAGCTTCGTCCCGCAGGGCAGCGACTTGTGGGCGACGCCGATCGTCGAGGGCTTCAGCCTCCCGCCGCAGGCCACCCCGTTGCCGTAGAGGCCCGGTCCATACCAGGAAGCCTCGGCCTTGCGGAAGACCGTCACGCGCCCCGCCTTCGCCCGGCTGCCGGCGGCGACCAGGTTGCCCGCGGCCCGCACCCTGACGCGCTCGCGGCCGGCGCGGTCGGGCTTCCACCTTGCCGTGAACCTGCCGCCGGGACCGGTGCGGGTCCGCAGCTTGTCGCCGCCGACCCTGATCGTGATCCTCCGTCGCGTCCCGGCCGGCCGGACCCGGCCCTTGATGAGCACCTTGCGGCCGACCCGGCCGCGCCGCTCGACCCGGGCCCGGGTGAGCGAGCGAACCCGGACCTTGCGCGCCGCGGTGGCTCGGCCGTCGGCGCTGAGCGCGCGGACGTGGCCGCTGCGCTCGATCCGGACGCGCCGCATGAAACGGCCGCTCGCGCCTGCCCGGGCCGCGCGGGCGTCCCGCCAATGCTTCGCGCCGAACGCCCGGAGCTGGATCCGGACCGGCTGCACGCCGCTCGCGCGATCGTCGCCGGCCGCGGCCGAGCCGGTCAGCAGCGGCCGGAACCGGCCGCGAACGGTGATCCGCTCGTTCGGGTGCACGCGAGCGTCGCTGGTCGTCAGCGACGCGGTCCGGGCCGGCGCCTCGGCGCCGGCCGCCCGGCCGGGGGCCGCGGCGATCAGGAGCGTGGCTACGGACAGCAGCGCGAGCGCCGCGATCGTTTCCCGCCAAACGCGGAAACAGGTCATCTTCGATCCTCGCTTTCGCCGCCGACGGGGTTAGCTGTCGGGCTCGCCGCGCCCCGGTCCGTCCCGGGATCGCGCTACGGACCGATCACGGCCCGATTCGCCCCTGCCGGCACACGAGTCCGGCTCTGGGTCCCCCGCTCCGTCCCGGCCGACCGGGCCGGATTGAGCGGTCTCATTGCAGTTGATCTATCTGGTCCGCGGCAAGTTAGGGACGGCTTCGGTGCCCATGTGTGGTTCGCGTCACAGACTTCACGGAGGTGCGAAGATGCATGACATGAGCCCGGATCGCCTGACCGGCCTCGATGCGTCGTTCCTCCACCTCGAACGCGACGGTGCGCACATGCACGTCGCGGGAACGATGATCTTCGACGGCCCGGCCCCGGACTTCGAGGAGTTCAAGCAGCACCTGCGCTCCCGCCTCCACCTCGTGCCGCGGTTCCGCCAGAAGCTCCGGTTCGTCCCGCTCGACCAGGGCCGGCCGGTCTGGGTCGACGACCCCCACCTGAACCTCGACTATCACGTCCGCCACACCGCCCTGCCGGCCCCGGGAAGTGAGGAGCAGCTACGGACGTTTGCCGCCCGCGTGTTCTCCCAGGGCCTCGACCGCTCGAAGCCGCTGTGGGAGATGTGGGTCGTCGATGGGCTCAGCGACGACCGGTTCGCGATCGTCAGCAAGAGTCACCACTGCCTGGTCGACGGCATCTCCGGAGTTGACATAACCACGGTCCTCTTCGACGCCGAGCCCGAGCCCGAGCCGGCCGACGCCCAGCCCGAGTGGATCCCCCGCCCCGAGCCGAGCTCACTCGAGCTGCTCGGCTCCGCGGTCACCGAGCGCATGGTCGTCCCGACCGAGATCATCCGCGGCGCCCGGGCGCTGGTCCGAGGCCCGCTCAAGGCGCTCGGTGCCGTTCGGGACGCGCTCGGGGCAGCCGGCGCGATCGCGGGCAAGGGCCTCTCGGCGCCGGACTCGCCGCTCAACGTCGAGATCGGCCCGCATCGCCGCTTCGCCTGGGTACGTGCCGACCTCGCCGACCTGCGCCGAATCAAGGACGTTTACGGCGGCACGGTCAATGACGTCGTTCTCACCGTCGTCGCCGGCGCGATCGGCCGGCACATGCGCTCGCTCGGCCACGACACCGACGGGCTCGTCCTCAAGGCGATGGTGCCGGTCAGCATCCGCACCGCCGATCAGCATGGCGCGCTCGGCAACCAGGTGACGGCGATGATGGCGCCATTGCCCGTCTGGTGCGAGGACCCGATCGAGCGGCTCGGCGTCGTCCGCCGCTCGATGGGCAACCTGAAGCGTTCCAAGCAGGCCGTCGGCGCCAACCTCCTCACCGAGATGACCGACTTCGCGCCGCCGACGATCACCTCGCAGGCGGCCCGGCTGCAATCCCGGCAGCGCTTCTTCAACCTCGTGGTGACCAACGTTCCCGGCCCGCAGTTCCCGCTCTACGTCCTCGGCCGCGAGCTCCGCGACATCTTCCCGATGGTGCCGCTGGCGAAGCGGCAGGCGGTCTGCGTCGGGATCATGAGCTACGACGGCGGCATCAACTTCGGCCTGATCGGCGACTACGAGGGAATGCCGAGCCTCGATGGGCTCGCATCCGACCTCGGCGAGGAGCTCGCCGGCCTCGCCACCCTCGCCCCGCGCGTCGGCGGCAACGGCTCCGCGCCGAGCAAGCGGACCGGCGCCGCCACCAGCACCTGACCGTTCACGGCCCCTTCCGGCTGCGCCCGCGATCCACGCTGCCGCAGGCCGAGCAGCGGGTAGACCGCGGTCGATAGCACGGCGGCGCCGACCAGGGCCGCCGACGTCGTCGCCCGCATTTCTCCCTCGGCGACGGCGATCGTCGTGATCGCGACGACCAGCGGCAGCTCCGTGGCGCTGAAGAACCCGAGCGCGAGGCGCTCCGTGCGGTCGAGGACGCTGCGGTACAGAAGCAGCGCCGGGAGGCCGCGGACGACCAGGAACAGCAGGAAGAAGATCGGCACGAGCATGGCGCGCTCGGGGTCGTCGATGAGCGCGGACATGTCGAAGTTGACGCCGCTGACGACGAAGAAGAACGGGATCAGGAACCCGTATCCGACGGCGCTCAGCTTCGACTCGAAGATCGTCACCTCGCGCCCCCGCAGCGCGAGCCGGGTGATGATCCCGGCGACGAAGCCGCCGAGGAGCAGGTCGAGGCCGAGGTCGGAGGCGAGGTAGGCAAGAGCGAAGACGAGCACCACCGAGACCCGTACCGGCAGCTGCGAGCTCGTCTCCATCGCCCCCTCGATCTTCTCCCAGCCCAAGCCGACGAACCGGACGGCGAACAGCGCGGCGAACACGGCGACGGCGATGAACAGCATCAGCACCGCTCCGCTCGTCAGCGGGGTGTTGGCCGAGAACAGGAACGTGATCAGGAGGATCGGGCCGAACTCCCCGACCGCGCCGGCCGCCAGGAGATAGGTCCCGAACCGGGTCCTGAGCTCGCCGGCGTCGTCGAGGATCGGGATCAGCGTCCCGATTGCCGTCGTCGCCATCGCCGAGCCCACGAACAACGCCGAGATGATGATTCCCGCCACGGCCAGCAGCCCCGCGAGCGAATAGGCGAGGGCCAGCGAGATCAGCCAGCCGACAACCGCGAGCTTCAGCGGCATCCCCCGGATCCGCTGGAAGTCGATCTCGTAGCCGGCGAAGAAGAACAGCATGCCGAGGCCGAGGTTCGAGAAGAACGTGATGAAATCGTCCGACTGCGCGATGCCGAATCCCTCGGGCCCGATGACGATTCCGAGCAGCAGCTCGAGGACGACGACCGGGACGAAGACCCAGCGCCCGCCGAAGGTGACGAGGGTCGCGGCCAGGGCCGCCGTCGCCCCGATCGCCAGAAACGATCCGGTGTCGACCTCGAGCATCGCTCAGGCGCCCCGCCCGGCCCCGCGCCGGAGGTTGGGTGGTTGCGCTCGATCGCGGTCCTGCATGCTCACGGCGGCTGAAACCTAGATCATCGATCCCGACCATCCCTGGATCGGTTCCCTAACCTCGACCCGATGTCCGGGGCCGCAACCGCCTTCGCCGTCCTCGCTGCGTCGGTGACCCTGCTCGCCGCGCCAGCCCCGGCGGCCGCGCCGGACCCCGCGCGGTCGACCGCGGTGCCGAAGCCGCGGGTCGCCTGGGACCCGATCCCCTACGGCAAGGACCGGAAGCGCCAGATGGCCAACTACTCCCACCGCCATTACGGCAAGCGGACGTGGCGGCTGCGGAAGCCGAAGGTCATCGTCCTCCATTACACGGCGACGGCGACCTACGGCCCCGTCCACAACGCGTTCGCCTCGAACGCGCCGGCGCTCGGCGAGCGGCCGGGGGTCTGCGCGCAGTACGTCGTCGAGAAGGACGGCACGATCCATCAGCTCACCCGGCTCGGCGTTCGCTGCCGCCACGCGGTCGGGCTCAATCACACCTCGATCGGCATCGAGATGGTTCAGCAGGCCCGATCGGGCAAGCATGCGAGCGATCGGGCGATCCTCAACCGCCGCAAGCAGATCCGCGCCGCCACCCGACTCACCGCCTGGCTCAAGCAGCGCTACCGGATCAGGATGCGAAACGTGATCGGCCACGCCATGGCGAACGGCTCCCCCCACTTCAAGGACCGCGAGGGCTGGCGAAACGACCATGTCGACTGGCTCAAAGGCGACGTCCGCGAATACCGCCGGATCGTCAGCCGGGTGATCCGCAGGCACCGATGAGCGCGACGGCCGTGCCGGGCGCTCGCCACCGGCTGCCGGACGCCCTGCGGCTGACCGAGCCGCGCCGGAGCTTCGCCCCCGTCCTCGTCGCGATCATCGCCGCGATCATGTTCCAGCTCGCCGCGCCCACCGGCGATCTCACCCACTTCATCGCGATCGTCCTCCAGAGCGCCGTGATCGTCCTCGCGCTCCGCGCGGCCGGCTTCCACCGCCACATCGTCCACGTCGTCGCCTTCATCCTTGCGGCGGTCGCCGTCATCGTCGGCGTCGCGCTCGCCGGTCTCGACGACCTCGCACCGGCCGCGCCCCGCGTGCTGACGCTGGTGCTGGTCCTGCTGACCCCGGCCGCGATCGTGATCGGGGTCGTCCGCGAGCTCCGCGAGGACGGACGCGTGACCGTCCAGACCGTGTTCTGCGGCCTCTCGATCTACCTGCTGCTCGGCCTCGCCTTCGCGGTGCTGTTCGGGGCGATCGACGAGATCGGCTCGGAGCCGTTCTTCGCAGGCGGGGTTGCCGGCAATGCCAACGACTTCCTCTACTTCAGCCTCGCATCGCTGACCACGGTCGGCTACGGCGACCTCACCGCGGGCACCGACCTCGGCCGGGCGATGGCCGTGACCGAGGCGCTGCTCGGCCAGTTCTACCTCGTCACGGTGCTCGCCGTGATCGTCGCCAACGTCCGGCGGCGATCCGAATAGATGTCTGCGAAGATCATCGTTGGCCATGACCGAGGAGAGCGTCAGCACGCGGTACTTCACCTGTCCGCTCTGCGAGGCGACGTGCGGGCTCGCCGCCGACGTCGACGGTGATGGCGAGATCGTCAAGGTCCGCGGCGACGCCGACGACGCCTTCAGCGCCGGATTCATCTGCCCGAAGGGCGCCAGCATCGGCGAGCTCCATGCCGATCCCGACCGGATCAGGACGCCGCTCGTCCGCCGCGACGGCGAGCTCGTCGCGGCGAGCTGGGACGAGGCGTTCGCGGCGATCGATGCGAAGCTCACGCCGATCAGGGACAGCGGCGATCGCAACGCGACCGCGGTCTACCTCGGCAACCCCAACGCCCACACCCTTGACGGGCTGATCTACCTCCGCGGCTTCGCGAAGGCGCTCGGAACCCGCAACATCTTCAGCGCCACGAGCGTCGACCAGCTTCCCAAGCAGGTCTCCTCCGCGGCGATGCTCGGCAGCGGCCTCTCGATCCCGATTCCCGACATCGATCGAACCGACTACATGCTGATCCTCGGGGCCAACCCGCTGGCCTCGAACGGGTCGCTGATGACCGCGCCCGACATGCGCGGCCGGCTGCGGGCCCTGCGCGAGCGCGGCGGACGCATCGTCGTGGTCGACCCGCGCCGGACAAGGACCGCCGAGCTCGCCGACGAGCACCACGCGATTCGCCCAGGCCGGGACGCCCACCTGCTCGCGGCGCTCGCTCACACGCTCGTCGAGGAGGGCCTCACCGACCCCGGTCCGCTCGCTGCCCACATCGAGGGCCTCGAGGAGATCGGCGCCGCGGTCGCGCCGTTCAGTCCCGAGGCCGTCGCCGCCGCCTGCGGCATCGACGCCGCCGACATCCGTCGGATGGCGCGCGATCTCGCGGCGGCGCCGACCGCCGCCGTCTATGCACGGATCGGGACCACGACCCAGGAGTTCGGGACGCTGGCGAGCTGGCTCGTCGACGTCCTCAACGTCCTCACCGGCAACTTCGACCGTCCCGGCGGCGTGATGTTCCCGCTTGCCGCCGCCGGGCAGACGAACTCGAGGGGAGCGGGCGGTCGCGGCCGCGGTTTCGAGCTCGGCCGCTGGCGCTCACGGGTGCGCGGAATGCCGGAGGCGTTCGGAGAGCTGCCCGTGTCCTGCCTCGCCGAGGAGATCACGGAGCCCGGCGAGGGCCGGATCAGGGCCCTGTTCACGATCGCCGGCAATCCGCTCGTCTCGACCCCGAACGTCGGTCGCCTCGGGGCCGCGCTCGACACGCTCGACCTGTTCGTCGCGGTCGACTGCTACCTGAACGAGACGAGCTCGCGGGCGGACGTCGTCCTGCCGGTGCCCTCGCCGCTCGAGCGCGCCCACTACGACCTCGCCTTCTACCAGCTCTCGATCAGGAACATCGCCAACTTCAGCCGGCCCGTGGTCGAGCCCGACACGGGGATCGAGCCGGAGTGGCGGACGTTGCTGCGGTTGATGGGCGTCGCCGCCGGCGCCGGGCCCGGAGCCGACGTCGACGCCCTCGACGACCTCGTCGCGCTGGAGGTCGCCCGCCGCGAGACCGTGACCGAAGGCTCGCCCGCCGCGGGGATGGAGCCGGAGGACGTCCTCGCCGCGCTCGGCGAACGCCGGGGACCCGAGCGAATCCTCGACCTGATGATCCGTTGCGGGCCCTACGGGGCCGGGCTCGACGGCAGCCCGGGCCGCGGCAACGGGGTCGCACTCACGCTCGGGCTCCTCGAGGGCAGCCCGCACGGGGTCGACCTCGGGCCGCTCGAGCCGCGGATACCGGACCTGCTGCGGACCGCGAGCGGCAAGGTCGAGCTCTGCCCGCCGGCGCTGGTCGGTGATCTCGACCGGCTCGAGGCGGCGCTCGGGCGTGACCGCGACGGGCTCGTCCTGATCGGGCGCCGCCAGCTCCGGTCGAACAACTCCTGGATGCACAACGTCCCGCACCTCGTCCGCGGCAAGGACCGCTGCACGATGCACGTCAACCCGGCTGACGCCAAGCGGCTCGGGCTCGTCGAGGGTGGCGTCGCCGCCGTCAGCTCGCGAACCGGCAGCCTCGTCGTTCCGGTCGAGGTGACCGACGCGATCATGGAGGGCGTGGTCTCGATCCCGCACGGCTGGGGCCACGACACCGCTGGGGCCCGCCTCTCGGTCGCTGCCGCCAGCCCCGGCGTCAACTCCAACCTGCTCGCCGACGAGCGCCTCGTCGACGAGCTCTCCGGCAACGCGGTCCTGAACGGGATTCCGGTCGCAGTCGAGCCCGCCTGAGCGCCCGGTGGCGCAACCGGTCGATCAGCGCAGCGCGATCCGGTACGTGGAGCCGTCCGCCCTGTAGACGCGGCGTCCGCGGCGGTCGCGGCGATTGCTGCGCCCGTCGACATTGGCGACGACGGCGGTGACGCGGGAGTAGGTCGCGAGGTCGTCCAGCGACACCCGCCCCCTACCGCCCTTGCGCAGGTAGGTCGTCGCGACCGTCGTCGGTCCCTGTCCGCCGCCCACGCGCCCGACCAGCGAGATCGAGGTCCGCGTCCCCCGCTCCGCCCTCACCCTGAGCAGGGCCGACTCCCCGACGGTGCCCGGCTTGACGTTGAAGAGCCGGTAGGAGGTGTTGTCGAGCGTGGTCCGCCTGACCCCGCCGTAGAGACGGGCCCGCGCGACGCGCGGGTAAACCGCGTGGTCGGGGAAGGCCGGGTTGCCCTGCCACTCAGCCGTTGCGGCGAAGAAGGCGCCCAGCTCGCGCCCGAACGAGAGTCCGCCGGCGTCCTTGAGCGCCGCCCCGTAGGCATCGACGGCGAAGTTCCTCTCGGCCGGTGAGACCTCCCACGTCCTGCGCACGACGCCGTCCCCGTAGCGGGAGCTGAGCCAGTGGTTCCAGACGGCCTCGGCGTAGACCTTGATGCTGGACCCGGTCATCGGAGCCTGCGGGCGGGCGGACATCGAGGGCAGGTAGTTGAGGTAGTCGTCGATCTCCGGGTAGACCTTCTCCTCCGCCCAGGTCGCCGTGTCCTCGAACAGCCACAGGTCCTCGAACGTGTCGTAGCCGAACTGGAGGATGTGGTTGTACTCGTGTGCGACGGTGACGCGCATCGACTGGACCGGCGGGGTCGGAAACCCCGTGTAGTCGTTGTCGAGGACCAGGTACGCGTGGCGTCGATGGCCGCGCTGGTCGTGATCGGGGGCAGCGAAGCCGTAGAGGTTCCGGCCGAGGTCGGTCACGTAGACGTCGACCTGGCCCTGGCCGCCGACGCCGTGGCGAGCGCCGAGCCTGCCGTCGGACTTCGCGCGCCTCCAGCCGAGCATCCCGTTCTCGACCGCGTAGCTGCGCTGGACGGCGACGCGGACCTGGTCCAGGAAAGCGCTCGAGGCGGGACGGTTGCGCCGCTTGTCGGTCCAATGGACGCAGAACTGCGCATCGCAGGTCGGTGAGTCCTGCGCCTCCTTGCCGAAGTAGTTGCGGTCGGACTTGTCGGTCGGGCGGGCGAGGAGATCGCGGGCCACGGCGCGGTCGTGGCCCGACAACGCCGGGAGCGCGATGGCGAGGTCCCGGAGGAGCCCGGTGACGTCGCGCTCGCCGGCGGCCGGTCCCGCCGCGAGTGGCGCGCGGAAGGCCTCGAGCGCGACGTCGAGAGCCTTCCGGGCCTCCCTCTCATCGATCGCGGACGCCGCGCTCGCGCCGGCGGCCGGTACGGACAGAACGAGCGCGGCAAGCAGGGACGAGACGAGGACGAGGCGGCGCAAGGGGTTGTTCCTTCGGTGATCGGGCGCGGGACGGTAGCAGTGGGTTCGGCCCTACAACACCGGATCCGACGTTCGGTAGCGGTCGGCGGCGATAATCATGCGATGGACGAGCCCCGGACGGCCCTCCGAATCGCGCTTGCGCAGGTCAATCCGACCGTGGGCGACGTCGACGGCAACGCCGCCCTGGCGGCCGAATGGATCAGCCGGGCGCGCGAGGGCGGCGCCGACATCGTCCTCCTGCCGGAGCTCGTGATCAGCGGATACCCGCCCGAGGACCTGCTCCTGAAGCCGCATTTCCTCGCCGCCTGCGAGGACGCGGTCGAAGCGCTCGCCCAGCAGGTCGACGGCATCGTCGCGATGATCGGCTGCCCGGTCCGCGACGCCGCGCTCCACAACGGCCTCGCCGTGGTCGCCGGCGGGCGGGTCGTAACCCGCTATCGCAAGGTGCACCTGCCCAACTACGGAGTCTTCGACGAGCGCCGCTACTTCGAGCCGGGCCCGGTCGGCGAGCTCATCGCCGTGGACGGCGCCCTGATCGGGCTGACGATCTGCGAGGACATCTGGCTCCCCGGCCCGCCCGGGTCGGAGGAGGCGGCAGCCGGCGCGCGGCTCCTCGTCAACGCATCCGCCTCCCCCTATCACCGCTTCAAAGGGGTGGAGCGGGAGCGGATGGTCGCCGAGCGAGCCCGTGCGGCGGGGACGGCGATTGCGCTCTGCAATGCCGTCGGGGGGCAGGACGAGCTCGTCTTCGACGGGCACAGCTTCGTCGTCGACGCAGCCGGGCGGACGCTGGCGCGCGCCGCCCAGTTCGAGCAGGAGCTGCTGCTGTGCGACGTGGAGCTGCCCGTCGGCGAGCCGGCTCCGGCGGCCGCGGTCCCGCTCGCCGTCTCCCTGACCACGAAGGGGGAGGCGCGAGAGCCGCTTCCGGTGCGGATCAGCGCGGTGAAGGAGCCGGTGGAGGAGGTCTACGCGGCACTCGTCACCGGCCTCGGCGACTACGCGGCCAAGAACGGCTTCGATCATGCCGTCCTCGGCCTCTCCGGCGGCATCGACTCAGCGCTCGTCGCGCTGATCGCCGCCGACGCGCTCGGCGGCGAGCGGCTGACCTGCGTGGTCATGCCGTCCCCCCACTCCAGTCCGGAGACGCAGGCGGACGCCCGGACGATCGCCGCCAACCTCGGCGCCGAGACCCTCGAGCTGCCGATCGCGAGCGTGATGGAGGCCTACGAGGACCTCCTGGCGGCGCGCTTCGCGGGGTGCGAGCCCGGCATCACCGAGGAGAACCTGCAGGCGCGGACCCGCGGCAACCTCGTGATGGCGCTCTCGAACAAGTTCGGCTGGCTCGCCCTGAGCACCGGCAACAAGTCAGAGATGTCGGTCGGTTACGCGACGCTCTACGGCGACATGGCCGGCGGCTTCGCCGTCCTCAAGGACGTTCCGAAGCTGCTCGTCTACGAGCTCACCCGCGATCGCATGGCCCGCGCCGACCGGGAGCTGATCCCGACCTCGGTGATCGACCGCGCACCGTCCGCCGAGCTCCGTCCAGACCAGCAGGACACAGACTCCCTGCCTCCCTACGAGATCCTCGACCCGGCGCTCGCGCTCTACATCGAGGGTGACGGCAGTCGCGAGGACCTAGTCGAATCCGGGCTCGACCGTGCCGAAGCCCAGCGGGTCGCGGGCCTCGTCGACCGAGCCGAGTACAAGCGCCGCCAGGCGCCCCCCGGCGTCAAGATCACGGCGAAGGCCTTCGGCCGCGACCGCCGGCTGCCGATCACCAACGCGTTCCGCGGATGACGGTCCGCCAACGATCCGGCGGAAGCGGACGCGAAGCGGAGCATTTCGCCGGAGTTACCTTCCCTCGCGGACCGCGATGATCAGTCGCGAGGATGCGCACAGCCGTCCCTCGCCGTCGCGCATCTCAACGTCCCAGACCCAGCTCGTGCCGCCGCGGTGGAGGGCCCGGGCCCGCGCCTCGATGGTCCCGGAGCGAACGGCGCGCATGAACACGGTCTCATTCGCCTGGCCCAGGGCGAGCTTCGGCGCGACCGCCTCGTAGGTCGCGCGCGAGCACACCGTCTCGGCGAGCGCAGCGAATGCACCGCCGTGGACGATCCCGAACGGCTGCTTGACCCCGTCATGGACCGGCATGCGCAGGGTCGCCTCGCCCTCGCCGTCGAACTCGAAGCCCTCGAGCCCGAGGACGTCGACGAGGTTGCCCTCGGGCACGAGATCACGGTCGGCGGCCATCGGGGCAGCCTAATGACAGAGTCGGAATCCCTGCCTGCGCCGCCGCCGGAGCGGTCACATAGGCTTCCCCGATGCCACTGCAAGGGGATCAGCGGGCGCTGCTCGAGTTGCTCTGCGAGCGCGGCCAAAGCTACGAGGACATCGCCGGTCTGCTCGGCGGGAGCGCCGCGGATGCCCGCGAACGGGCCCGCTCGGCG
>DASSEM010000019.1:0-10427 GCA_035695265.1 Solirubrobacterales bacterium
CTCTACGAGCAGCTCGAGCAGGCCGAGGGTGCGCTCACCCCGGGCTGATCGGCAGCGCCGGCGCGGCGCCCTCGTCCCCGCGGCGGTGGTCGCCGTCGCGGTCGCGCTCGCCGCCATTGCCGGCTGCGGCGACGGCGACGATCAGACGGAGCGGGCGGAGCCGGTCGCGGCCGGGTCGATCGCCGTCGATCAACTCGAGCGCTGTGGCGGCGAGGCGCCGTCGCGGCTGCGATGCGGTGAGCTCGACCTGCCCTACGAGCGCGCCGATCCGTCGCTGGGCCGGATCGGGATCGCGTTCGCCGTCCTTCCCCGCAGCGACCGCGACGCGCGATCGCGGGGCGCGCTCGTCGCCGTCGAGGGCGGTCCCGGATATGGCTCGATCGGCAGCGCACGGGACTACATCGCGACGTTCGGGGACCTGCTCCACGATCGCGACCTCGTCCTCGTCGACGCCCGCGGCACCGGGGACTCCGAGCCGATCGACTGTCCCGACATGCAGAGCAGCCGCTCGACCGACGACGTCGGCGTCGCCGCCTGCGCCGAGCAGCTCGGGGAGCGATACGGCTCCTACCGGACGGCTGCCGCGGCCGACGACATCGACGACGTCCTGACGGCGCTCGGGTACGGGCGGGTGCAGATGTACGGCGACTCCTACGGAACCTACCTGGCGCAGTCCTATGCCTTCCGGCACGGCGACCGCCTCCGGGCCCTGGTCCTCGACAGCGCCTACCCCGTGCGGGGCGAGGACCCCTGGTACGCGGGCAACTGGCGGACCGGAATCCGTGGGCTGTCGATCGCCTGCGATCGCTCCCCGGACTGCGGCGGCGACGCCGGCCGGCGGCTCGAGCGGTTCGTCACCGAACGCCGGAAGGCGACGCTCGATCCCGGCCCGATCCTCGATGCGATCGCCGCCGCCGGCTTCTCGCCGCCGGAGAGCTATCTGCGGATCGACCGCGCGATCGCGGACTACCTCCACGGTGACACCGATCGCTACGCGGAGCTCGTCGCCGACTGGCGGTGGCGGTACGGCAAGCCCGGCGGCTACTCGGTCGGCGAGGAGCTGGCGGTGAGCTGCAACGACTTTCCGATGCCGTGGGACAAGGAAGCCTCCTGGGAGGAGCGCCGCCGCCAGCTCGCGGCCGCGATCGCCGGCCTGCCGCGCGATGCGTTCGCGCCGTTCACGCCGGCCGAGGTCGCGCTCGCTCCCGACTGGACGTACCTCGAATGCCTCGGCGCGCCGCCGCCGACCGACCACTACGAGCGACCGGCGGAGCGGACGGCGGTGGCGCCGGAGATCCCGGTGCTCGTCGTCGCCGGCGAGCTCGACAACATCACGTCGCCGCCCGAGGCCCGCGCCGTCGCCGCCGACTTCCCGCAGTCGAAGCTGTTTCTGTGGCGGAACGCGGGCCACGTCTACTCGCTCTACGACCCGGACTCGAAGGGGGCCGTGCGGATCCGCCGGTTCCTGCGCAGCAAGGACTCCGGCTCCGGCTCGCCGGGCTGACGCTACCTCGCCGGCAGTCGCTGCTGGAAGAAGTCCATCGCGTCGTCCTCGGCGGCGCCGACGATCAAGCCGTGGTTGACGCCCGGGTAGGTCCGGTAGTCGACGTCGCCGCCGCGCTCGCCCAGCTCGGCGACGAGCATGTCGGAGTAGCTCGGGAAGACGGTCGTGTCGGCGGTGCCCTGGGCGAGCAGGATCGGCGGCCCGATCTTCAGCGCCGGGTTCATGTCATCGAGGACGTCGTAGAGCCCGCTCAGATCGGCGCCCCGCTTGAAGAGGTCGGCCGGGGCGATCGCGCCGAAGCTGTCCGGCTCGGCGAGCTGCAGCAGGCAGAGCTGCTCGATCTGCGGCAGGAGCGCGCGTGCGTCCCGGGCGAGGATCTTGCGCGGGCTCACGTCCTTGCTCGTGGTCGCGGCACCGCTGAAGATCAGGGCCCCGAGGCCGGAGAGCGGGCTCGGGCTGGTCAGCGCCGGCAGCAGCTTGGCCTGCTCCTCGATGTGGGAGGCGGGCGCGTAGGCGACCGTGCCCCGGAGCTTCAGCTCCGGCGTCCACCGATCGCTCATCGCCGCCGCGAACAGCGCTGACTGCCCGCCCTGCGAGTGGCCCGCGATCAGGAACTTGCGGCCAAGGTCGGGGACGAGCCGGCGAGCGGCGCGAACGCCGTCGAGGACGCTTCTCCCCTCGGCCTTGCCGACGAGGTACGGATGCGGCCCGGGGGTGCCGAGGCCCTGGTAGTCGCTCGCGACGACCGCGTAGCCGGCGGCGATCCACTGCTCGAGCTGGGGGTGGATGTAGGCGACGAAGCCGGCGTTCGGGCCGGTCGGCCGGATCCGGGTCGGCGCGCAGGAGTCGGCGCCGCCGGTCGTGCCGTGCGCCCAGGCGATCACCGGCCAGCCGCCCTTCGGCGGCTTGCCCGGGGGAACGCTGACCGAGCCCGACACCGCGACCTTCTCGCCCTGCGGGCTCCGCGACGTGTACAGGATCGTCTTGTTGACCTTGGCGCCGGCGATCGGCGTCAGCTTGGTTGCCGCGCGCTTCCAGATCAGCTTTCCGTGTCCGTTCGGCAGTCGCTTCGGTGGGTCGTAGAAGCCGCCGCCGCGCGGGCCTTTGCGGTCGGCTGCCTCCGCGGGAACCGCGACGATCGCGGCGAGCAGCAGGGCTACTCCGATCCCGATCAGTCGGCGGCTTGTAGCGATGGCGGTGGCGTGCATGACGGGGAACTCGTCGCGGGGCCGGGACCCACTGAGGATCGACAACTGTAGTGGCCACCTTGAGCCGCCGCGGCGCAGCGCCGCCGCGAGGCGTCGGCGGCTCAGTCGGCGCCGGTCGCGAGCCGGGAGCCGGCCAGGATCAGCGGCAGTCCGATCAGGGTGCCGACGCCCGGCGACTCGCCGAGGACGACGATCCCGGCAATCAGGGCGACGACCGGGGCGATATAGGTGATGACGAGCGCCCGGCCCGCGCCGACGTCGATGACGAGCGCCCCGAACAGGACGAACGCCGCCGCCGTGCAGAGGATCCCGAGGACCGCGATCGAGACGATCGCCTCGGCCGGCACGGCGTCGCCCGGCGGGCTCAGCGCCGCGAGGGGGGTGAGGAGGACCGCGGCGAGGGCGAGCGCGCCGGCCATGATCGCCAGCGGGTCGATCGTCGCGAGCCGCGCCTGCAGCGTCATCGGCCCCGCCGCGTAGCCGACCGCCGCGATCAGGATCGCGATCGCGCCGAGGAGCTCGTCGCGATCACCGGCGATGTCGACCCCGACGAGCGCGACGACGCCGGCGAAGCCGGCCACGAGGCCGGCGAGGCGGCGGCCGCCGACCCGCTCGGTGTGGTCGAAGAGCCGCGCCAGGACGGCGACGAGCAGCGGCGAGGCGGCGATCAGGATCGCGGCCACCGATGAGCTCACATGCTCCTCGCCGAGCGCGATCAGCGGAAACGGGATTGCGATCTCGAGCGTCGCGTAGACGAGCAGCCAGCGCCAGTGCCCGCGCAGCCCGGAGAGCGCTCCGGCGCGCCAGGCGAGCGGCAGCAGGACGGCGGCGCCGAGCACGACACGGGACCAGGCGAGGAAGCCGGGCGAGATCCCGTCCTCGACGGCGATGCTGATGAACAGGTAGGGGATCCCCCAGAGGACCGAGACGATCGCGAACGCGGTCCAGGCGCGGGCGCTCACCGAGCGCCGGCCTGCGGCCTGAGCTCGGGCAGCGTCGATCGCAGCAGCAGGTATGAGAGCCAGACCCCGAGCGCGAACAGCGGGACGCCGGTGATCACCCGGGCGACCGCGAGCGGCCCGACCATCCCGGACAGATAGAGCGGCAGCTGGATCGAGAGCCGGAAGCAGAACAGCCCGACCCAGATCCAGCTCGCCCGGGTGTAGGCCGAGCGGCGGGCCGGATCGCGGTACCAGGCGCGGCCCTCACCGGTGATCAGCGAGACGATCAGCCCGATCAATGGCCGGCGGACGGCGATCGATACGAGGTAGGCGGTCGCCGAGGCGGCGTTGATCAGGATGCCCGGCAGGAAGAAGTCTTCGGCCCGCCCGGTCCGGGAGGCGACGAAGGCGCCGAAGGCGACGCCGATCACGCCCGAGAGCGCGAACTGCGTCGTCTGCCGCCGCACCAGGCGGGCGATCGCGAGCGCGGCGCTGATGGCCACGGCGACGATGCCGCCGAGCAGGATGTCGCTGCCGCTCGCCGCCCAGACGGCGGTGAAGGCGATGAAGGGCAGCGTCGCCTCGGCGACCCCGAGCGGGCCGCCGACCGCCTCGCGCAGCGACGGCGGGCCGGTCGCATCCGGCGCCGTCGCGCTGGCGATCCATCCGGGTTGGCGCTCCATGCGGGGCCTGACGCTAGCGGGCCGTGATCGGGAAGACTGTCGACGATGGCCTTCTCGGTCCTCACCTACGAATACGTCGACGACATCCTGGCCCGCCGTGATCCCCATCGCGAGGCCCACCTGGCGCTGATCGACCGGTTCGTCGCCGAGCACGGGCTGGTCCTCGCCGGGGCCACCGGCGAGGGCCCTGATGGCGCCCTGTTCGTGTTCGCGGCCGAATCCGGCCCCGCGGACGCCGCGGCCGCGTTCGTCGCAGCCGACCCCTATGTCGAGGCCGGCCTCGTCACGGACTCGCGGATCGAGCCTTGGACGGTCGTCGTAAACGCCTGGAATTGAGCCCCTTTCACCGGCCCGGTGCGATTTACGCGTTCCCGGGCGGGTAGCGTTCCCTGACGATGAGCGCTGCCGCCGCTGAACGCGCGCCGGATGTCGCCACGGTAGGCGAGAAGCTGGTCGAACGATTCGACCCGGCCGCGATCGACGTGCCCGGGGGCGCGGCACGGATCAGGCTCGAGGTCGTCGACGGCGAGGACCACGACGTCGTCATCGCCTTGCCCGACGCCTGGCTCGAGCCCGCCGCGGGCGAGGCCGATGCCCGCCTGATCGCCGACGAGCGGACCTGGGAGGCGATCGCCGACGATCTCGCCGGCAGCATGCAGGCGTTTCGCCGCGGTCACCTCCGCGTCCGCGACAACCTCCACCTCGGCGTCGGCCTGCTCGCCGCCACGGCCCCGGGCGGTCCCGGGCGGCTGCGGTTCGGCCGGATCGAGGCCGCCGGGAACGAGATCAGCTACTGCGAGGCGGGGGAGGGGCCGCCCCTCCTCTGCCTGCACGGCCTCGGCGGCACCAAGGCGTCGTTCTTGCCCACGCTCGCCGCGCTGGCGCCGGAGGGCCACCGGGTGATCGCCATCGACCTGCCCGGCTTCGGCGACTCGTCCAAGCCGCACGCGGCGCCCTACGACGCCCCCTGGTTCGCCACCGTCGTCGGCGCCGCCCTCGACGCGTTCGGCTACGAGCGCGCCAACATCGCCGGCAACAGCATGGGCGGACGGATCGCGATCGAGCTCGGCATGTCGGCGCCCGAGCGGGTCGACCGCCTCGTCCTGCTCGCGCCCGCCCTCGCCTGGCTTCGCGAGCGGCCCTGGAAGTGGATCCTGCAGGTGCCGCTGCCGCGGCTCGGCTACCTGCAACCGACCCCGCGCCGCCTCGTCGACCCGATCGTTCGGCGGCTCATCCCCGGTGGCGATCGCGGCTGGACCGCGGCCGGCGTCGACGAGTTCCTCCGCGCCTACCTGACCCCGGCCGGCCGCTTCGCCTTCTACGAGTGCCTGCGCAACGTCTACCTCGACGAGCCCTACGGCGAGGAGGGGTTCTGGACCCGCCTCAAGCGCCTCGAGCCCGGCTCCCTGTTCGTCTGGGGGCGGGAGGACGTCCTCGTCCCGATCTCCTTCATGCGCCACGTCGAGCGCGCCCTCCCGGCCGCCACCCACCTCGAGCTCGACTGCGGCCACGTCCCCCAGCTCGAGCGTCCCGAGCAGGTCCACGAGTCGATGGCGAAGTTCCTGGAGGACTGAGCCCCGCGCAGCTCTAACTCGTGGTCAACTGCAAATTAGGGTCCCTATAGGGCAGCAATTTGCAGTTCACCCAGCGAGCGACGGACATTTCGACGCGCTCTGCCCATGGGGAGGCCGATCCGCACCCATGCCGCCCCCTCACTGCCTGAACGCCTACCTCGGACGCCCACCCTCGGACGTCCCCCGCTACCCCATCTCCCGCAGCCGCTTGGCCAGCGCGTTCATCCCGAGGCGCTCGGCCGCCGCGGCGCCGCCGGGCCAGTCGGTGGCGGCGTCGGGTGGGCGGCCGACGCCGGCGTCCTGCAGGCGCGCCATCTCGCGGAAGGCGAGTAGCTCCTCGCGGCCGTCGCGGAGGGCGCCGCGGATCCGCGGCGTGCTCTGCTCGAGCGCGTGCTCGAGGACGCCGTCGAGGTCGCCGTGGCGCTGCAGGAGCTCGGCGGCGGTCTTCTCCCCGATTCCCTTGGCGCCCGGGATGCCGTCGGAGGGGTCGCCGCGGAGGGCGATGAAGTCAGGGACCTGCCCGGGATCGATGCCGTAGCGCTGGCGGACGCCGGCGGCGTCGACGGGCTCCATCCCCCGGGCTCCCTTCGCCGGGTAGAGCACGGTGACGTCGTCGTTCACGCACTGGAACATGTCGCGGTCGCCGGTCATCAGCAGGGTGCGCCCGCCGGCGGCGGTCTCGGCCAGGGCGAGCGTGCCGAGCAGGTCGTCGGCCTCGAGCGTCTCGTGCTCGATGACCATCCAGCCGAACGCGGTGAAGAAGTCGCGGCTGGCCGCCCACTGCGGCACGAGCAGCTCCGGCATCTCGGGACGGTCGGCGTGGTAGCCGGCGTGGAGCTCGACCCGGTAGTGCGCCGCCTCGGCGCCGAAGCAGAGGACGACCGAGCGCGGGGCATGCTCGGCGACCTCGCGGACGATCAGGTTGGCGGTGCCGAGCAGCGCGTTGACGGGCTCCCCGCCCGCCCCCTTGATCGACTTCGGCAGTGCGAAGAACGCCCGGTAGAGCATCGAGGGGGCGTCGACGACGAGCAGCGGTTCGGCCATCGCGCCAACCTAGCGCGACGGGTTCGCGCGGGCGCCGCGGTCGCGGGGCGCGGCGATCTCGGGCAGGATGGAGGCCAGCGATGGCAGAGCCCCATCCAGACCCGCCCGACGCCGCGGCCATCGGCGCGACCCTGGGGGAGCGGCTCGGCGAGGTCCGCGAGCGTCTCGCGGCGCTGAAGAAGCCGCCGGAGCGCGGCTCGGGCATCGGCTTCGGCAAGCGGATCGGCGACGGCACCAGCGAGGCGATCGACCGTTTAAGCGACGTCGGCGTCGCCGATAGCCTCGAGGCGATCGAGGCTCGCCTCGAGCGGGCGCTGGAGAAGCTCGAGGATGGGAGCTACGGCACCTGCGACGGGTGCGGCGCCGCGCTCCCGGCGGGCCGTCTGCGCAGCGTCCCCGAGAGCGCGCTCTGCCTGGACTGCGCCAGGAAGTGAGCGCTCGGCCCTAGTCGATCAGGCGGCCGGTGAGCTGCCGGATCGCCAGCCGCCACATCACGAACGCCAGCGCCACGAGGCCGGCGAGCCGGAGCAGGTCGGTCCACTCGAACCCGAACGCCGCGTTGCGGACGAGGACGACGAGCTGGTGCAGCGGGTTCAGCTGGGAGAGGACCTGAGCCCACTCGGGGAGCTGGTCGATCGGGAAGAACGTCCCCGCGAGCAGGAACATCGGCGTGATCACGAGCGTCGTCACGTAGTTGAACTGGTCGATCTTCGCGACGCTGCCGGCGACGGCGACCCCGAAGCCCGCGAAGGCGAGCGCGGTCACGAACGAGAAGATCGGGACGAGCAGCATGCCCGGGGCGGGGTCGAGGCCGAAGCCGATCGTGACCACCAACGGAAAGGTTCCGAAGACCGCGGCACGGAGGCCGATCCAGAGCATCTCGCCGCTGACCAGCTCCTCGACGTCGACCGGCGCGGCGAGGATCGCGTCGTAGGTGCGCTGGAAGCGGTGCTTGACGAACGTGCCGAACATCGCCGGCAGGGCGCTCGCGAAGACGACCGCAGTGGCGACCATCCCGGTCCCGACGAACTCGACGTAGTCGATGCCGTCGACCTGCGTGACGAGCGTCGTGCCGAGGCCGAGGCCGAACGCGAACAGGTAGACCATCGGCTCGATCAGGCTCGAGAACGTCGTGCTGCGCCAGAAGGTCCTGAAGTTGGCGACCTCGCGGCTCATCACGCCGAGGACGGCGGCGGGCTCGATGCGCCTCATTCGAGCTCCTCCCCGGTGAGCTCGACGAACACGTCCTCGAGCGAGCTCGGGCGGATGATCGCGTCCTCGGGCACGAGCCCGTCCGGCGCCCGCTCGCAGCCGACGATCACCAGCGCCGGCCCTGCCGAGCGGACCCCGAGCCCGGCCGCCACGGCCGCCCGGCGGACCTCGGCGCGGCGCTCCGGCGGCGCGTAGTACTCGGCCGTGCGCCTGCCGGCGTGCTCGGCGATCAGAGCGCCCGGCCGGCCGCGGGCGATCACCTTCCCCTGCGCCATCAGCGCCACCTCGTCGGCGAGCCGCTCCGCCTCCTCGATGTAGTGCGTGGACATCAGGATCGTCGTCCCCTCGGCGCGCAGCCCCTCGATCAGGGTCCAGATCTCGGCCCGGATCTGCGGGTCGAGCCCGACCGTCGGCTCGTCGAGGAGGACCAGTCGCGGCCTGTGGACGAGGCCGCGCGCGATCAGAAGCCGGCGCCGCATCCCGCCCGAGAGCTCGTCGACGGCGTCGCCGCGGCGGTCACTGAGCCGGGCGAGCGCCAGCGCGCGATCGACGGCCGCGCCGATGTCGCCGACCCGGTAGAGCCGCGCGAAGACGGCGAGGTTCTCCTCGACGGTGACGTCGATGTCCAGGTTGTCGAGCTGCGGCACCACGCCCATCCGCGCCCGCGCCTCCTTCGACTCGGCCGGCAGCTCGTAGCCGAGCGCGCGGAGACTGCCGCCATCGGCGATCGCCTGACCGGTCAATAGCCGCATCGTCGTCGATTTGCCGGCCCCGTTGGGACCGAGCAGGCCGAGGCAGAACCCCTCCGGAACCGTGAGGTCGAGCCCGTCCACGGCCCGGATCGGCCCGAACGTCTTGACCACCTGCTGCAACTCGATCGCCGCCATCGGCTCGCCACCTTGGCACACGGCGCCGCGCGGTAGCCGGTCTAGACTCGCCGGACCCTGGGATCGCGACCGCTGACAAGCGAGAGGGCGCTTCGTCGCCGCGACCAGCTCCTCGAGGTCGCCCTCGAGGAGTTTCTCGCCCGTGACTACGACGAGGTCGCGGTCGATGACGTCGCCGAGCGGGGCGGGGTCTCGCACGGGCTCGTCTTCCAGTACTTCGGCTCCAAGAAGGGTCTCTACATCGCCGCCCTCGAGCCGCTGCTTGCCGGCTTTCAGGCGCGCATGGAGTCCGCTCCCGACGGCCTCGGGGTCGAGCAGCGCCTACGCCACGCGGTCGGCAGCTACTACGACGACGCCACCGCCCATCCCGCCGGCTACCGCTCACTGATGGCGGGCGGCGGCGGCTTCCGCGAGGTCTTCAACCGGATCGAGGCGCAGCGCTGGGAGGAGATCGGGCTGATCGCATCGCTCACCGGACTCGACGTCGGGCGTGCCGACGTCCGCGTCGTCCTGCGCGGCTGGGTCGGCTTTCTGGAGGGCGCGATCCTCGCCTCTCTCGATCGTCCCCACACCGACCGCGAGACGCTGATCGACGCCGCGATCGCCGTCTTCGAGGCCGGCCTCGCGACGCTCCGGGCCACGGCGTAGGGTGGAGCCGGTGGCGCCCGGATCAGACAGCGACTTCGAGGCCTGGGAGGTCGACCTGCACGGCCACCGCGCCGTCTATCGCGCCTGTGGCAGCGGGCCCCCGGTCGTCCTCATCCACGGCATGGTCAACTCCTCGCGGCACTGGCGCGAGGTCGCGTTGCGGCTCGCCGCGAGCCACACGGTGATCGCCCCGGACCTGATCGGCCACGGCGACTCGGCGACCCCGCGCGGCGACTACTCGCTCGGTGCCCACGCGGCCGCGATCCGCGACCTGCTGGTGGCGATCGGCGTCGGTCCGGCGACGATCGTCGGCCACTCGCTCGGCGGCGGCGTCGCCATGCAGTACTTCTGGCAGTTCCCGGAGCGGGTCGAGCGGCTCGCCCTGGTCTCGAGTGGCGGGCTCGGCCCGGAGGTGAGCCCGATGCTCCGCGGCGCTGCCCTTCCCGGCGCGTCGCTGGCGCTGCGCGCGGCGACGGCCTCGCGGATCGTCGCGGGGCTCGAGACCCTCGCCGCCCGGCTCGAGCGCTCGGGTGCGGCGAAGGCGCCCTACGTCCGCGCGGTGATCCGGGCGATCCGGCCGCTCGGCAGCCGCGGCGGGCGGCGGGCGTTCGTCGAGACGCTGCGCTCGGTGATCGACATCCGCGGGCAGCGGGTGAGCGCGGTCGACCGCCTCTACCTGCTCGGGCCGGTGCCGGCGCTGATCGTCTGGGGAGAGCGCGACCGGAC
>DASSEM010000020.1:0-3490 GCA_035695265.1 Solirubrobacterales bacterium
GAGGACCCCGACGGTCCCGAGCTGGCGCTCGCCTACCGGCTGGCGCTCGCCCGGGTCGCGATGGCGCGCCATCGCGACCTCACCGTCGACGCCGGCGAGGTCCGCGTGGCGACCGAGGAGGCGATCTCCTGCCTCAAGCAGGCGCAGGCGATCCGCTCGACCCTGACCAACATCAAGACCTCCTCCGACAAGGCCCGGAGCGGCCTCGACGGGATGGTCGCCGCGATCGAGGAGAAGCTCGACCGGATCGACTCGCTCGTCGCCGAGGCCGCGGACGGCGGCGACGGCGAGCCGGACTGAGCGCCGGCTCCGAGCCGATCAGGGCAGCAGCAGCTTGTTCTGGGCGCTCGGGCGCTCCGGCCCGACCGTCATCCGACCGTCGCTGATCGTCGGCACGCTGGGCTCGATCGTGTAGTCGCCGGTCTCGAGCTCGAACTGGACGGCGCCGACGCCCCCGGCCGGAATCTCGTCGGTCGTGGCGCCGTTGGGGCCGTCGAAGGCGAGCTCGACGTCGTCGCGTGACTGGTTGGAGATCGTGAACGTCGCGAGGCCGGCGCCGATCTCGTCGGGGACGACGGTGACCTTGCGGTCGTCGACCTTCGCGCTGAGCTCGACCGGGGCGGGCGGGCGCGGCTCGTTGGGGAAGTCCTCGGAGCCGCAGCCGGCCGCGAGGAGGGCGGCCACGAGCAGCCCTGCGCCTGCAGATCTCCCTCTCATCCGGGCTTGAATCTACCCGAAGGCCCGGCGAGCGTCGCCGCCTCCCGGGCCATCGCCTCAGGAGCGTGCGGCCTCCGGCGCGGGATCGTCGCGGACGATGACCGTGTCCGCGATCGGGATGATCTCGTCGGCCGGCATCGGCACCCGTGAGGAGTGCTCGCGGATCGCCTCCGGGCTCTCCGCCTGGTAGATGCACACGGTGCCGACCGATCCGTCCTCCTCGGCGAGCGCATAGCTGCGGATCCAGCGGACGCGATCGGGCATCTCCTCGTTCCCGACCTGAGCCGAGCGTCTCGCCGCCTCCTCGAGCTCCTCTGGGCTCGCCCAGGCCGAGCGTCGCAGGATCGCGTAGGTCTGCATGAGAGTCTCCCTCCACCGTCGATTACTTACAACGTAAGGCATAGCACTTACGCTGTACGCTCGCAACCCTCCGCATGGGTCCCGTCGACCGACAGCCGACCGCCGGCTCGCGCCGGCCGCTGACCCGCGAGCGGGTCCTTCACGCGGCACTGGAGCTCGTCGACCGCGACGGCTCGGAGGCGTTGACGATGCGGCGCCTCGGTCGCGAGCTGGGTATCGCCGCGATGTCGATCTACAACCACGTGGCGGGGCGGGAGGAGCTGCTCGACGGCCTCAGCGAGGTGATGGTCGCGGAGATCGGAGTCGAGGCCGGAGAAGTCGGCGACCCGCGCTCGGTCCTGCGACGGTTCGCGCACGGCATCCGCGCCGTCGCGCTCGCCCATCCCGACGCGTTCAGGCTGGTCGGGATGCGGCCGTTGCGGACCAGCGCCGCCTACGAGCCCGTCGAGGTGGCACTGGCGGCGCTGCGGGCCGTCGGCCTGAGCGCCGACGAGGCCGCCCATGCCTACCGATTGCTGGTTTCGTTCGCGCGCGGATTCGCGCTGGCGGAGATCAGCGGGTTCACGTTCGAACGCGGCGGCGGCGGGGAACCTACGGGCCTCGGCCCCGAGCAGTTCCCGAGCATCGTCGCCCTCGCCTCGCAGCTCGAGCGGCCGAGCGCGGATGCGGCCTTCGAGTTCGGGACCGAGCTGATCCTCGACGGGCTCGAGGCACGCGGCGTCGCAGGCTGAGGCTTGGAGGGCGAGCGTCGCCGCCGGCGATCAGTCGTCGATCGCCTCGACCGTCGCCGCGACGGCGGCGCCGACCGTGACCTCGCCGCCCGGCTCCGCCTCGCGGCGGAGGATCGCGAGCGCCAGCGGCCCCGCGGCGGGGGAGACGACCGCGGTGCCGACCGTGCCGAGCTCGCGCTCGCCGTTGCCCACCGGGTCGCCGGCCGCGACCGGGGCGGTTGCCCGCAGCCGCCGCAGGTGGCGGTTCGGCTTGCCCTTGTGATGGAGGCGGGCGACCGGCTCCTGGCCGATGTAGCAGCCCTTGGTGAAGCTGACCGCGCGCTCCTCGAGGCCCGCCTCGGCCGGCATCGTCCGCGGTCCGATCTCGCGTCCGATCCGCGGCCGTCCGGCCTCGACGCGGGCGATCTCGGCGGCGTCCTCGGCGACCGGCTGGGCGCCCTCGGCGAGCAGCCACTCCTCGACCGCGGCGGCTCCGTCGGCCGGCACGAGCAGGTCGGCACCCGCCTCGGTCGCGATCGCCCGGCAGCCGACGCCGGCGACGAACAGCTCGCGGTGGGAGTGCTCCGGCCCGAGGCTGCCGCCGCCGAGCAGGCGCGCCGTCATCGGCCCGAGCAGCCCGAGCAGCGCGCGCTGCTCGGGATCGGGCTCGACGGCGGCGTCGCGCCCGATGTTGTAGGTGCCGAGGTGGCCCCCGACGATCTCGCCGCACTCGGGCTCGGTATCGATCAGGAACGCGCCGGCCGCGAGCCGCAGGACCCGCATGTCGGCGCGGACCTTGCCCTTGCGGTCGAGCAGCAGCGCGTAGCAGCCGGCGCCGGGTTCGAGCGCCTCGACGTCGTTGGTGACCTGGCCCTGGAGGAACTCGGCGGCCTCGTCTCCGGCGACGGTGAGCCGCGGCCGCTCGGAGCGGTCGAGCAGCCCCGCCTCCTCGCGGATCGCGCGGTATTGCGCGTCGAGCTCGAGCGTCGCCGTCATCGCGAGCGATTGTAGGCAGCGGTTGCCGGTAGAGATTTCACTCTGGTATAAACCAGAGTTGTGGCTACAGAGAAAACCACCTTCATCGACAAGAAAGCGGACCGGGACGAAGCGCAGAAGGTTGGCTCCTCGAGCGAGGCGGTCGAGGATTACGCGAAGGCCATCTACAAGCTCCAGCACCGCGAGGACGGCCCGGTGGCCAACTCGACCCTGGTTGAGGTGCTCGGGGTCTCGCCGGGCGCGGTGACCGCGATGCTGAAGCGCATGGACGAGATGGGCCTGGTCTCCCATGCTCCTTACAAGGGCGCGACGCTGACGCCGGCCGGAGAGCGTCTCGCGATCGAGGTGATCAGGCACCACCGCCTCCTCGAGGCCTACCTCTCGGAGGCGCTCGGAATGCCGTGGGACAAGATCCACGACGAGGCCGAGGTTCTCGAGCACTACATCTCCGAGGATCTCGAGGAGCTGATCGCGGCCGCGCTCGGACATCCGAGCCACGATCCGCACGGCGACCCGATCCCGAACTCGGAGCTGGAGCTGGCGGAGCAGGCCACGCGGGCCTTGAGCCAGCTCGATCGCGGCGACGCGGCGATCTTCGTGCGCGTCTCGGATGCCGATCCGGAGATGCTCCGTTACCTCAGCGACCGTGAGATCGCCCCGGGCGATCGGCTCGAGGTGATCGAGCGTCAGCCCTTCGGCGGTCCGCT
>DASSEM010000021.1:0-15425 GCA_035695265.1 Solirubrobacterales bacterium
GGTCGCGATCGCGGCCATGCCGGTCCCGGAGCCGTGGCTGGCGCGCCGCAACGGGCGCCGGGCCGGCGATGCCGAGCTCGAGGAGGCCATCCGCCGCGGCCGCCACGCACTCGCCGTCGACGACGACCACGTCCAGTTTCAGCGCCGCTTCGCCCGCGACCCGCTGCTCGGGCCGCTGATCAGGAGGCTCTCCCACTACCGGGTGCGGCGCTGTCCCAACGCTTGGGAGGCGTTCGCCTGGGCGGTGACCGAGCAGCTCATCGAGTCGCGGGAGGCGGCGGCGATCCAGCGCCGGATCGTGGCCCGCTGGGGGACGCGGATGAAGGGTCCGGATGGGGTCCGGCCGCTGGCCGACGTCCCCGGCCCCGGGGTCGTCGCCGGGCTCGCGCCGGCCGAGCTCGCCGCCTGCGGCCTCGCCCCGAAGCGGGCGCTGGCGCTCATCAAGGGCGCCCGCGATATCGCCGCCGGGCGCTGCGACCCAGCCGATCCGGCCGGTGACGCGCGCCTTCTGCGGATCAGCGAGATCGGCCCCTGGACCATCCAATGCTTGGCGCTGAAGGGGCGTGGCGACCTCGACTCGCTGCCGGCCGGCGACGTCGCCTACCTGAAGCTCGTCGGCCGGCTCGCCGGCCTCGGTCGCCGCGCCACCGTCGCCGAGGTCGAGCAGTTCTACGCTCCCTACGCGCCCTGGCGCGGCCTCGCCGCCCGGCTCACGCTGGTCGGCCGCCGCTCCGAGGCCGGCCTCCCGCCGCTCCGCTACCACCCGCCGAACCCCGAGTACGAGGCGGCCTGAGAGCCACGCCGCGTCGCCGTCCAGCCGTCCTCCACCGGTGAGCGACGAGTTGTTGCCAACTATTGGTCGGAGCTCGTCGCTGACCGGTGGTCAGCCGCCGCCGCGGGCCGGCGGCAGCAGGTCGTTGGTGAGCAGGTCGGCGGCATCCGGGCGCGAGTCGACCTGTCCGGCCTCGTACAGGTAGTCGGCGAAGCGCTGCCAGCGGACGGGGTCCATCCAGCCGTACGGCTGATCGCCGGGCGGAACCAGCCGCGGCAGGGTCGCGTCGACCTCAGCCCGGGTCAACTCCGAGTCCAGGCCGTTGCCGGCGGCGACGATCGCCTCGGTCGCCGCCTGGGGGTCACGCGCCGCCGCATAGGTGCCGCGCTCGAGTGCCACCAGGAACTCGCGGATCGGCTCCGGATCGGCCTCGACCCGCTCGCCGCCGGCGACGAGCACGAGCTCGTCGTAGGTCGGGATGCCGAGCCGGTCGACGGGGACGACACGCGGGTCGAGGCCGCGCTCGGCGAGCTCGACGCCCTCGACGTTGAGGAATCCGCCGAGCATCGCGTCGGCGCGGCCCGAGATCACCGGCGGCATCAGGTTGAAGCCGACGTCGACCTGCTCGACCGAGCCCGGGTCGACTCCGGCCCGCTCGAGGATCGTGTCGAGGTAGGCGGCCTGGTAAGGGATGCCGGCGGTGACGACGGTCCTGCCGGTCAGATCAGCCGCCGACTCGATGCCTGCCTCGGGAAGCGAGATCAAAGAGGTCAGGGGACCGTTGACGAGCGCCGCCACCGCGACGACGTCGAGCCCCTGCTCGCGGGCGAGGATCACCTCGGGCTCGTAGGAGATCGCGAGGTCGGCGCGACCGGCGGCGACCTGCTTGATCGGCGCCGCAGGGTCCGAGGGGACCTGCGGGGTGACGTCGAGGCCGGCCGCGTCGAAGTAGCCGCGGTCGAGCGCCGTGTAGATCCCGGCGTGATCGGGGTTGACGTAGAAGTCCAGCGTCAGGGCGAACGGCTCGCCGCCGCCGCCCTGGTCATCGCCGTCGCCGCAGGCGCCGAGCCCGATCGCCGTCGCCGCGACGACGGCCGCCGCGACCGCCACAGCCGTCCTCCTCCTCACCGCTCTCCTCCTCGCTCGCCGGCTTTCACCGGCTCGCCCCACCAGGCGATTCGGCGCTCGATCAGGCTCAGGCAGGCGAACAGGGCGATCGCGATCGCCGACAGCCAGACGATCGCAGCGAACAGGCGCGCGACCTCGAGCTGGGCGTTGTCGATGAGCATCAGGTGCCCGAGCCCCTCCGTGGCGCCGGCCCACTCGCCGAAGACGGCGCCGATCACCGCCACCGCGGCGGCGATCTTGGCGCCGCTGAGCGCGAACGGCACCGCCGTCGGGGCCTCGACCAGCGTCAGCAGCCGCAGCCGGCCGGCCCCGAGCGAGCGCATCAGCAGCCGCTGCTCGGCCGGAACGGTCCCGAGCCCGTCGAGCGTGTTGACGGCGATCGGAAAGAAGCAGATCAGCGCGATGATCGCGACCTTCGGGCCGATCCCGAACCCGAACCAGACGACGAGGACCGGCGCGATCACGATCACCGGGATCGTCTGTGAGGCGATCACGAGCGGATAGGAAACGCGGCGCAGGAGCGGGGAGAGATGCAGGGCGACCGCGGTCGCGATCCCGAGCGCCACGGCGGCGGCGAACCCGAGCAGGACCTCGATCAGCGTCACCCAGGCGTTCTCGGCGAGCAGCCCACGATCCTCCCACAGCGACTCGCCGATCTCGGCGGGCGAGGGGACGAGGAAGGGCTCGAGCCCGAGCGCATCGGCGAGCGCGCCGCTCGAGGCGGCGAGCTGCCAGAGGCCGACCAGCGCCAGCGCGACGAGCAACGCCGGCCATGCACCCGCAATCGATCGCCGGCCGGCGGTCATGCCTCCTCCAGCGCCCGCAGCGCGTCGGCCCGGGCGGCGACGAAGGCGGGGTCGCTGATCGCCTCCGCCCGGCTCGCCCCGGCGGGCGCCGGCGGCACGTCGATCAGCGCCGTCACTCGGGCCGGCCGCCGCGTCATCAGCGCGACCCGGTCGCCCACGTAGAGCGCCTCCTCGACGTCGTGGGTGACGAGCACGGTCGTCCGCCGCTCCTCCGCCAGCGTCCGCACGAGCCAGGCCTGCAGCTCGCCGCGGGTGATCGCGTCCAGCGCTGCGAATGGCTCGTCGAGCAGCAGCACCGGGGTCCCGGCCAGCAGCGTCCGCGCGAAGGCGACCCGCTGCCGCATCCCACCGGAGAGCTCGTGCGGAAGCGCCGCGGCGAAGCCGCCGAGCCCGACGTGCTCGAGGAGCCGGCTCGCGTGACGGCGGGCCTCGGCGCGGCCGCCGCCTCGCGCGCGCAGCGCCAGCGCCGCGTTGTCGGCGGCGCTCGCCCAGGGCAGCAGCAGGTCGCGTTGCGGCATCCAGGTCGAAGCTGCGGTCCGCGCGGCAGCCGCGGTCGTGCCGCCGATCGCGATCGTCCCCGCTTGCAGCGGCCGCAGGCCGCCGATCAGCTCCAGCAGCGTCGACTTGCCGCAACCGGACGGGCCGACGAGCGCCAGGGTCTCTCCGCCCGCCACCTCGAGGTCGATTCCGGCGAGCACCTCGGTCGGGCCGTAGCGATGCTCGACGCCGGCCACGGCGATCGCCGCCGGTTCGACTGACGGCTCCTGATGGGCGGCCTCGCCGGCCGCGGATGGGTGCCTCTCGGCGATGACGATCTTTCCCTTCGCGCGAATTACCGCACAGGTTCGGAGGGTCAGCGCCGGGCGGGGAGTCCCGGAGACGCTATCTCAGCCCGCTGCCCGCGAGCACCCCTTGACGCCTCCGATCATAGCCCGTTCTCAATTGACCGCCCCGGCCATCAGGGCCGCGCCACCACGTCGACGAAGTGCTCCAGGTGCTTGGTCGTCCAGCACTCGAACGCCTCGGTGGTGTGGGGCTCGTACGCGGCCATGACCGAGTCGCCGTAGTTCCAGTAGAGCCGGGGCTCGGGGTTGAGCCAGAAGGTGCGGCCGGCGCGCTCGGTGAGCCGGGCGAAGGCGGCGGCGTGGGGGTCGCGGCCGTTGGTGCGGGCGTCGCCGAGCACGATCACGGTCGAGCGCGGGTCGAGGTCGGCGGAGATCTCCTCGAGGAACTCGAGCCAGACGCGGCCGTAGTCGGTGTAGCCGGAGATGTCGGCGACGCCGCCGTCGCGGCTGATTCGCTCGCTGATCCTGGTGAAGTCGCGCTCGCGCTCGAAGATCTCGGTGACCTCGCTGATCCGCTCGATGAAGACGAAGCTCCGGAGCTTGCGGAACGAGTCGTGGAGGGCGTGGAGGACGCTGAGGAAGAAGACGCTGGCCGAGGTCACCGAGGTCGAGACGTCGCAGAGGACGTAGATCTCCGGCCGGCGCGGGCGCTTCGGCCGGTAGCGGAGCCGCAGCGGCACCCCTCCGGTCTCCAGCGAGGCGCGCATCGTCCGCCGCACGTCGACCACGCGCCCGCGGCGGCGACCGCGCTGCTCGTTGCCGAGCGTCGCCAGCCGCCGCTTCAGCATCGTCACCGAGCGGTGCACCGCCGCGAGATCCTGGGTCGGGTTGGTCGGCAGGGCCCGGTCGAGGTCGGCGAGCGGCCGTGCGGGTGGCAGCTTCCCGGTGCGCTCGATCAGACCGCGCTCGAGCTCGCGGCGCAGCTTGGTCTCGAAGCGGCGGACGCCGTCGCGGTCGAGCTCGACGTCGCCGGAGCCGCCGTCGCTGCCGGTCGAGCCCGGCGTCAGCCCGAGCGAGCGGCGGATCCGCTGGACGTCGACGCCGACGACGCCCGAGCCCTCGCCGCGGCGGCCGAAGGCGGCGACGGCGAGCTGGGCGAGGTCGCGCATCCGCGTCTCGTCGCCCTCGGCGATCGCCTGCCGGATCAGCTCGCCGAGCTCGTCGACGTCGACGCGGTCGCCCTCGCCCTCGCCACCGCCGGCCGCCCCCTCGCCGGTCGCGGCCCCCTCGCGGTCGCGCTCGATCGCCTCGAGCTCGGCGGCGCGGAAGAACCAGCGGTCGAAGACGAGATCGAACAGGCGCCGGTCCTCCTGTGACTTCGCCAGCGTCGCTGCCAGGGCGCCCCGGAACTGCTCGCGCTCGCTCCACGGCACCTCCTCGACGGCCGCGAGCGAGTCGAGGATCTCGGCGGTGCCGATCGCGAGCCCCTCGCTGCGGAGCTCGTCGCAGAAGCGCACGAGCTGGTCGGCGATGAGGTCGGGACCAGGTGCGGCGGCGGGCACGGCGATCAGCCCCCCGCGGCGCCGCCCTCGACGGCCTGCCGGCCGGCAGCCGGCAGCCGCATCCCGACCCGCTCGGCGACGAGGTCGAGGTCGGTCCGGTGCTTGACGATGATGCTCATCGTCCGGGTGAAGACGTCGGCGTCGATCTGCTCGGCCCCGAGCAGGAGCAGCGCTCGCGCCCAGTCGATCGACTCGGCGATCGAGGGCGGCTTCTTGAGGTCGAGCTCGCGGACCATGCCGATCACCTCGACGAGCCGGCGCGCGAGCTCCTCGTCGAGCTCGGGCGCATGCAGGCGGACGATCTCGACTTCGCGCTCGACCGCCGGGTAGTCGAGCCAGAGGTAGAGGCAGCGCCGCTTCAGCGCCTCGGTCAGCTCGCGCGAGTTGTTCGAGGTCAGCAGCACCAGCGGCATGGTCGTGGCCTCGATGCGGCCCAGCTCGGGGATCGAGATCTGGAAGTCGGACAGGACCTCGAGCAGCATCGCCTCGAACTCCTGATCGGTCTTGTCGATCTCGTCGATCAGCAGAACGACCGGCTCGTCCGACGCGATCGCGGCCAGCAGCGGCCGGGTGAGCAGGAACTCCTCGCTGAAGATGTCCTCCATCACGGCCTCGCCGGGCGGCGCGGTTTCTTCGCCGGCGCTCGCCTCGGCCTGGATCCGCAGGAGCTGCTTGCGGTAGTTCCACTCGTACAGCGCCTTCGCCTCGTCGAGGCCCTCGTAGCACTGCAGGCGGATCAGCTCGCGGTCGCTCGCGCGGGCGTGCGCCTTGGCGAGCTCGGTCTTGCCGACCCCGGCGGGACCCTCGACGAGCACCGGCTTGCCGAGCTGCTGCGCCAGGTGGGAGACGAGCGCCGTCGAGTCGTCGGCGAGGTAGCCGGCCGCCTCGAGCGCCGCGCGCGACTCCTCGACGCCGTCGTGGCCCGACTGCGCGGAGCCTGTGTCGGCCGTGGTTGTGGACGGGGAGCTCACGCGGGTCGATGATAATGAGGCGGTGAGCCCATCCGCCGCCCTGACGCTCGCCCTGGCGCTCGGCGACGACGCCGGCCCCTACGCGCTGATGATCGGCGCGGGCTTCCTCGTCGGCGTCTATGCCCACGCGGCGAAGATGCCGCGGCTGCTCGCGGCGGCGATCATCTTCGTCGTGCTGAGCTCACTGCTCGCGATCGCGGTCTCGTTCAGCTACGACGGTTCGGCGCCCCAGGTCAAACGCTAGATGCGCCCGCAAAGGGTAGGCTCGCCACGGGGAAGGAGGACCTGATGGAAACGAGCGCCAAACAGCAACCTTCCGGCGGCCGGACCGAGCGCGCCCGCGCCGCCAGCGACGAGCTCAAGGAGAAGATCGAGGCTGCTCGGGCCGGCGACGTCGAGGCTCTCGCGTCCGAGGTGGAGCGGATCGCCACCGAGGCCCGGGAGTCGGCTCTGCGCGCGGCAGGGGCCGAGTCGATCGCCCGCCGTGCCGTCGCCGAGCGCGACGCAGCCGTCGAGCGGGCCCAGCGGGCCGAGCGGGCTGCCGACGAGCGCGCCGCGGCGGCCGAGCGCCGCTATGAGGAGCGGGTCGAGGAGACCCGGACCGAGCTCCGCACCGAGGGCCGGGAGAAGCTCGCCGAGGCGATCGCGGGGATGAAGCAGCGCGGCGCCGAGCAGATCAAGGAGGAGCTCAAGAGCCGCAAGGCCGAGCTCGAAGAGCGCATGGACGTGCGCCGCCGCAAGGCCGAGACCGACATCGCGGCCCGGCGCAAGCAGCTCGAGGAGGGGATCGAGAACCGGGCCCGCGAGCTCGATGCTCGGATCGCCGAGCGCGAGGACGGCTTCGAGGGCGAGCTCGAGCGCGTCCGCGAGGACTGGCGGCGCAAGCTCGCCGCCGAGGTCGAGGCGAGGCAGGAGGTCGAGGGCAAGCTCAACCTCGCCGAGGCGCGGCTGAAGACGCTGGCCGAGCGACTCGCCGACGAGGCTGAGCGGCGCACGAAGGCGGAGGCGGAGCGCAAGCTCGCCGCAGAGATGGAGAAGCTCAGGCTGGAGGCGACGGTGACCGGCGAGAAGGCCCGGCAGCGGGCCGCCCGCGAGGCCGAGCTCGAGGGGGCGCGGCTGGCCAAGAAGGCCGAGTCCGAGGCACGCGAGCGCCGCGGAGAGCTCGAGCGCGAGGCGCGGGCGCGGGCCGCCCGCGAAGCCGAGCAGGCCGCCGAGCGCGCCCGCCGCGAGGCGCTCGGCTGAAGCGCCCCGGGGCGGTCCCCCGCGGTCAGCTGACTAGACGACCGGCACCTCGGGCCCCTCGTGGGCCTGCAGGACGTCCTCGCCCTCCTCGCCGGTGCGGATGCGGATCGCCTCCTCGACCGGCAGGACGAAGATCTTGCCGTCGCCGATCGAGCCGGTCCGTGCGTGCTTGAGGATCGTCTCGACGACCAGCTCCTTCTCGGAGTCGTCGACGACGCACTCGATCTTCAGCTTCGGACGGACGTTGACGGTGAGGCTCGCTCCGCGGTAGTGCTCGACGACGCCCTTCTGGCGACCCGATCCCTTGACCTCGGAGATCGAGAGCGAGGGAATGCCCCGCTCGAGCAGCTCCTGTCGGATCGGCTCGAACGCCTCGTGACGGATGAACGCTTCGACCTTCTTCACTTGCTTCACCTCCTCCTACGCGCTTGGCGTGGTCGCGGGCTCCGACTGCGGGTTCGCCGTCGCCGGGGTCGCGATCGGCGTCCCAGCGACGCTCGGCTGGTAGGCACCCGTCCCCGGGTATTCCTCGCGGGGGATGAACGATTCGGGGTAGCCGTACATGCCGTGGGTCGAGATGTCGAGTCCGGCGAGCTCCTCGTCGGCGGAGACCCGCATCCCGATCGTAGCCTTGATCGCCGCGAACACCGCGTAAGAGGCGACGAACACGAACGTGAATGTCGCCACGACCGCCAGCGCCTGGACGCCGAGCTGGCCGAGCGAGTCGGCGAACCCGCCGTCGGTGATCCCGTAGAAGATCCCCGGAGCCGCGCCGTCCGCGATCAGGCGTGGTGAGGCGAAGATCCCGACCGCGACCGTCCCCCAGATGCCGGCCATGCCGTGCGCCGACAGTGCGCCGACCGGGTCGTCCAGCCGCCGCTCGATCGCGATCACCGAGTAGACGACGAAGACGCCGGCCAGGAACCCGATGATCGGCGCCGCCCAGTACTCAACGAATCCGGACGGGGCGGTGATCGCGACGAGGCCGGCGATCGCGCCGTTGCCGGCCATGCCGACGTCGAGCGACTTCGTCTTGCGGTAGCAGACGAGGACGGCGCCGATCACGCCGGCGGCGGCGGCAAGCTGGGTGTTCAGCATCACCTCGCCGAAGAACACGTCGGCGGTACCGAACGTCGAGCCGCCGTTGAACCCGAACCAGCCGATCCAGAGGATCATCACCGCGAGGCCGACGAACGGCATCGAGTGGCCGGGGATCGCCCGCGGGGTGCCGTCGCCCGCGTACTTGCCGCGGCGGGCGCCGAGCAGGAGCAGCGCGACCAGGCCGCCGACGGCACCGGTCAGGTGCACGACCGAGGAGCCGGCGAAGTCCATCACCGGCTTGCCGCCGACGTCGGAGAGCAGGCCGCCGCCCCAGACCGAGTGGGCGACGAGCGGGTAGATGACGGCGCCGAAGACGACCCCGTAGATCACGTAGGCGCTGAACTTGATCCGCTCCAGGGTCGTGCCCCAGACGATCGCCAGCGAGACCGCGGCGAACGCGAGGCCGTAGAGCATCAGCATCGCGTCGGAGCCCGCGACCGTGACCGCGTCGGCACCGCTCCCCATCACCTGCCCGAAGTGGAAGAAGAACCCGTCGGTGCCGAAGATGTCGTTGCCGAAGCCGCTGATCCCGTAGCCGACCGCCCACCAGGCGATCGTCACGACCGCGAGGTTGATGAGGATCTTGCCGACCCCCGCGCCGGCGTTCTTCTCGCGGCTGAACCCGATCTCCAGGAACAGGAACCCGGCCTGCATCAGGAAGACCAGGGCGCAGGAGATCGCTACCCAGACCATGTCGAGCTCGAGCGACTTCGCCTCGAGCAGCTTCGCGCCGTCCTGCGCCGACGCCACGCCCGGCACTGCCAGCGCGACGACGAGCGCCAGCCCAGCCGCCAGGCCGAGCACCTTTGTCCTCTTCGACATTCGCGATCCCTCCTCACCGCCGGCGCGCCGACGGTCGTGGTTCAGCAACGTGAACCAGTCTCCGCCGCGACCTGCCGGCCGTGTTTGTACCGGCGTCGAAAATTCACCGGCCACGGTTGTACGGGCCGGTCGAGGGCATTGAGAGCCCCTTGAGAGAGCGGGGTCCCGCTGCTCGAGGCTCAGACGGCGAGCCGCGCTGCCGCCGCGGTGGAGGCCGCGGCCCCGACCGTCATCTCGCCCCGCTCGGCGGCGATGCTGATCTGCTCGGGATCGCCTCCGAGCTCGCGCCAGCGCTGCCGCGCGGTCTGGTGGAGGTCGTCGAGGAACCCGTCGGTGTGGAGCGGATCGTGGTGGAAGAGCAGCGTCCGGCGGGCGCCGACGCGGCTAGCGAACGTGACCGCCTCGTTGACCGGCGAGTGTCCCCAGCCCTCGTGCCCCGGGTATTCCTCGTCGGCGTACTGGCAGTCGTGGATCAGCAGATCGGCGTCACGCGCCAGGTTGTAGCCGGAGATCCACTCCTCGTTCAGCCCGGCGAGGTCGGCGCCGAGGCCGGGCTCGTGGTCGGGGATGTAGCAGACGGTCGTATCGCCGTCGGTGATCCGGTAGCCGAGCGTCGGGCCGCGGTGGGTTACCGCCTCGGCGCGGATCGTGCAGCCGCCGATCTCCCATTCGGTCGCCGGCGCGTCGAGGAACGAGACGTCGCAGGGCCGCTCGCGGACCTCGACCGGCGAGAGCGGGGCCGAGATGTAGCGGGCGATCCGCGCCTCCAGCGACGCCTCGGGCGAGCTCGGGCCGAAGATCCGGATGTTCGACTCCGCCCGGAAGCACGGCGGGAAGAACATCAGCCCCTGGATGTGGTCGAGGTGGAGGTGGGTCAGCAGGATGTTGATCTCGGCGAGGTCGGGGGGCAGCGTGAAGCCAAGGGTGCGGATGCCGGTGCCGGCGTCGAGGATCAGCGTCTCGCCGCTCGACAGGGTGAGCTCGACGCAGGAGGTGTTGCCGCCGTAGCGGTTCATCTCCGGGCCGGGGGCCGGGACCGATCCGCGGGCGCCCCAGACGCGGACCCTCATCGCGTCACCTCGTGGCGGCCGGTGGTCACCTCGCGGGCCTGCTCCTCGTCGACGGGCCAGAAGATGACCATCGCCCCCGAAGCGCCGCTGGCGGCGCCGACGATCGGCATGGCGCTGGCCGCGATCCGGTGCTTGACCCCGTCGGCGGAGCGGACCGTGAACTCGTCGTGGGCCGGCCGGCCCTCGCGCAGCGCCCGGGTCAGCTCGAGCTGGTCGAATGAAAGCGGCTCGTCATCGTCGTCGAACGGGCCGAACCGTCGCGTCCACTCGTCGATGGCGAGCTGGCCCGTGTCCTCGAACGGCCGCCCGATCAGGGCCCCGGCGCCTTCGTTGTAGAAGAGCAACGTCCCGTCCCGGGCGACGAGGAAGGCCGGGGTGGTCACGCTCGTGAGCAGGTTCCGGGCCAGGATCAACTCGAGCGGTTTCTGCGGAGCGGACATCGGCCCCCGCATTGTTCCATCGTTTGCGCCGTTCGTCACCAGCGACGAACGTTCGGCACAGCGGCCACCAGGGCGGCGACCGCGAGCCGGGGACTCAGCTCATCTTGCCGATCTTGAAGATCTTGGTGCCGCAATTCGGGCAGGTGCCGGTGATCGCGGGGCGTCCGTTCTTCATCGTGATCTGCTCCGCGCCCTTGATCTCGACCTTCTCACGGCACTTCACGCAGTAGCCCTCGGTCATGGTGGCTCTCCTTCCGGGCGCTCGGCGCCCTCGCTCGAGTGCTCGTGCCGATCGACACCAGCACCTGACCGACCTGACCCTAGTGCGGCTTGCGGACGGCAGCGCCGCCGGGTTCGATCAGCCGCCGCCGCCGTTGAGCTCGCTGATCTGGCTGCGGAGGTCGTCGATGTCGTCCTCGATCACGCCGATCCGGCTGTCGGAGGACTCACGGGCGTCGGTGAGGCCCTTGACCTGCGCCTCCAGCGTCGTCAGCCGCTGCTCGAGGGCCGCCGCGTCGCCGCCACCCGTCGTGGTGGGGGGCACCACCGCTGCGGCGCCCTCGAGCGCGGCTACCTGCTCCTCGAGGCGGGTGATGTCGTCGCTGGAGGCGGAGTTGTCGCGAGCGTCGACGGCGAGCACGACGGCGACGATCGAGCAGGCGAGCGCGAGCAGCGCAGCCGCCAGGGTCAGGTAGGTGCGAATCCCGAGCTTGCGATCGAGGTCAGCGACCCATGAGCGCAGGCTGTCGAGCTCGATCGCGGTGAAGGATGAGGTGCGGTTTCGTGCCGACGGAGGCCGTCCGGGCGCCCCGGGCGCAGCAGGTGCCCCGGGTGCCCCGGGTGCGGCCGGCGGGCCGGGTGGCGGCTGTCCCGCTGGTAGCGGCTTGCCGGGCGCCGGCCTGCCGCCCTCCGGCGGCCGGGTGGGGGCGGACCGCGCTGCGCCGGCCTCCGGCGGCCGCGTCACGCGGGTCGGGGGGTCCGGGCGTCCGCCGGCGGGCGGGGCTGGGGCTCCCGGCGGGGGAGCCGGAGCGCCCTGAGCCGGGGACGGGCTCGCAGGCGGAGGCGGGGAGTTCCCGGCGGGGGTTGGTCCGCCCTCGGCCGGGGGAGGTGGCGGCGCTCCCTCGGCCGGGGGTGGTGCTGACGCGGGCGGGTTCGAGGGCCGTCCTTCCATGAGCGTCAGCTCGCGTCGGGGCGGGTCTCGGCGACCGACCCGTCGGCGGGCTCGACCTCGCGACCCTCCTCGACCCAGGCGAGCAGCCCGCCGGCGAGGTTGTAGGCCTCGAACCCGGAGGCGCGGAACACGTCGGTGGCGAGCGCCGAGCGGCTGCCGGTGCGACAGGCGAAGACGATCGGGCGGTCGCGGTCGAGGCGGACTGCCGCCGCCGGGAGCTCCTCGAGCGGGACGTGCTCGGCGCCGGCGACGTGGCCGGCCTCCCACTCGTAGTCCTGGCGCACGTCGACGAGCTGCGCGCCGGCAGCGATCCGCTCAGCCGCCTCGGCGACGCCGATGTCGAGCTCGATGTCGGCTGCCCCGGTGGTCATCGACCGTGTCGAGGATAGAGGCTCGCCCTCCCGTCGAGGTCCGAGATCGGCGCCGATGCGTAGCATTCTGCACCCATCTCGTTACCGTCCGGGAGTCCCGCTCCCGTCCCGACCAAGGAGTCATCTACATGCCCGAGGCAGTCATCGTCGACACGCTGCGCACGCCGATCGGCCGCGCTTTCAAAGGGTCGCTCGCCCAGGTTCGCCCGGATGAGACCGGCGCGTTCGTGATCGATCGCCTGCGCGAGCGCAACCCCGACGTCGACCCGGCCCTCGTCCAGGACGTGATCGCCGGCGTCGGCATGCCCCAGGGCCTGCAGGCGTTCAACCTCGCCCGCATCATGTCGATCCTCTCCGAGAACCTGCCGGAGACGACGACCGGCGTCACCGTCTCGCGGTACTGCGCCTCCTCGCTCGACGCGATCCGTCACGCCTCGAACGCGATCAAGAACGGCGAGGGCGACGCCTACATCGCCGCCGGCATCGAGTTCGTCTCGCGCTTCAACGAGCGCAGCGAAGTCGCCGGCGCCGATGATCGCAACGAGAAGCTGACCGGCGAGCACGACGGGTATCCGAACGTCTACATCGACATGGGCTTGACCGCGGTCAACGTCGCCGAGAAGTACGGGGTCAGCCGCGACGCCATGGACGACTACGCGCTGCGCTCCCAGCACCTCGCCGTCGCCTCGCAGGAGTCCGGCTTCTTCGATCGCGAGATCGTCCCGACCCCGACGCCGAACGGTGAGGTCGCCAAGGACGACGGCCCACGCAAGGACGAGGGCGACATGCGCGAGAAGCTCGGCGAGCTCAAGGAGGCGTTCGGTGGCGGCGGCGTCACCGCCGGCAACTCGTGCCCGCTCAACGACGGCGCCGCGGCCGTCCTGGTGATGTCGGACACGAAGGCGAAGGAGCTGGGGCTGGAGCCGCGCGCCCGGATCATCACCGCGGCAACCGAGGGCAACAACCCCGAGTTCATGGGGGTGGCGCCGATCGGAGCCGTCAAGAAGGTCCTCGACCGCGCCGGGATGACGATCGCCGACATCGACGTCGTCGAGCTCAACGAGGCCTTCGCCGCCCAGGTGATCCCGATCATGGACGAGTGCGAGATCCCGCTCGAGAAGCTGAACACCCACGGCGGCGCGATCGCGCTCGGTCACCCCTTCGGCATGACCGGCGCCCGGATCATGGGCACGCTGCTCAACGTCATGGAGACCGACGACCACTCGATCGGGCTCGAGACGATGTGCGTGGCCGGCGGGCAGGGCGAGGCGATGGTGGTGGAGCGGCTGAACTAGATGACTCCGGAGGAATGCTTCGGGCTTCGCCCGTCCGCTTCCTCCGGTTCGCCCGCGTCGGTGTCGGGCACCGAAGGGGCCGGCTCACCCCACCGGGGGTGGGTCATCTGACCACCAAGTAGTGGGGTACAGATGACCCAGGTGGAGGCGGCGCCGCTGGAGTCGGCGGGCTTCTGCCGACCGCTGCGGCTCCCAAACCGCACGCGGTGCGGAAATGTCCCATCTGGTGTGACAAATCTGCCCCGGAGCCCGCCGTGGCGCCGACTGCCCTCTCACCACCTTCCCTCCCAGCCCTGAGCCACTTCCGCCCAACGACAGCGGCCCGGCGCGAGCCCACGCCCAGCAAACAACCCGCGCGGGAGCGAACCCCCGCGCGAGGCTAGGGTCCGTCCGTGGATCTCGGGGCCACCATCTTCTCGACCGGGTGGGCGTCCGGGGTCAACTCCTATGCCACGGTGCTCGTGCTCAGCCTGCTCGGGAGGGCGGGGGTCGGCGAGGTCCCCGATGGGCTCGATCAGGACTGGGTCCTGTACCTGGCCGGGGCGATGTTCGCGGTCGAGTTCGTCACCGACAAGGTCCCCTTCCTCGACTCCCTCTGGGATTCGGTCCACACGGTCGTCAGGCCGCTGATCGGCGCGGCGCTCGGCTTCGAGTTCGCCGGCGAGAGCGGCGTCGGCGGGGTCGAGGAGGCACTCGGCGCCGGGTCCGCCGGGATCACCGCCCTGGCCAGCCACTGCGTCAAGGCCGGCCTGCGGCTGGGCGTCAACACGTCGCCGGAGCCGGCGTCGAACATCTTCGTCAGCCTCGCCGAGGACGCCACGGTCGCCACGGTCGCCGTGCTGGCGATCGAGCATCCGGAGCTGGCGGCCCTGATCGCCGCCGCCTGCCTGATCACCGGCGCCCTGCTTCTGCTCCTGCTCTGGAAGAAGGTCGTGCGCCCCGGCTGGCGGCGCCTGCGCGCTCATTACTCGCGCCGCGGGGTGCCGTGAGGTGACCGAGCGGCCCAACTACCGCCGGCGCCGGCTGCTCCTCCTGGTCGCCATCGCCATCCTGATCGCCTTCAGCTGGTGGGCCTGGAGCGTCATCGACGGGGAGATCAACGCCGACCCCCGTGGCGCCGCCGTGACCCGGATCGAGATCGAGTCGGAGGCTGTCGGCGCGACCGAGGAGGTGTCGGTGGTCGTCCCCGCCGATCACGTCGAGCAGCCCCCGCTGCTCGTCTTCCTGCACGGCCGCGGCAACGACGAGGACTCGAACCTCGTGGACGCGATGTACGAGGGCCTCGCCGACCTCGGCGAGCGCGCGCCGGTCGTCGCCTTCCCCGACGGCGGCGATTCCTCCTACTGGCACGACCGCTCGAGCGGCGACTGGGGTCGCTACGTGGTCGACGAGGTCATCCCCGCGGTCGTCGAGGAGACCGGCGCTGATCCCGACCGGGTCGCGATCGGGGGCATCTCGATGGGTGGCTTCGGGGCGTTCGACCTCGCCCGCCTCAACCCGGGTGAGTTCTGCGCCGTCGGCGGCCACTCACCGGCGATCTGGGCGACCGCGGGCGAGACGGCCGCGGGCGCGTTCGACTCGGCCGAGGACTTCGCCGAGCACGACCTCGTCACCGCGGCCGGGACCGAGCCGGCCGGTCTCGCAGAGGCCCGCCTCTGGCTCGATCGCGGCGATGCCGATCCCTTCGTGCCGGGCGCCGACGCGTTCGTGGCGGCGCTGCAGGGCTCGGGCATCGACATCGAGGCCCACGCCTGGCCCGGCGGGCACGACGGCGACTACTGGAACGCCCACTGGGCCGACTACCTCCGCTTCTACGCGCATGCTCTGGCCGGCTGCCGGTAGTGAATAGGCTGCGCCGCGGAACTCAACACCGGAGGTTTGGTCATGTC
>DASSEM010000022.1:0-8400 GCA_035695265.1 Solirubrobacterales bacterium
GGCCGTTGCCGCCCAGCGCGCCGTCCGCAACGACGAGCCGGTCCGGCTCGAGCCGATGTCGGCGAGCGAGCGCCGGATGGTCCACGAGGTGCTCAAGAACCGCAGCGACGTCGAGACCTACAGCGAGGGCGACGAGCCGGAGCGGCGGATCGTCGTCGCGCCGCTGATCTCGGACTGACCTTGGGCGCTGCCGGCGCGCCGGGTCGATCTGGCGATCCGCTGCCGCAGACGGAGTTGACCGCCGCCGCCCGGAGCCGGCTCGAGCCGGTGATCGCGCTGCTCGCGAGCGACGCGACGGCGCCGAGCGCGGTGATCGATCCCGAGCGCGCCTGGACGGTCCACGTCGCCGACAGCCTCAGCGGCCTCGGCTTTCCGGCGCTCGCCGCGGCGGACCGGATCGCCGACGTCGGTGCCGGTGCCGGCTTCCCCGGCCTCGTGCTGGCGGCGATGCTCTCCGACGCCGAGGTCGACCTGGTCGAGTCGATCGCCCGCAAGTGCGAGTTCATCGATCGCGCCGTCACCGCGGCCGGGCTCGACAACGCCCGCGCGATCAACGCCCGCGCCGAGGACTGGGCCCGGCCCGGCTCGCCCGGGCGCGAGGCCTACGACGCGGTCACCGCCCGCGCCGTCGGCCGGCTCAGCACGATCGCCGAGCTCGCCTCGCCGCTCCTGGCCGACGGCGGGGTGGTGGTCGCCTGGAAGGGACGCAGGGATCCGGACGAGGAGGCCGAACTCGAACGCGGACACCCACGGCTCGGGATCGAGCCGGAGGCGATCCGGCGGGCCGACCCGTACGCCGGCAGCCGCAACCGCCACCTCCACCTGATGCGGAAATCGGGTCCGACGCCGCCCGATCTGCCGCGCCGGGCGGGGATGGCGAAGAAGCGCCCCCGAGGCAGCCACTAGGTCATCTAGAGTCGCGCGACCCCCAACCCGACATCGGGGCGGGGGAGACCATGGGATACGTCTACGCGATCGCGAATCAGAAGGGCGGGGTCGGCAAGACCACCACCGCGGTCAACCTCGCCGCCTGCACGGCCGAGGCGGGCCACCAGACGCTCGTCGTCGACCTCGACCCGCAATGCAACGCGACCGTGACGCTCGGCCTCGACCGCGAGGCGAAGCCCTCCACCTACGACATCCTCTGCGGCGATGTGTCCGTCGCCGAGGCCGCCCGGCCGACCGCGGCCGACAACCTCTGGCTCGCCCCGGCGAGCCGCGACCTCGCCGGCGCGGCGGTCGAGCTGCCGGCGCTCGAGCGCTCCGAGCTCCGGCTCCGCGAGGGGCTCGGGCCGATCCGCGAGCGTTTCGCCGCCACCTTCCTCGACTGCCCGCCCTCGCTCGGACCGATCACGGTCAACGCGCTGACCGCCGCCGATCGCGTGATCGTGCCGGTCCAGGCCGAGTATCTGGCGCTCGAGGGACTGGTCCAGTTCCTCGACACGCTGCAGACGGTGCGGCGTCAGCTCAACCCGTCACTGGTTCTGACCGGCATCGCGATCACCATGGCTGATGAACGTACCCGCCTCTCCCAGGATGTCGAGCGCGAGTTGAGAGATCACTTCGAAGACCTGGTGCTGGCCACGGTGGTCCCGCGCAGCGTCCGCCTCGCAGAGGCGCCGAGCTTCGGGATGCCGGTGATCGCCCACGCGCCGGACTCGCGCGGCTCGACCGCATACCGCGCGCTCGCCGAGGAGGTGCTCGGCCGTGGCTAGGAAGGCGGGGATGGGGAGGGGGCTCGCGGCGATCCTGCCGGAGTCGCACGAGGTCAGCGAGCCGACCTACCGCGACGTCCCGGTCGAGCTGATCCGGCCGAGCGACTCGCAGCCGCGGAAGTCGTTCGACGACAACACGATCGCCCGCCTCGCCGAGTCGATCGCCGCGACCGGGGTCGTCCAGCCGCTCGTCGTCCAGCCGCTCAGCGACGGGCGCTACGAGCTGATCGCGGGGGAGCGCCGCTGGCGCGCCGCGCAGCGGGCCGGCATCGCCACGGTCCCCGCCGTCCTCCGCAGCGAGGACGAGATGAAGCGGCTCGAGATCGCGCTCGTCGAGAACATGGCGCGCGAGGACCTGAACCCGATCGAGGAGGCCCGCGCCTGCGCCGAGCTGGTCGAGGGGCTCGAGCTGAGCAAGAAGGAGGTGGCGCGCCGGATCGGCCGCAGCCGCTCGTCGATCTCGAACCTGATCCGGCTGCTCGAACTGCCCGATCAGGTGATCACGCTGCTCGAGGACGGGGAGCTCAGCGAGGGCCACGGGCGGGCGCTGCTCGCCGCCACGGGGCAGGACAAGCGGCGGAAGCTCGCCCGGCAAGCCGTCGCCGAGGGCTGGTCGGTGCGCGAGACCGAGCGCCGCGCCCGCGGCGAGAACCCGGCGCCGCGGAAGCGCCGCGAGATCCATCCCGACGAGGAGGCCGCGATCGGGGCCGCCGAGGACGCGCTCGAGAAGGCGCTCGGGCACGGCGTCCGGGTCAGCTCCGGCGCCCGCGGGCTGACCGCGCGGATCACCTTCAGCGACCTCGACGAGCTGCTCGCGCTGACCCGCTCGCTTCATCGCGACTAGGGCCGCCGCCCCCTGACTAGAATCCGCCGGCGAGGGCGATTAGCTCAGTCGGTTAGAGCGCGTCTCTGATAAGGACGAGGTCCCTGGTTCGAATCCAGGATCGCCCACTTGCAACGGATGCAGATCTACGGCGTCAGCTTCGACATGGTCGGCAAGCAGCCGATCGTGTTGCTGAAGACGACCGACGGCAACCGCTTCCTCCCGATCTGGATCGGCCATCCGGAGGCGGCCGCGATCCTGATGAAGCTGCAGGGAGCGAGCACGCCGCGGCCGATGACCCACGACCTGATGGCCGACCTGCTCGACAACATCGACGCGAGCTGCGAGCGGATCGCCGTCACCGAGCTTCGCGACAACACCTTCTATGCGACGATCACCCTCGCGATCGACGGCACCGAGGTCGAGGTCGATTGTCGGCCGTCCGACGCGCTCGCGCTCGCGGTCCGCTGCGACGCCCCGATCTACGCCGCCGAGGAGGTCATCGAGGAGTCCTCGATCGAGTTCGAGCACGAGGTCGAGGACCAGGAGGAGGTCGTCGAGAAGTTCAAGGACTTCCTCGACGAGGTGACGCCGGAGGACTTCGCCGGCGGCTCCGACGAGCCACCGCCGGAGCGCCCTGGCTGACGCAGATCGGGGGGTCGTCCAGGACCGCGTTGACCCAAAGTCAACTCGGTGGCGGGGATTTTGCAGTGCATGACGGTGAAATCCCCGCCACCGTGGGGTGTCCTGGCCGATGCCGGCCGCCCGACCAGACCGGACGCGAAGCGGAGGATCTGGTCGGAGTCATCTCAGGGCCCGCTCCACGAACTGCTCGAACGGGATCCCCGCGGCGTCGGCGGCCATCGGCAGCAGCGACGTGTCGGTGAGGCCCGGGACGGAGTTCACCTCGAGGACCTGCGGGCCGACCCCTTCGCCGCCGAGCATCACGTCGACGACGGCGAAGCCCGCGCAGCCGAGCGCCGACCAGGTCTCGAGCGCGACGGCGGTGACCGCGTCGGCCACCGGCGGGTCGAGCTCGGCGGGGCATGCGTAGCGGGTGCGGCCGAGCTCGTAGCGGGCCTCGTAGTTGAAGGCGTCGGCCTGTTCGGGAATCGCCTCGACGATCGGCAGCGCTTCGCCGTCGAGGATCGCGACGGCGAGCTCGCGGCCGTCGACGTGGCGCTCGATCAGGACGAGGTCGTCGTAGCTGAGCGCCGCGACCACGGCGGCCGGGAGCTCGGCCGCCGACCCGGCGAGGCGGACGCCGAGCGCCGAACCCTGCCCGGAGGGCTTGACGATCAGCGGCATCCCGAGGGCGGCTTCGATCTCCTCGAAGGCGTCGGCGGCGCCGAGCTCGCGGAACGCGGCGGCGCCGAAGGCGACCCAGTCCGGCGTCGGGATCGCGGCCGCGCGCATCCGGTGCTTGGACTGGACCTTGTCCATGCAGAGGACGCTCGCCGCGACGCCCGAACCGGTGTAGGGGATTCCGAGCAGCTCGAGCAGCGACTGCACCGTGCCGTCCTCGCCGCCGGGACCGTGGAGGGCGATGAAGGCGGCGTCGGGCCGCTCGTCCTTGAGCCGGGCGACGAGCTGCTCGTCGGCGTCGATCGGCACGACCTCGTGGCCGAGCGCGGCGAGCGCGTCCTCGACCCGCGCTCCCGACTGCAGCGAGACGGCCCGCTCGAGCGCCCGCCCGCCCTTCAACACGGCGACCCTCACCGCTCGCGCGACGGCCGCCGGTGGAACGGCACGACGGCGCCGGCGCCACCCGCATCGGGTTCCACGGAATCCCGAGAGTGCCCCGCCGCTCCCGGACGCGAAGCGGAGGAAGCGGCGGAGTGATCCGCCCCCGGACGCGAAGCGGAGGAGGCGGCGGAGTGATCCAAGGCCGGGTGCTCCTGCGTCATCGTCTCGTACAACCCGACCTGCTCGCCGACCACGGCGCCGATCCGGCGGACGCCCTCGGCGATCTCGTCCTCGGTCTGGGCCGAGAAGTTGAGCCGCATCGAGCCGCTGCCCCGTCCGTCGACGAACGCGGCCTCGCCCGGCACGAAGGCGACGTTCTCGCGCAGTGCCTTGGCGAGCAGGTCGGTCGTGTCGATGTAGTCGGGCAAGGTCGCCCAAACGAACAGGCCGCCGTCGGGCTCCGACCAGCTCGCCTGCCGCGGGAAGTAGCTCGCCAGTGCCCGCAGCATCGCCCCGCGGCGCGAGCGGTAGACGTCGCGGAGCTCGTCGACGTAGTCGAGCCAGCGCCCCTCGCCGAAGTACTCGCGGACGAAGAACTGGCTCAGGGTCGAGGTGCAGAGGTCCGCCGCCTGCTTGCCGAGGACGAGCTTCGCGCGGACCGGCGGCGGGGCGCAGACCCAGCCGATCCGGATCCCGGGGGAGAGGATCTTCGAGAACGTGCCGAGGTAGAGGACGTAGTCGCCGCCGTCGAGCGAGTAGAGGGTCGGCAGCGGCTCGCCGGCGAAGCGAAGCAGCCCGTAGGGGTTGTCCTCGACGATCAGGATCTCGCGCTCGCGGGCGATCTCGATGAGCCGCTGCCGGCGCTCCAGCGTCAGCGTCACCCCGCCCGGATTCTGGAAGGTCGGGACCGAGTAGATGAACTTCGGCCGCCGGCCGGCGCGGTCGAGCTCGGCGAGGAGCTCCTCGAGCGCGTCGATCCGCATCCCGTCGGCGTCGATCGCGATCTGCCGGGTGTCGGCCTCGTACGAGCAGAACGACGGGACCGCGCCGGGGTAGGTCGGGCCCTCGGCGATGACGACGTCGCCGGGATCGAGCAGCGTCTTGCAGACGAGGTCGAGCGCCTGCTGGCCGCCGGAGGTGACGACGATGTCGGCGGGGTCGGGCCGCATGTCCTCGGCCCACATCACCTCCTCGATCACCTCCTTGGTCTCGGCGAAGCCCTCGGTCGGTCCGTACTGGAGCGCCGTCGCGCTCGACTCCTGGGCGATCCGGGCCATCTGCGCTGCGAACGACTCGGGCGGGAACGTCGAGGTGTCGGGGAATCCGCCGGCGAGCGAGATCACCTCCGGCCGCGACGTGATCGCCATCAGGTCGCGCATCGCCGAGGAGCGCATCACGCGCGTCCGCTGCGCGAACAGCCCGGCGTAGCGGGCGACGTCGGCCGAGGTCGTATGAGCCCGCCGGTGCGGGCGCTCGACGTCCGGGCCTCCCCTGTCCTCGGGCCGCACTGGGTCCATCGCCGGAAGTCTCCTACAGCGCGGCCGCTTCCGCCACGCCGCGAGCGGCGAATCCGCTGCGATCAACTACCCTGCCCGGCCGATGGACCTGTTCATGGCGATCTGCCAGGGGCTCGGGCTGGCGCTCGCCGTCGGGATCGGCGGCCCGCTGGCCGCGCTGTTCATCTCGATGATGGCCTCGATCGGCGCCGGCATCGCGACCGACGCGACCGACTACGACTTCATCGCGGCGACCTGGTTTCTCGTCACGCTGCTCGCGATCGTCGTCGTCTTCATGCTCGCCCGCAGCCGCAACGTGATGCGCTGGCCGACGATCGCCGTCCTCGCCGCGATCGGCGCCGTCGTCTTCGCCGCCTCGCTCGCCGAGGAGGGCGACGCCGCCTGGCCCGGCCTGATCGCCGGCGTCCTCGCCACCGCGCTCGCGGCGACGATCGCCTGGTCGATCCTCGCCGGCGCCATCGCCCGCGCCGAGGGCAACGAGCCGGGGAGCAAGGAGGCCGACGCCGCCAACGTCATGATCATCTCCTTCGCCGCGGCCGGCATCGTCCTCGCCGCCGCCAGCCTCTTCGTCCCGCCGGTCTCCCTGCTCGCGCTCGTGGCGCTGCTCTGGCTGGCGCTCGGCCGCCGCCGCCGCGACGCCGAGAAGTACGAGGGCCTGCGGATTCTCCGCTGAAGCCGCCCAGCCCCTTCCGGTCACCAGCAACCTTGACATCGAACGATGTCGCATTATCCTGTGGCAGGTAAGTGGTGAATAGCAGGTCCGGCCGCGGGGTAGACCGCGGCGGAGAGGTAAGCGAGAGCACAGCAGGATGGTCGAGCGCGGAGCGACCCCACAGGTATCGCCGATCCGGAAGCGTCTGCTGAACAGCGCGCGGGGGCTGACGACGCCGCTCGTTCCCGACGACTACATCGCGCTCGTCAACCCGATGTGGTCGGCGAAGGAGCTGCGCGGCCGGATCGAGCGGATCCAGCCGGAGACCCCGGAGGCCTCGACGATCGTGATCAGGCCGGCCTTCGAGTGGCCCGGCCACGAGCCCGGTCAGTACCTGCGGATCGGGGTCGAGATCGACGGCCGTAGGCACTGGCGCGCCTACTCGCTGACCAGCGACCCCGGCCACCCAGAGGGCCTGCTCTCGATCACCGTCAAGCACGTTCCGGCGGGGCGGATGTCGCCGCACTTCACCCGCCGGATCGGTACCGGCGCCATGGTCTTCCTCGGCGGCGTCGAGGGGACGTTCGGCCTGCCCGACCCGCTTCCCGAGAAGCTCCTGCTGATCAGCGCCGGCAGTGGGATCACGCCGATCATGAGCATGCTTCGCGAGCTCGAGCGTCGCGACGCGCTCGACGACGTCGTCCACGTTCACAGCGAGCGGCGGGCCGAGAGCGTCATCTTCGCCGACCTCCTCAACGGGATGGCCGAGCGACACCCCGGTTACGTCCGCCACGAGCACTTCACCGAGTCGCGCGATCGCCTCGGCGCCGCCGCGATCTGCGGCCTCTGCAGCGACTGGGACGAGCGCTACACCCTCGCCTCCGGCCCGAGCGAGATGCTCGATGCGATCACCGACCACTGGGAGGCCGAAGGCGATCCGGAGCTGCTCGACCTGGAGCGCTTCCAGCCGCGGATCGGCGAGGGCGCCGACGGCTCCGGCGGCACCGTCCGCTTCCGCGTCACCGGGATCGAGGCGCGTTGCGAAACCGGCGTGCCGATCCTCGCCGGCGGCGAGGAGGCGGGGGCGAAGCTCCAGCACGGCTGCCGGATGGGCATCTGCCACACCTGCGTCGGCAAGCTCGCCGAGGGCCGGGTGCGGGACCTCCGCACCGGCGAGGTCCACGGCGAGCAGGGAGACATGATCCGGATCTGCATCAACGCGCCGGAGGGACACGTGGAGGTCGAGCTGTGACGACGAAGATGGAGGACCATCAGGTCGAAAGCCCGCTGGCCCGGTTCAGCGAGGCCGAGCTCGAGCAGCTCGCCAGGGAGTTCGACGCGATTCACGACGAGGTCTACGACGATCTCGGCACCGACGACGCCCGCTACATCCGCGGCGTCATCGAGTTCCATCGCCGGCTCGTGGTCCTGTCGCGGATCGTGCTGATGGCATCCCGCTACAAGCCCGCCTGGGTGCTCGGGACAGCCGGGCTGTCGGTGGCGAAGATCCTCGAGAACATGGAGATCGGCCACAACGTGATGCACGGGCAGTGGGACTGGATGAACGATCCCGACATCAACTCCCAGACCTGGGATTGGGACACCGCCTCGCCGGCGTCCGCCTGGCGTCACTCCCACAACTACGTCCACCACACGTTCACGAACATCCGCGGCAAGGACAAGGACCTCGGCTACGAGATCATGCGGATCGATCCGCATCAGCCGTGGCACCCGGTCTACCTGCTGCAGCCCTTCTACAACGTCGTGCTGATGCTCTTCTTCGAGTGGGGGGTGGCGCTGCACGACCTCGACTTCGATGCGATCCGAAACGGCGAGAAGCCGCTCAAGCAGGACAAGGACGAGCTACGCGAGATCGCGACCAAGGGCGTCCGCCAGGCGCTCAAGGACTACGTCTTCTTCCCGGCGCTGAGCGGCACCGAGTGGAAGAAGACCCTGTACGCGAATTTCACGGCGAATCTGATCCGCAACGTCTGGTCGAACGCGATC
>DASSEM010000023.1:0-6953 GCA_035695265.1 Solirubrobacterales bacterium
CCAGCGCGGCGAGGACGTGTTCTTCCTGACCGGCACCGACGAGCACGGCGAGCCGGTCGCGCAGGCCGCCGAGGCGCTCGGCGTGTCGCCGCGCGAGCTCGCCGACAAGAACTCGCGCCGCTTCCTCGACCTGATGCCCCGGATCGACGTCACCAACGACTTCTTCATCCGAACCAGCGACGAGCGCCACGTCGCGAAGGTCCAGGAGGTGATGCAACGCGTGCACGACAACGGACACGTCTACGAGGGGACCTACGAGGGCTACTACTGCCCGCGCTGCGCCGACTTCAAGACGCCGACCGAGCTCGGCCCCGGCAACACCTGCCCGATCCACGAGATCGTGCTCGAGCTCGAGACCGAGCAGAACTGGTTCTTCCGCCTCTCCAGCTTCGAGGGCGAGCTGCTGCGGCTCTACGAGCAGCGGCCGGAGCTGATCGCGCCCGACTTCCGCCGCAACGAGGCGGTCTCGTTCATCCGCGGCGGCCTCCAGGACGTGTCGCTGTCGCGCCCGAAGCTCAACTGGGGCGTGCCGCTCCCCTGGGACCCCGAGCAGGTCATGTACGTCTGGTTCGACGCGCTCCTCAACTACTACACCGCGCTCTCGTTCGCCCGCCCGGGCGAGGACCTGACCGAGCGCTTCTGGCCCGCGTCGCTGCACGTGATGGCAAAGGACATCCTCAAGTTCCATTCGGTCTACTGGCCGGCCCTGCTGCTCGCCGCCGACCTCGAGCTGCCGGAGCGGATGTACGTCCACGGCTACCTGCTGATGGGCGAGAAGAAGATGTCGAAGTCGCTCGGCAACGTGCTTGACCCGTTCGACGTCATCGACAAGTACGGCTCGGACGCGCTCCGCTTCTACTGCTTCCGCGAGGTCAGCTTCGGCCAGGACGGGTCGATCTCGCCGGCCGGCTTCGAATCCCGCTACGAGGGCGAACTCGCGAACGACTTCGGCAACCTCGCGAGCCGCGTGCTGGCGATGATCGACCGTTACCGGGGCGGGACCGTCCCGGACGGCGCCGAGATCGACCCGGCGCTGGCCGGTGGGGAGGGCGGGCTCGGCGGGGTCGAGATCCTCGTCGCCGGCCTGCTCGATCGGGCCGAGATCAGCCGCGCCCTCGACCTCACCTGGGCCGCGGTACGGCGGCTCAACCGCTACGTCGAGGAGCAGAAGCCGTGGGAGCTGGCCAAGGACGACGACCGCGCCGCCGACCTCGACCGCGTCCTCTACAACCTCGCCGAGGGGCTCCGCGTCGTGACGCTGCTCCTGCACGCCTATCTCCCGAAGGCGGCCGGGGAGCTGCTCGAAGCTCTCGCCGAGGACTCGCTCGAGATCACCGCGTTCGGCTCCCGCGGCGGCGGTCAGGAGATCGAGCGGATCGAGCCCCTCTTCCCCAAATTGGAGCCCGCGTGATCGACAGCCATGCTCATCTCGGCGTCTGCGATCCGCCGGCCGCCGAGCTGGTCGCCGAGGCGCGCCGGGTCGGAGTCGGGCGGATCCTGACGATCGGCCTCGGCGAGGAGTCGAACCGCGAGGCGGTGCGGCTGGCGCACGAGCACCCGGAGGTGTTCGCCGCGGTCGGGCGCCATCCGAACTCGGCCGAGGGATTCGACGGTGACGCCGTCGCGGCGATCGAGGAGCTCGCCGCCGACGACGCGGTGCGGGCGATCGGCGAGACCGGGCTCGACTTCTACCGGGACCGGGCCTCCGAGGAGGCGCAGGTGCACGCTTTCGAGGCCCAGATCGGGATCGCGCGACGATCTGAGCTGCCGCTGGTGATCCACCTCCGCGACAGCGCCGGCCCGGGCGCCGGTCGCGCCGTCGCCGACGCCTTCGAGCTGCTCGTGGCCGAGGCCGACGGCATCGATGTGATCCTCCACTGCTTCTCGGCGACCCCGGAGCGGGCCGAGGAGGCGGCCGATCGCGGCTGGCACGTCTCGTTCGCCGGCAACGTCACCTACCCCGGCTCGGACGGGCTCCGCGCCGCGGCGGCGCTGGTGCCGGACGGATTGCTGCTCGTCGAGACCGACAGCCCGTTCCTGGCGCCGCAGCCGGCGCGGGGCAGGCCGAACAGCCCGGCGAACGTGACGCACACGGCCGAGGTCGTCGCCGCGGCCCGCGGGATCGGCTACGAGCGGCTCGACGCGATCGTCACCGAGAATGCGGCGAGGCTGTTCGGGTGGTCCGGCTAGGCCAGAACTTCCTCGCCGACCCGAACCTGCTCGAGGCGATCGTCGCCGATGCAGCGCTCGCTCGGGACGATGTCGTGCTCGAGGTCGGAGGCGGGGAGGGGGCGCTGACCGAACGCCTCGCCGCGCGGGTCGGGCGCCTGCACGTGATCGAGCTCGACGAGCGCCTCCGCGAGCCGCTCGAACGGCTCGCGAAAGGCCGGCCCGGCATCACGATCGTCTGGGGCGACGCGATGAGGATCGACCTCGCCGCGCTCGAGCCCGCTCCGACCGCGCTGGTCGCCAACCTTCCCTACTCGGTGGCCACGCCCCTGATCCTCCGCACGATCGCCGAGCTGCCCACGCTCGAGCGCTGGACGGTGATGGTCCAGCGCGAGATCGCCGAGCGGCTGCGGGCGCGGCCCGGCTCGCGCTCCTACGGCTCCCCGAGCGTCCTCGTCCAGCTCGCCTGCGAGGTGCGGATGCTGCGGGCCGTCGACCCGGCCGTCTTCACCCCGCGGCCCCGCGTCGACTCGGCCGTGCTGGCGCTGCGCCGCCGCCGCGCCGCCGTCGCGCCGGCGGCGGCGCAGATCGTCCGCGACGCCTTCGCGCACCGCCGCAAGGCGCTTCCGCGCTCGCTCGAGCTCGCGGCACGCCGCCGCGAGCAGGAGGCCGAGCGGGCCGGGGTCGAGCCGCCCCGGCCGCGCTCGCGTGAGGCCCGTCAGCAGGGCCGCGAGGCGCTCGCCGCGCTCGGCCTGCCGGAGGGGATCCGCGCCGAGATGCTCACCCCCGAGCAGCACCTGGCGGTCGCGGAGCGGCTGGCGTGAGCAGGGCGTTCGAGACGTTCGCGCCGGCGAAGCTCAACCTCTGCCTGCATGTCGGGCCCCGCCGCGCCGACGGCCTGCACGAGATCAGCTCGCTGTTCGCCCCGCTCTCGCTCGCCGACCGGCTCGTGGTCAGCGAGGCCGAGAGCGACGGCGTCGTCGTGACCGGGATCGAGGGCCCGGACCTGACCGCGCGGGCGCTGGCAGGGCTGCGCGCGGCGGGCTGGTCGCACGATCCGGTCCGGATCGAGGTCGAGAAGGTGATTCCGGTCGCCGCCGGGCTCGGGGGCGGCAGCGCCGACGCGGCGGCGGTCCTGCGGCTCGCCGGCGACGACCTGCCGGCGGAGCGGATCGTGGCGCTTGCGCGCGAGCTCGGCGCTGACGTCAGCTCGCAGCTCGATCCCCGCTTCTGTCACGTCGGCGGGGCCGGGGAGGAGATCGAGCCGCTACCGCGGCCGCACCCGTTCTCGGTCGTGCTCATCCCCGATTCGGAAGGGCTCTCGACGGCGGCCGTCTACGCCGAGGCCGACCGCCTCGGGACGACCCGCGACGCCGGGGAGCTGGCGGTGGCGCGGGGGCGGATCGTGGCTGCGGCCGAACCCGGTGCCCACCCGCTCGAGTACCCGTCGCTGCTCGTCAACGACCTCGCGCCGGCGGCGCTCTCGCTGCGGCCGTCGATCGAGGTCGCGCTCGGGCTCCTCGTCGAGGTCGGCGCCCCGGTGGCGCTCGTCACCGGCTCGGGCCCGACCGCGGTCGGGATCTTCGAGGGCCGCGACGGCGCGGTGGCGGCGGCCGCGGAGCTGCGGGCCGGCGGTCATGAGGCGATCGTGTCGAGCTCCGTCGAGGGGCTCTGAATGGAGCTGCCGCGGGAGCGCCGGGACTGGCTCAAGGTGATCGGGGTCGTGGTGGCGGTGATCGTCGCCTACCAGCTGATCAAGCGGGCCCTCCCCGACATCGACGTCCAGCAGCTCCTCGAGGACGTCTCCGGGTCGCTGGGCTCCTGGACCTATCTGCTGGTCGGGCTGCTGGCCTTCCTCGAGACCGGCGCCTTCGTCGGGCTGGTCGCCCCGGGCGAGACGGTGGTCGTCCTCGCCGGGGCCGTCGCCGGGCAGGGCGCGACCTCGGTAGTCCTGACGATCGGGATCGTCTGGCTCTCCGCCTTCCTCGGCGATTCCTGCAGCTACCTGCTCGGCGACCGGCTCGGTCGCGACTGGGTGGTTCGGCACGGGCCGCGGCTGCGGATCACGCCGGAGCGGTTCAAGCAGGTCGAGGAGTACTTCGCGCGCCACGGCGGCAAGACGATCCTGATCGGCCGCTTCATCGGGCTCGTCCGGGCGCTCGCGCCGTTCATCGCGGGCAGCTCGGGGATGCCGTATCGCCAGCTCGCCCCCTACAGCGTCCTCGGCACGGGCCTGTGGGCGACGCTGTTCACGCTGCTCGGCTACTTCGCGTCGAAGAACATCGAGGCGGTCCTCAGCAACTCCGAGCACGCGCTGCTCGCCTTCGCCGCGATCATCGTCGTGATCGTCGGCGGCATCGTCGCCTGGCGCTGGCTCAGGGTCGAGGCGCACCGGGAGCGGCTCGCGGCGGAGATGGAGAAGCGGCCGGTGCTGCGCAACCTGCTCGCACTCGGCCGCCGCCTGCAGCCGCAGGCGCGGTTTCTCGTCGCCCGCCTGACCCCCGGCGGACTCGGGCTCGAGTTCACGACGGCGCTCGCGGCGCTCGCGGTCGGCAGCTACATCGCGATCGCCTACGCGCTCGTCCTCGATGGAGCACCGGGGCCGACGACCGGCGACACGACGGTGGCCGACTTCGTCTCCCACATCCGCACCGACTGGCTCGTGTCGGTCGCCGAGGTCGTGACCGCCCTCGGCGCGTGGGAGGTGGTCATCCCGGCCTCCGCGATCGCCGCCCTCTGGCTCGCCGCCCGCCGCGCCTGGCCGGAGCTGGTCATCCTGGTCCTCGGCACGATCGCGATCTTCGCGCTCACCGATGCGCTAAAGGACTGGGTGGCGCGGCCGCGTCCGGCCGGCGGCCTGGTCGAGACGGCCGGCTTCTCTTACCCGAGCGGGCACGCCTCGCACGCGGTCGTCTACGCCTGGATCGCGCTGACCGTGGCGCTGCGGGTGCGTCCCGGGATGCGCAACGGGACGGCGCTCGTCATCGCCGGATTCCTGCTCGCGGCCGCGGTCGGCCTCAGCCGCGTCTACCTCGGCGTCCACTACATGAGCGACGTCAGCGGCGGCTGGGCGCTCGGCGTCGCGATCATCGCGCTGCTCTCGGCGATCGTGGTCGTCGTCGTCCACTTCCGGCAGAATGAGCCCGATGTCAGCTGAGTTGCTGATCTTCGCCGGTGCGGGGCTGATCACGCTGGTCGCGTTCACGACGCTGATCCTCGTCCCCGCGATCGGCTCCTTCGCCCGCGGCTGGGAGAAGGCGACGGCGGCGGCCCTGTCGCTCATCGTCCTGATCGCGCTGGTCGGCGTGGGCATCGCGATCGGGGTGGCGATCGTCTATTACTGGGACGACATCTCGACGCTGTTCGGCTGAGCGCGCCGCGCGGGCCGTCCGGTTCCCGCCGCCGCCCTACTATCTGAGGCTTCCCGTGGCAGCGAGGGCGACAGGTGTGGCTCGCGATGCGGCCGAGCACCCGGCCGCCGGCGATTCCGCGGGCGCCGCCGAGGGCGCCCCGATCGACCCACTCGAGGCTCTCGCGGAGGCGATCGAGTCCGGAACCGGGCTGCCGGCGGTGGCCCGCGCCGCCGCCGTCGCGCTCGACGCCAGCGTCGCGCTGATCGACCGTTCGAGCGCCGTGCTCGCCGTCGCCGCAGGCTCGGCCGGGGAGGAGGAGAAGCTGCTCGCGGTCGCGGCCGGGGTCGGCAGCGCGGAGCTGCGAGTCGCCGACGTCGTGGTCGGCGAGCTTCGCTTCTGGCGTCGCGGGGGCGCTGAGGGAGCGCCGGCGGCGCTGCGGATGGTCACGACGCTGCTCGGCCTCGAAGTCGAGCGAGCGCGGGCCCCGGAGTGGGCGAGCGACGAGGCCGCCGGCGACTTCCTCCGCGCCGTCCTCGAGCGTCGCCTCCAGGCTCGCGACGAGATCGAGGCGGGCGCCGCCGAGCTCGGCTGCGACCTCGGGGCCGGGGCGGGCGTCGTGATCGCGCGCGCGACCCCGAACGCCGCTCAGGCCGGCGACTGGCGGGCGCGGGTGCTGACGCTCGCCCTGCGGGCGGTCCGCTCGGGAACGAGCGGAGCGCTCGGCGCGCTCACAGGAGAGGACGGGGGCGAGGTCGCGGTGCTGATGCCGGCCGCCGCCGCCGAGCCGGTCGAGCGGGCCGCGAAGGCGATCGAGGACGAGCTCCGGCGCGGCCTCCAGGGCTTCACGCTGACCGTCGGCTACAGCCGCCACGCGGAGGACGCCGCCCAGGTCCACCGCGCCGGCAAGGAGGCGCTGATGGCCGCCAACGTCGCCGAGTCCGAGGATCGCTCGCCGCTCGCCTTCGAGGCCACCGGCTCCTACCGGCTGCTGCTCTCGGCGATGAGCGAGGACCCGGCCGAGCTCGAGCGCTTCTACGCGGAGACGATCGCTCCGCTCGCCGCCTACGACGAGCAGTACGAGACCGAGCTCGTCGCCACGGTCGAGGCCTACCTCGACAACGACGGCAACGTCACGCCGACCGCCGAGACCCTCTTCACCCATCGCCACACCGTCCGCTACCGCCTCGAGCGCGTCCGCGAGCTCTGCGGCCACGACCTCAGCTCGACCGAGGGCCGCGAGAAGATCGGCCTCGGCCTGAAGGCGATGCGCGTCCTCGGCATCCAGCCCCCCGGCGGCCCCGCCAAGGAGGGCCGGACGAAGGCGGCGAAGCCGAGCCGCAAGCGGGAGTAGCCAGCGGGTTGCCGAATGCCACAATCGAGCCAGTTGGGGAGTCGTCTAATTGGCAAGACTCAGGCCTTTGGAGCCTGCTA
>DASSEM010000024.1:0-7751 GCA_035695265.1 Solirubrobacterales bacterium
GGCGGCCTGAGCCCGGTCGGCGCCCACGCCGCCGACCTCGCCGCCGAGGCGGCCCACCGCGCCCTCGGCGCCGCGGTGGCGAGCGCGAGCGGGCCGATCCTCGCTCCGCCGGAGTCGGGTGAGCGCGTCCTCGTCGCGGTCAGCGGCGGCGTCGACAGCGCCGTAGCTGCGTTGCTCGAGCGCGAGGCCGGGGCGGATGTCCTCGCCGTCACGCTCGAGCTCTGGTCCGATCCCTCCAACGACGGCGAGCGGAGCTGCTGCTCCGCCGACGCGGTCCGGACCGCCCGCGCGGTCGCCCAGGCGCAGGGCATCCCGCATCTGACCGTGGACCTTCGCGATGACTTCCGGGCCGGGGTCGTCGATCCGTTCCTCGCCGGTTACGCGGCCGGCGAGACCCCGAATCCGTGCATCCGCTGCAACGGCCGGGTCCGGATCGCGCCGATGGTGGAGATGGCAGGAAGGCTCGGCGCCGCCGGGCTCGCCACCGGCCACTACGCGCGCCTCCGCGATGACGGCGCCGGGGCGCTTCTGACCGCCGCCGCCGACCCGGCCAAGGACCAGACCTACATGCTCGCCGGCCTCGGCCCGGAGACGCTGGCGCGGCTGCGCTTCCCGCTCGGCGGGCTGACCAAGCCGGAGGTCCGCGGGCTCGCCGCGACCGCCGGGCTCGCCGTCGCCGGCAAGGCCGAGAGCCAGGACCTGTGCTTTCTCGCCGGCGTCGGCAAGGCGGGCTTTCTCGCCCGCCACGGCGGGCTCGACGATCGCGCCGGGGAGATCGTTGACTCCGCCGGAGCGGCCGTCGGCACGCACCGCGGCCACCACCGCTTCACGGTCGGGCAGCGGCGCGGGATCGGCATCGCCTCGCCGGAGCCGCTCTACGTCCTCGCCACCGACGCCGCCACCAACCGCGTCGTCGTCGGCGGCCCCGGTGAGCTCGACACGGCCTGCGTCACCGTGCGCGATGCCCAGCTCCACCGCGCCGGCGAGCGCGTCCGCTCGGTCAAGCTCCGCTACCGCTCGCGGCCGCTCGCCTGCAGGATCGGGACCTCATCCGGTGGCCCACTCCGTCCCGGCCGACACGGCCGGCTCGAGCTCGAGCTCGAAGAGCCGGTGCGAGCCGCCGCCCCCGGGCAGACGGCCGTCCTGCTCGACGGCGACCTCGTCGTCGGATACGGCACCATCGAGCGGACTGCCGCGGCTTCCTAGGGACTTACGTAGATCGGGCCGTTCGGCCCGTTGTAGCACGGGAAGCCGTTCAGGGACGGGGTCGTGGAGCACGGGTCCTCGGGGGTCGTCTCGACCGGCTCGCCACTCCCCGGGTTGACGGTGACCGGGGGCGCCCAGCCTTCTTCACCGCCCTCGTAGAACTCCGGGCATGCCTCCGGGTCCGGTAGCAGCTCCTCCGGCGAGGGGACGTAGCCGTCGCCGGAGTCGCTCACGTCGTCGGCGGGCTGGCAGCGCTCCTCGGCGAGGTAGGCGCGGGGGTCGGAGCTTCCCCCGCATCCGATCGCGACCGCGGCAGCCGCCATAGCCGCAAGGAGGATCAGCCCTGCGCCCAGCCTGCTCGGAATGCGGAGGACCTTGGTGCTGTTGAACATGTCGTGCTCCCTCGAGTGGTTGAACTTGCACGTCCATGATCAGCTCGCGGGGCCCGTTCGAATAGGCACCCGCGGTGTGAACCCGGCCACCCCCCGATCCGCCAGCGGTCCCGTCGCGCACCGGTGCCGGCCGGGGGCGCCTAGATACCCTCTCGCAGCGATGGATTCGGAGCAGATCCGCGAGACATACCTGTCGTTCTTCGAGGACCGCGGCCACCTGCGGGTCCCGTCGGCGTCGCTGATCCCGGCCGCCGACGATCCGAGCGTGCTGTTGACGACGGCGGGGATGCAGCCCTTCCAGCCGTACTTCCTCGGGCGCGAGGAGCCGCCGGCGCCGCGGCTCACCTCCTGCCAGCGCTGCTTCCGCACCCCCGACATCGAGTCGGTCGGCAGCACCGCACGCCATCTCACCTGCTTCGAGATGCTCGGCAACTTCGCCTTCGGGGACTACTTCAAGCGCGAGGCGATCGACTTCGCCTGGGAGCTCTCGCTCGAGGGCTTCGGCTTCGATCCCGAAGACCTCTGGGTCACGGTCTTCGGCGGCGACGACGAGCTCGGGCTCGGCCCCGACACCGAGGCGATCGAGCTCTGGCGGGAGCGGGGTGTCCCGGCCGAGCGGATCGTCGAGCTGCCGCGTGCGGAGAACTTCTGGCAGGCCGGGAGCAGTGGGCCGTGCGGGCCGTGCTCGGAGCTCTACATCGATCGCGGGATCGCCCGCGGCGCCGCCGACGACCGGCCCGGCGACGACAGCGACCGCTTCATCGAGTACTGGAACCTCGTCTTCACCGCCTATGACCTGCATGAGGACGGCTCGCTGAGCGAGCTGCCGGCGAAGAACATCGACACCGGCCTCGGCCTCGAGCGGCTGGCGGCGATCAAGCAGGGCGTCGACTCGGTGTTCGACACCGACCTGCTCCGGCCGCTCGTCGACCTCGGCATCGAGCTCTCGGGCCGCAGCTACGGCGAGGACGCCGCCGCGACCCGGGCGCTCCGGATCATCGCCGATCACGTGCGCGGCTCGGTGCAGCTGATCGCCGATGGGGTCGTGCCCTCCAACGAGCGCCGCGGCTACGTCCTGCGGCGGATCATGCGCCGCGCCATCCACCAGGGCCGGGTGCTCGGCCTCGAGGCCCCCTATCTGGGCCGCTTCGCCGAGCGGGCGATCGAGCTCCTCGCACCGGTCAACCCGAGGCTGGAGGCCGAGCGCGACACGATCATGCGCTGGATCGGCTCCGAGGAGGAGAGCTTCGGCCGGACGCTCGACCGCGGCAGCCAGCTCCTCGAGCGCCTGATCGACGAGGCGCTCGCCGCCGGCACCTCCTGGATCGCCGCCGAGTCGGCGTTCGCACTCCACGACACCTATGGCTTCCCATACGACCTGACCCGCGAGCTCGTCGCCGAGCGCGGGCTCAGCGTCGATGACGAGGGCTTCGAGGAGCTGATGGATCGCCAGCGCGAGCGTGCCCGAAGCCATACGGGCTTCGGCGACGGCGACGGTGGTGAGCACGACCGCGTGATCGGATTCGTCGGCTCGGCGCCCGAGAGCCGCTTCGTCGGCTACGAGGAGCTCCGCGCCGAGACCGGTGTCGCCGCGGTCACCACCGAGAACGGAGAGGCGCTCGTCAAGCTCGAGGAGAGCCCCTTCTACGCCGAGGGCGGCGGCCAGGTCGCCGACGCCGGGACGCTGCGGTGGCAGGGGGGAGAGGCCGCGGTCGTCGACGTCTACCGGGTCGGCTCCGACCAGGCCCTGAAGGTCCGCGGCGATGCCCCCGAGCCGGGCTCCAGGGTCGAGGCTGAGGTCGCCCGCCTCGACCGCCACGCCACGATGCGCAACCACACCGCCACCCATCTGCTGCATGCGGCGCTCCGCGAGCGCCTCGGCACCCACGTCCGCCAGGCCGGCTCGGCGGTCCGGCCCGACAAGCTCCGTTTCGACTTCACCCACGGCAGCCGGCTGGCGCCGCAGGACCTCGACGCGATCGCCGACCGGATCAACGGCTGGATCAAGGACAGCGCGCCGGTCCGGGCGATCGAGATGGACCGCGCCGAGGCCGAACGGCTCGGCGCGATGGCGCTGTTCGGCGAGAAGTACGGCGACTGGGTTCGCGTCGTCGAGGTCGAGGGCGTCTCGCGCGAGCTCTGCGGCGGCACCCACGTGACCAACACCGCCGAGGTCGGCATCTTCGAGATCCTCTCGGAGGGCTCGAGCGCGTCGAACGTGCGCCGGATCGAGGCCGTCACCGGCCCGGCGGCGATCGACCTCTATCGCGAGCGCAGCGACGAGCTCGCGCGCACCGCGGAGGCGCTCGGCGGGCGCGACGACCCGGTCGCCGCGGCCACCCGGCTGCGCGAGCGGCTGAGCGAGCTCGAGTCGGCGGCGGCCGGCCAGGACGCTGAGGCGGTCGCCGATCGTGCGGCCGAGCTGGCAGCCGGGGCGACGAGCGTCGACGGGATCGGAATCGTCGTCGGCGAGCTCGGCGAGCTCGCCGACGCGAAGGCGTTGCTCGGAGCGGCTCACGACGTAAAGGCCCGGGTCGGTGACGCGGCCGTGGTGCTGGCGGCGACGAGCGGCGAGAAGGTGTCGCTGGTCGCGGCCTTCAGCCCGGCGGCCGTAGAGCGCGGGATCTCGGCGGCTGACGTGATCAGCGAGGCGGCTGGGATAGTGGGCGGCGGAGGAGGCGGTAGGCCGGAGGTCGCCCAGGCGGGAGGCCGTCACGTGGACAAGATCGGTGATGCCTTGAGCGCAGCGCGAGAAGCGGTCCTCGGCGGACTCGGCGGCGATCGCTAGCGCGATGCGGGTGCTCGCGATCGATCACGGAGCCGCGCGTTGCGGCTGCGCCCTCTCCGACCCGAGCGGCACGATCGCGCGCCCGATCGACCCGATCGAGCCCACCGACTCTGCGGCGGTGCCGGCGATCGTCGCGGAGCATGGCGTCGAGCTCGTGGTCGTCGGCCTGCCCGTCTCGCTCGGCGGCGAGGAGGGACGCCAGGCCGCGGCCGCCCGCGATTTCGCCGGCGAGCTGGCCGGCATCCTCGGCGTCCCGGTGAAGACCTACGACGAGCGCTTGACGACGAAGCTCGCCGCGGCGTCCAGGCGCGGCGGCTCGCGGGCGGCGGAGGACTCGCTCGCCGCCGCCCATCTGCTCGAGTCGTTCCTGCACTCGCGCGAGCGGGAGGCCGGCTGATGGGCGACGAGCGCGACCCGCTGCCGCCGGTCGACCCGTTCGTCTCCGACGACCCGGCGGCGCTCGAGCGCGAGCGCCGCCGGCAGCAGCGCGAGGCCAAGCGTCGCGCCCGCGAGGGCCGCAAATCGCTCGGCGAGCGGGTCAGCGGCGCGCTCGACGGAGCCGCCGACCGGAGCCGCGAGGCGCTCGAGCAGACGAAGGAGCGGGCGCGCGGCCGCGAGGCGCCCCCCGATGCCCCCGAGCCGCCGCCGCTCCGCCGGCCCCGCGCCGCGCCGCCCGACCTGACCGACTCCGGGCCGCCGCCCTCGGCGCCCCGGGAGCCATCGGCGCGCTCCCGCTACAGCGCCGATGAGCTGATGCCGCGGCGGCCGACCCGAAGCCAACCGACGATTCCGCCACGAGAGGTGCCTCCTTCGGTGCCGCCGACCGGGGAGCACGGGGTTGCCGGCGAGGGCGCACCACCGCCGCCGGTGCCGCCGGAGCGGCGCCAGGTGGCGACCGGCGACTATCCACCGCTGCCGCCGCCGACGGCGGCCCCTCCGGCCGGCACCGGCGCGATCTGGATCCGCCGCCTTGCCGTCCTCGCGATCGTCGTCCTGATCGGCGTCGCCGCCTACGCCGTGCTCGCCGGCGGTGACGAGGAGGCGCCGGCGCCGGAGGGTCCGGCGACGCTGAAGACCGAGGACGTGACGATCCCCGAGGGCTACACGCGCGCGCAGATCGCCGAGGTCGCCGAGCAGGCCGGGCTGAAGGGCGACTACGAGAAGGCGACCGACCGGGCGCCGAAGGGGTTCGACATCGCCAAGACCGGCGCCCCGAAGGACGCCTCGCTCGAGGGCTTCCTGTTCCCGGCGACCTACGAGGTCGAGCAGGGGGCGAACGTCGAGCAGCTCGTCAAGGACCAACTCGGTGCCTTTGACGACAACATCGACCAGGTCGACCTCAAGCAGGCCGAGAAGGCGAACCTGACGATCTACGACGTGGTCACCATCGCGTCGATGATCGAACGCGAGGTGATGGTGGCCGAGGAGCGACCGCTCGTCGCGGCGGTGATCCACAACCGGCTCTCGCAGGGGATCCCGCTCGGGATCGACGCGACGCTCCGCTACGACCTCGACAACTTCGACAAGCCGCTGACCGAGTCCGACCTCGCCACCGAGAGCCCCTACAACACGCGTCTGGTGACCGGGCTGCCGCCGACGCCGATCGCCAACCCCGGCCTCGACTCGCTGAAGGCGGCGGCCGACCCCGCCAACGTCGACCACCTCTACTACGTGGTGAAGCCCGGGACCTGCGGCGAGCACTACTTCACCGACGACTACGACGACTTCCTCGCCGCCTCCGACAAGTACAACGCCGCTCTCGAGGCCGAGGGCGGATCGCCGACCGACTGCTGATGGCGAGGGGGAGGCGGCCGTGGCGCTGAGCAGGCTCGCGGTCGTCGGCCACCCGGTCGCCCACTCGCGCTCGCCGGCGATGCACAGCGCTGCCTTCGCCGCGCTCGGCCTCGACCGGGAGTGGACCTACGAGGCGATCGACCTGCCGCCGGAGCGGTTCGCCGCCGGCATCGCCGAGCTGCGCGAGCGCGGCTTCGCCGGCGTCAACGTGACCGTGCCGCACAAGCGCGCCGCCTACGAGCTCGCCGGGCAGCGCTCCGTTGCGGTCGAGTCGATCGGGGCCGCCAACACGCTCAGCTTCAGCACCGCCGGCATCCGCGCCGACAACACCGATGCGAGCGGGCTGCTCGCGGCGCTGCCACCCCGATTCGAGCCCGCCGGGGCGGCCGCGCTCGTGCTCGGCGCCGGCGGCTCCGCCCGTGCCGTCGCCTGGGCGCTCGCCGGTGCCGGCGCCCGGGTCACGATCGCCAACCGCACCGAGGCGCGGGCGCGTGGGCTCGCGTCCGAGCTCGGGGTCGCCTCTGAGCCGATGCCCGACGAGGGGGCGACGTTCGACCTCGCGCCCTTCGAGCTCCTCGTCAACGCGACCTCGGTCGGGCTTGCAAGCCCCGGTGCGCAGCCTCCCGTCCCCGGCGCGGACCTAAAGGCACTGCGCCTCGACGCCGATCAACTGATCAGCCCCCTGGTGGTCGTGGACCTCGTCTACGGGTCCGGACCGACCGAGCTGGCCGCGACGTGCACAAGCGGCGGGGCGACCTTGATCGACGGGCTCGAGGTCCTGGTACGCCAGGGCGGCGACTCGTTCCGGATCTGGGTCGGGCAAGAACCACCGATCGATGTGATGCGAAACGCAATCCGAGACAGCCGATGAGCGACGCCGGCGATCGCTACGGGCACCTGCGCCCGGTGCCCCAGGTGCCTCCCGTGCCCTCGGTGAGCGGCAGCGAGGCGCTCGAGCCGGGGCCCGAGGAGAGCGGGACCCCGGGCCTGACCTCGCCGCAGACCCGCTCCCACAGCGGTCACTTCATCACCGACGTCATCGTCGACCTCGGCTACCTGAGCCGCGAGCGGGTCGATCAGGCGATCGCCGAGGCGCGGGTCGCAGGGCGCTCACCGGAGGCGCTGATGGTCGATCAGGGAGTGCTCAGCGCCGACCAGCTCTCGCGTGCGGTCGCCGAGCGCTACGGCCTCGACCACGTGGACCTCAACATCTACCACGTCGACATGGGCGCGGCCAACCTCGTCTCGGTGCAGACCGCCCGCCGCTTCCACGCCGTCCCGGTCGGCTACGTCGACCCCGACACGCTGCTGGTCGCGATGGGCGACCCGGCCAACGTGCTCGCCGTCGACGACCTGCAGATGATGACCGGCCTCAACTGCCGGGTCGCCGTCGCTGCCGAGGTCGACATCGAGAGTCTGATCAGCCGCCTCAACTCGCTCGAGTCGGCGGTCTCGGAGGCGATCTCCGAGGACGAGGAGGAGGCGAACCTCTCGAGCGCCGACGTCACCGAGCTGCGCGAGTCGGCCGACGACGCGCCGGTGATCAAGCTCGTCTACTCGATCCTCGGCCA
>DASSEM010000025.1:0-15534 GCA_035695265.1 Solirubrobacterales bacterium
CCCGCACAAGATCCTCACCGGGCGCCGCGATGAGCTGCCCTCGATCCGCCAGTACCGCGGCCTGGCCCCGTTCTGCTCGATCGCTGAGTCCGAGCACGACATCATGGGCGCCGGCCATGCCTCGACCTCGATCGGCTACGCGGTCGGCCTCAAGGAAGCGATGCGGCGCGGCATCGGGCTCGACGGCAAGGTCGTCGCGGTGATCGGCGACGGCGCGCTGACCGGCGGCGTCGCCTACGAGGCGCTGCAGCAGGCGGGCGGGCTCGAGACGCCGGTCGTGATCATCCTCAACGACAACGGGATGTCGATCTCGCCCAACGTCGGCGCCCTCTCCCACTACTTCAACCGGTTCCGGCTCAACCCGCGCCTGTTCCACGCTCGCGAGGACGTCGAGGAGCGGCTGACGAAGCTGCCGCTCGGCCTCGGCAGCCGGATCGAGCGGCTCGGGCCTGAGATCAAGGCCGCGATCAAGGCCTACTGGGCGCCGGGGCTCCTCTTCGAGGAGCTCGGGCTGGCCTACGTCGGGGTCGTCGACGGCCATGACGTCGCCGACCTGCGCTGGGCGCTGCGGCAGGCGTTCGAGGCCGAGCGCCCGGTCGTCGTCCACATCCACACGGTCAAGGGGCGCGGCTTCGCCGCCGCCGAGGAGGGCGGCCTCGAGGGGATGGAGAAGTGGCACGCCGCCAAGCCCGGCTCGATCGTCGACCGCCGTCCCGCCGACGAGCCGAAGCTCGTGCCGGTCACCGAGTCCGACGCGCCCGAGTCGATCGCCCCCGAGAAGCTCGAGCTGCCGACCCCGAAGCCGGCGCCGCCCGCCTACACATCGGTCTTCGCCAAGGCGCTCGTCGCCGAGGCGAAGCGCGACCGGCGCGTGATCGGCATCACGGCGGCGATGGCGGGGGGGACCGGTCTCGACGTGCTCGCCAAGGAGGTGCCGGAGCAGTACGTCGACGTCGGCATCGCCGAGCAGGAGGCGGTGCTGTTCGCGTCGGGGCTGGCGCTCCAGGGCGCAAAGCCGGTCTGCGCGATCTACTCGACGTTCCTGCAGCGCGCCTTCGACCAGATCGTCCACGACGTCTGCCTGCAGAAGCTCAACGTCGTCTTCGCGATGGACCGCGCCGGGCTGGTCGGCGACGACGGGCCGACCCACCACGGCGCGTTCGACGTCTCCTACTTCCGGCCGCTGCCGAACGTCGTCCTGATGGCGCCTCGCGACGAGGCGATGCTGGTCAACATGCTTCGCACGGCGCTCGCCTACGATGACGGGCCGATCGCCTTTCGCTACCCGCGCGGCACCGCCGAGGGAGTGCCGCTGCCGGAGCCGCCGCGCCCGATCGAGATCGGGACCGGCGAGGTCCTCCAGGAGGGCGAGCGGGTGGCGCTGCTCGGCTACGGCTGGGGGGTCCAGGTCGCCAACGAGGCGGCGACGCTCCTCGCCGAGCGCGGCCTCCACCCGACCGTCGCCGACGCCCGCTTCGCGAAGCCGCTCGACGCCGGGCTGATCGACCGGCTCGCCGCCGAGCACGAGCTCGTGGTGACGATCGAGGAGAACGTGCTCCCCGGCGGCTTCGGCGCCGCCGTCCTCGAGCACGTCGAGGACGCCCGCGGCAGCGACCGCGCCCGGATCGTCCGCATCGGCCTCCCCGACCGCTACGTCACCCACGGCAAGCCGGCGCTGCTCCGCGCCGAGGCGGGCCTGACCGGCGACGCCGTCGCCGAGCGGGTCCTGAGCGCCCTCGGTGTCGCGGTCGACTAGCGGCCCGAGAAAGCGAAAGCGCCCCACAAGTGGGGCGCTCTCGGGTACAGGGAGGAGAGTTATGTGTGTCGAGAGGGACCGGCCTTTGGGTCAACGCGATATGGGGCGGTAACCGACCGGTCTTTAAGCTTGCAACTACCTTACGAACACTTGTCCGGCTTGTGTGTGAGTCCGATCACACGGGGCGTGGGATTCGCCAATGATTCCGCAGGGAGCGGGCGCGGCGACCGCTACGGTCCCCGGTCGTGGCCCGGACCAGGCTCGATTCGCTGATCGCCGAGCGCGGCCTGGCACCGTCGCGGACCGCGGCCGCGGAGTCGATCAGGGCCGGGATGGTGCGGATCGGCCGCGGCGGCGAGCGGGCGCTGAAGCCCGGGCAGATGGTCGCCGACGACGTCGCGATCGAGCTCGAGGAGGGGCGTCGCTACGTCTCCCGCGGCGGCCTCAAGCTCGAGGCGGCCCTCGAAGCGTTCGCCATCGACGTGGCCGGGCGCGACTGCCTCGACGTCGGCGCATCGACCGGCGGCTTCAGCGATTGCCTGCTGCAGCGCGGCGCGGCGCGGGTCATCGCCCTCGACGTCGGCCGCGGGCAGCTCGCCTGGCCGCTCCGCAACGACGAGCGGGTCACCGTGCTCGAGGGCCGAAACGCGCGCGAGCTCGATCCCTCCGAGCTGCCCTTCCGGCCACAGCTCGTGACCGTCGATGTCAGCTTCATCTCACTCGCCAAGGTCCTCGCGCCGATTGCGGCGGCGATTGCCGATGATGGGGAGGTGCTGGCGATGGTGAAACCACAGTTCGAGCTCGGCCGCGGCCGCGTCAGGGGTGGCGTCGTCCGCGACCCCGCGGACCGCCGCGAGGCCGTGTCCGCGGTCGCCGCTGCGGCCTCGGAGCACCGCCTCGGTGCGCGTGACGTCGCGGCCGCCGGCGTCCCGGGCCCGAAGGGAAACCGGGAGTACTTCCTCCGGCTCGCGCCGGGCGCCGCGGATGCCGGCATCGACGCCCGGATCGCGGAGGTGGTGACATGAGGCTGGTCTCCGTCCTCACCCACACGGGGCCGAGCAACACCAAAGAGGCCGTTCGCGCCACAGCGGCGGCCGCCACCGACGCCGGGTGCGAGCTCGTCGTCGTCGAACGCGAGCCCGAGCGCGACGCCGATCTCGAGCCGATCGAAGGGGTCCGCCTCGCATCCGAGCTCCCCGCCGAGGCCGAGCTCTGCCTGGCGCTCGGCGGCGACGGCACGATCCTCCGCGCCCTGCGCCGCTACGCCGGCGCCGCGGTGCCGGTGTTCGGGATCAACTACGGGACGGTCGGCTTCCTCGCCGCCGCCGAGGGCGACGAGCTGGCCACGGCGGTGCGGCGGGCGCTCGCCGGCGAGTTCGAGACGATCACGATGCCCGGGCTCGAGGTCGAGATCGACGGTCAGCGCCAGATCGCCGTCAACGACGTCTCGTTCGCCCGCCGCCCGCATCAGCGCGTGGCGGAGCTCAGCTACAGCGTCAGCGGCCGCGAGGTCGGCCGGGTCCGCTGCGACGGCCTGGTCGCCGCCACCCCAGCGGGATCGACCGGCTACAACCTCGCCAACAACGGGCCGATCCTGGCCTGGGGGGTCGAGGGATACGTCGTCAGCTTCATCGCGCCGCACACGCTGACCGCGCGCGCCCTCGTCGTGGCGCCCGACGACGTCCTCCACGTCGCCAACGTCGGACAGCGCGATTCCGTCGACATCGGCCTCGACGGGATCGAGTCGGGCACGCTCTCGCCCGGCGAGGAGCTCACCGTCGGCTTCCGCGACAACCTCGCGCTGCTCGCCCAGTTCGAGGGGGAGACGTTCTACGGGCGGGTGCGGGAGAAGTTCGGGCGCTTGGCGCACTAGCGCGTTGCGGCTGCGCCGCTTGGAGCACGGCCGCTTCGCTCGCTTGAGCAAGGAGCTCCTTGCTCCTTGCTCCTCGCTCCCCGCTCGATCCGTCGGCCGCGCTTGGTACCCATGGGCGGATGCTGCTCGAGCTCCGAATCGAGAACCTGCTCCTGATCGAGCGCGCCGAGCTGCGCCTCGGCCCCGGGCTGAACGTGATCACCGGCGAGACCGGCGCCGGCAAGACCGTGCTCGCGCAATCGCTCGACCTGCTGCTGGGCGGGCGGCCGCGGAGCGGGATCGTCCGGCCCGGAGCCGAGGAGGCATGGGTCGAAGGGACGTTCGCGGTTCCTGCCGAGGTCCGCGACGACCCCGAGCTCGCGGAGATCGCCGAGCGACTGCCGCCGGAGGGAGAGGTCGCGCTCGCCCGGCGGGTCGGCGCTGACTCCGGGCGCTCGTCGGCGTTCATAGCCGGCCGCTCCGCCTCCGCCTCCGACCTGCGGGCGCTTGGCTCGCGACTACTCGCCTTCTACGGCCAGCACGAGCATCGCAAGCTGACCCTCGCCGCGGCGCAACGGGGCATCCTCGACGGCTTCGGCGGCCACGACGAGCTGCTCGCCTCCTATCACGACGCCCACGGCGAGGTCACGGCGCTCGGCCGCGAGCGCGCCGAGCTGCGCTCGCGCGAGGGAGCCCGCGAGCGTGACATCGACCTGCTCCGCTTCGAGCTCGCCGAGATCGAGGCGGCCGCGATCGACCCCGCCGAGATCGACGGCCTGGCGGCCGAGCGCGATCGCCTGCGCCACGCCGAGGCCCTGCGGGAGGGGGCCGGAGCGGCGCTGATCGCGATCGCGGGCGGCGATGAGGGTGGAGGCTCGGCCGGGCTCATCGCCGAGGCCGAGGCGGCGCTCGAGCGGGGCGCCGTGATCGATCCCGCGCTGGGACGGCTGCACGAGCGCGCCGCCGCGGCCGCGGTCGAGCTCTCCGATCTCGCCGGCGAGCTTCGGGGCTATCTCGAGGCCGTCGACGCCGAGCCGGGCCGGCTCGAGGAGGTCGAGTCGCGGCTCACCGAGATCGATCGCCTCGCCCGCAAGCACGGCGGCGACGTCGGGGCCGTGATCGCCCACGGGAAGCGCTGCCGGGAGGAGCTCGAGCGGCTCGAACGGAGCGCCGAGCGCGGCGCCGAGCTCGACGCGGCGCTGGCCGCGGCCGAGGCCGAGCGCGAGCAGCTCGGGCGGCGCCTCTCCGAGGCCCGAGCCGCCGCCGCGCCCGAGCTCGAGCGGCGGGTCGAGGAGGAGCTCGGGGCGCTGGCGATGGAGGCGGCGCGGCTCCAGGTGGCGCTCGCCCCGGTCCCGGAGGGCTACGGCCCGGGCGGTCGGGAGACGGTGGAGCTTCGCGTCGCGGCGAACCCGGGGATGCCGATCGCGCCGCTCAGTGCGGTCGCTTCCGGGGGCGAGCTCTCGCGGGTGATGCTGGCGCTGTCGGGGATCGGCGCCGGTGGGACGGTCGGAACGCTCGCCTTCGACGAGATCGACGCCGGGGTCGGCGGCAAGGTGGCGCGCCGGGTGGGCGAGCGCCTGCGCGCGCTCGGCGAGGCCGGGCAGGTCCTCTGCATCACCCATCTCGCCCAGGTCGCCTCGCTCGCGGTGACGCACTTCCGGGTCGTCAAGGAGGCGGCCGGTGACGCGACCGTGGCACGGGTCGACGCCGTATCGGACGAGGCGCGCGAGGCCGAGATCGTTCGCATGCTCGGCGCCGAGGGTGACGACGAGGCGGCCGGCAGGCACGCGCGGGAGCTCCTGACTGCCGCATAGCCGATAATCGGGCCGATGAGCTCGGGTGGGAGGCTGCGCGCACTGCTCGCTCGGCGCCCCAAGGCCGAGGTCGACACCGACCCCGAGCGCACCGTCGTCGGCCCGGTCCGGCTCGGCAAGCGGACCAAGGACCTCGTGAAGCGGCTCGAGCTCGGCGAGATCGCCGTCATCGATCATGCCGATCTCGACCGGATCGCGGCCGAGGACCTGGCCGCGTCCGGCGCCGTTGCCGTCGTCAACGTCGCCCCGTTCTCGACCGATCGCTACCCGAACGTCGGGCCGCTGATGCTCGCCCGCTCCGGGATGATCCTCGTCGAGGCGGAGGGCGAGCCGCTGTTCGAGTCGCTCGACCGCGGCGACGTCGTCGAGCTCGCCGGTGGCGACGTGCTGCTCGCCGGCGCCCGGATCGCCACCGGAGCGCGACCGTCGATCGTCGAGCTCGAGGAGCGGCTCGCCGCCCAGCGCGCCCGGATCGACACTGCGATTGCCGACTTCGCCACGAACACGATCGAGCACGTCCGCGAGGAGAGCGGCCTGCTCTCGGGCGAGATCGCGCTGCCGCCGACCCGGACGCGATTCGACGGCCGGCACGTGCTGATAGTCGTGCGCGGGCCCCGCTACCGCGAGGACCTCGCCGCCCTCAACGCCTACATCCGCGACGTCCGGCCGCTGATCGTCGCCGTCGACGGCGGCGCCGACGCCGTCCTCAACGCCGGCCTCAGGCCCGACGTCATCGTCGGCGACATGGACAGCGCATCCGATAAGGCGTTGCGCTGCGGCGCCGAGCTGATCGTCCACGCCTATCCGGACGGGCGCGCGCCCGGGCGGGAGCGCGTCGAGGCGGCCGGGCTCGGCCATCTCGTGATCCCGGCGCCAGGCACGAGCCAGGACGTCGCGATGCTGCTCGCCCACGAGAAGGGCGCTCAGCTCATCGTCATGGTCGGCGCCCACTTCAACCTGGTCGAGTTCCTCGACAAGAACCGGGCCGGGATGTCCTCGACGTTCCTGACGCGGCTCCGCGTCGGCGAAACGCTCGTCGATGCGAAGGGCGTGAGCCGGCTCTACCGGCCCGGCATCGGTGCTCCCGGGGTCGCCCTGTTCGCGCTCGCATTCGTGCTGCTCGTCGTCGCCGTCGTGATCGCCTCGCCCGGGCTCGACAACGTCTTCGAGCTCCTCTGGATCAAGATCAAGGACGCGTTCGGTGGCTGAGGCCGCCGCGCCGCGGCGCCTGCGAGTCTTCTGCCGCAATGGGATATAGCGGCCGCTATCACGCTGCATCGCTGGCAGCGGTGTTCATCGCGCTCGCGGTCGGCATCCTGATCGGGATCGGGCTCGCCGACGACGTCGTCTCGAGCGCCTCCGAGGAGCTCGAGGCGAGCCTGCGGTCGGACCTGAAGGCCGCCGAGGGGGAGGCAGAGGAGCTTGACGCTGCCCTCGACGAGAGCGACAAGTTCGGCGAGCAGATCCTTCCCGAGCTGCTGGGCGGCCGGCTCGCCGGGCGTCGCGTCGCGCTCGTCGGGCTGGGCGACGCCGACGCCGAGCTCGTGACCGACGTGCGCGAGGCGGTCGAGGCCGCCGACGGAGAGCTGGCGGCGGTGGCCGAGGTCGCGTTGCCGCCGGACACGGACACCCTCGTCGACGACGTGCCGCAGCGCTTCGCCCGGCTCCGCCGCGACCCTGACCCCGCGGCCGCGATCGGTCGGGCGGTCGGGGCCGAGCTTCCGGGGGGCGGCCCGGTGATCGAGGCTCTCGCGCCCGACCTCTTCACGCGGTTCAGCGGCAACCTGCGCGGGGTCGATGCGGTCGTCGTCACCCGCAGCCCGCCGGACGACCTCGATGCGAGCGCGCGCGAGGAGACCGGGGCGTTCGAGAGCGCGCTGCTCTCCGCCGTCGCCCGGTCCGCCCCCGACAGCGCCGGCGCCGAGCTGTCGACGGCCGACCCGACGACGCTCGAGCCGATCATCGAGGCCGGGATGCCGACCGTCGACCACCTCGACCTGCCGGCGGGTCAGGTGAGCCTCGTCTACGTGCTCACCGGCGTCGACGGCAACTACGGGGTCAAGGACGAGGCCCGGAGCTTCCTGCCGGACTTCGGCCGCGGCGCCGTCGATCAGCCGTGACGATCGCCGGGCTGGTCGTCTCGGCGCTGCTCGCGGCCTGGCTCCTGCCCGCCTGGACGGCCGACATGCTGCGAACCGGGCTGACCCGCGAGAACTGGCGCGGCCGCACCGCCGCCTTCCCGGCCGGCGCGCTTGCGATCTCGGTGTCGGTGATCGCGCTGGCGCCGCTCGCGGTGCTCAACGACCGCGCCGACCTCGATCTGCTCGAGCCCGACCTCGCCCGCTGGGCGACCTTCGTGCTCGGGGTCGCGTTGCTCGGCCTGCTCGACGACATGCTCGGTCGTGGCGTCGCCGGCGACACAGCACGCGGCTGGCGGGGCCACGCCCGCGCGGTGCTCGCCGGGAGGCTCTCGACCGGGGCGATCAAGGCCGCCGGCGCATTCGGGCTCGCGGCGTTCGCCGTCTCCGGGCTCGGCCGCGAGTGGCCGGGCTACCTCGCCGACCTCGCGCTGCTGCTTCTGACCACCAACCTGTTCAACCTCCTCGACCTGCGGCCGGGGCGGGTCGAGAAGGCCCTCGTCCTGCTCCTCGCGGGCCTCTGCATCGGCGCCTGGACGGCCTTCCCGCTCCAGCTCCTCGGGATCTTCGTCGGGCCGCTTGTCGTCGGTGCCGTCCTGACCCTGCGCGAGCGGGCGATGCTCGGCGACTGCGGGGCGAACCTCGCCGGGGCGGTCGCCGGCGTGGCGCTGTTCGCGGCACTCGGCACCGATGCCCGCCTGATCGCCCTCGTTCTGGTCGCGCTGCTGACCGTCTACGGCGAGTTCCGGTCGATCTCGGCGGCGATCGAGCGGCTGGCCCCGCTGCGGGCGCTTGACCGGATCGGCCGCCTGGCGGAGCCTGCTCAGATGCCTCAGGCGCCGGGCAGCCAGCCGGGGCGGTAGCCGGTCGGCTGCCGCTGCGGCACCGAGGAGTACGCCTCGGCGGGCTCGGTCGTCTCGGCTTCGACCCCGGCGTCGTGGCGGCGCGCCGCCGCCTCGACCGGGTAGGCGCCCCACTCGGGGGTTCCATCGTGCTCGCGGGCTCCGACCGCGATGACCACGCAGGGCGCGGAGCCGGCTCCGACGATGATGTGGTCGGTCTCGGGCGGGCAGTGGACGAAGTCCCATTGCCTGAGCGGCCGCTCCTCGCCCTCGACGATCAGGAGCCCCTCGCCCGAGACGACGAGGAAGTCCTCCTGGTCGGCCTCCCAGTGGTACATGCCCATCGGCTCGCCGGGCCCGAGGACGAAGATGTGGACGCCGACCTGGGGGAACTCGACGTCTCCCTCGAAGTCGGTGCGGGCGCCACGGCCCTCGGCCTGGTACCAGCGTCCCTCGCCGGCGTTGAGCACGAACCAGCCCTCGCCGGTCCGGTTGCGCCCGGTGGCGGTTTCCTCGATCGGCGCCTCCTCCGGCATCAGACCTGACCCTCCGTGAACCTCGAGAAGTCCGCCCGCTCCTCGAAGCGGGGGAGGCCGTCGTCGGGCACCGGAGCCCAGGCGGGCGCGTAGGTGGTGAACTGGTGAAAGCCGGGGCGGACGCCCGGGTCGTCGTCGAAGCCGCCCATCCGCATCCCGATAACCGAGTCGTCGTCGGGATTGGTCGTGAACAACGCCGAGCCGCACTCGCCGCAGAAGTGCTTGTGCCAGCCCGTTTCGGGCCGCCAGGCGCGGATCGAGTCGGCGCCGGCAGTGACGGTGAACCACTCGGCGCGGGCCAGCGCGCTGACCGAGACCGACGTGCCGGTCCGGCGCTGGCAGCGCTTGCAATGACAGTAGGCGCTGCCGATCGGCGGCTCCGACAGCTCCCAGCGGACGGCACCGCAGCCGCAGCCACCGGTGAGCGGCGTCGAGGGCCCGTTCTCGGCGGGGTCGGCCATGCCCGCGGCACACTACCGCCCCCGCAAAACGCGGATTTGATGACACCGGGGCATCGGCGCGACCCGACTTCCGCCATCGCGATGGCTAGACTCGGATCCCGGTTTGAGCGTACGCATGCCAGCAGGGGAAACCCGCTTCCTGTTCGTCACGGGGGGCGTCGTCTCAGCCCTCGGCAAGGGGATCGCGTCGGCCTCGATCGGACGCCTGCTGGTCGCGCGCGGCTTCCGCGTCCAGCTCCAGAAGTTCGACCCCTACATCAACGTCGACCCGGGGACGATGAGCCCGTTCCAGCACGGCGAGGTGTTCGTCACCGAGGACGGCGCGGAGACCGACCTCGACCTCGGCCACTACGAGCGCTTCACCGACCACAACACCTCGCGCGCCTCGAGCGTCTCGGCGGGCTCGGTCTACAACACGGTGATCGCCCGCGAGCGCCGCGGCGACTACCTCGGCGGCACCGTGCAGGTGATCCCGCACATCACCGACGAGATCAAGCAGAAGATCCTGATCGTCGCCGAGGCGCAGTCGGTCGATTTCGTGATCACCGAGATCGGCGGCACGGTCGGCGATATCGAGTCGCTGCCGTTCCTCGAGGCGATCCGCCAGCTCTACACCGACCTCGGACCGAAGCGGGCGATGTTCCTGCACCTCACGCTGGTCCCCTACGTCGGCCACGCGGGCGAGCTCAAGACCAAGCCGACCCAGCACTCGGTCAACGAGCTGCGGCGGATCGGCATCCAGCCCCATGCCGTCCTCTGCCGCTCCGAGTCCGCCCTCGACCGCGAGATCCGCCGCAAGATCGCGCTGTTCGGATCGCTGCCGGAGGAGGCGGTGATCTCGGCCCGCGACGTCGACAACACCTACAAGGTGCCGCTCGCCTTCCGGGCCGAGGGCCTCGACGACCTGATCTTCGACCACTTCGCGATCGAGGCGCCGGCGCCAGACCTGAGCGACTGGGAGGAGTTCTGCCGCCGTGCCGACGCCGCCGAGGGCACGGTCCGGATCGCGCTCGTCGGCAAGTACGTGCAGCTCGAGGACGCCTACAAGTCGGTGATCGAGGCGCTCAAGCACGGCGGCTGGCACCACGGCGTCAACGTCGAGGTCGACCTGGTCAGCAGCGAGGATCTCGACGTCGCCGATCTCGCCGGTGCCGACGGGGTCCTGATCCCGGGCGGGTTCGGCGAGCGCGGGATCGAGGGCAAGGTCGCGGCCTCCCGCTACGCGCGCGAGAACGGCGTCCCGTTCCTCGGGATCTGCCTCGGGATGCAGATGGCGGTCGTCGACTATGCCCGCCACGTCTGCGACATGGACGGGGCCAACTCGGCTGAGTTCGATCCCGAGACCCCGTTCCCGGTCGTCGACCTCCTGCCCGAGCAGAAGGAGGTCACCGACCTCGGTGGGACGATGCGCCTCGGCGCCGACCCGGTGAAGCTCCACGAGGGCACGAGGGCGCGCGAGATCTTCGACGACGAGGGCGTCATCTACAAGCGCCACCGCCACCGCTTCGAGGTCAACAACATGCTGCGGCGCAGGCTCGAGGACGAGGGCCTGGTGATGAGCGGCACCTCGCCGGACGAGCGCCTCGTCGAGATCGTCGAGCTGCCCGGCCACCCGTTCTTCGTCGCCTCCCAGTTCCACCCCGAGTTCAACTCGCGCCCGACCCGACCGGAGCCGTTGTTCCGCGAGTTCGTGGGAGCGGCAAGCGAGCTGGCAAGCGAGCGGGACGAGCCGGAGTCCGCGGCGGACGAGATCGAGATCCGCCACACCGCGTAGATCAGCGTCGAGCCCGTAGCCTCCCCGCCGTGAGCGAGGAGCGGCTGGTCGAGCGTTTCGTGCGCCTCTGCGGCATCCGCAGCGTGACCGGCGAGGAGCGTGCGATGACCGACGCGCTCGCCGCCGAGCTCGCCGGCCTCGGGATCGAGTGCCACGAGGACGACGCGGCGGGGCCCGCCCGCGCCGGGGCCGGGAACCTGATCGCCCGAATCCCTCCTGCCTCCGAGGCGACCGAAGCGTCCTCGGGGGAGATGGAAGGGTCGTCTCGCGAGGCACCGTGGATCGCCTTCTTCGCCCACGTCGACACGGTTCCCCACGAGGAGCCGATCGTCGTCGTCGAGGAGGGCGGCGTCCTGCGCTCCGCCGGGCCGACGATCCTCGGCGCCGACAACAAGGCCGCCGTCACGGTCCTCATGGAGCTTGCGGCCCGGCTCGTCGCTGAGCCGGCCCAGGTCGGAGTCGAGCTGGTCTTCACGGTCGCTGAGGAGCAGGGCCTCCGCGGCGCCGCGGCACTCGACGTCGACCTGCTCAGCTCGGAGTCCGGTTACGTGCTCGACCACGCGACGCCGATCGGCGAGGTGATCATCGCCGCCCCGACCTACAAGAAGCTGGTCGCCGAGTTCCGCGGCGTCGAGTCGCATGCCGGGATCAGGCCGGAGGATGGACGCAGCGCGATCGCCGCGGCAACCGCCGCGATCGCCACGATGGATCTCGGCCGCCTCGACGAGGAGACGACGGCGAACATCGGCGTGATCGACGGCGGCACGGCGCCGAACGTGGTCGCCGGTCGCTGCCGGGTGGAGGGAGAGGCCAGGTCGCTCGACGCCGGGCGCGCCGAGGATGTGGCGCAGACGATGGTCGACGCCTGCTCCTGGGCGGCGGGCCAGGCAGGGGTCGACGTCGACCTCCTGGTCGAGACCTACTTCCGCGGCTACCGGATCAAGCCGTCCTCACGACCGCTCGCGATCGCCCGGGCGGCGCTCGAGTCCTGCGGGGTCGAGCCGATCGAGGTGACGACCGGCGGCGGCAGCGACGCCAATGCGCTCCGGGCGGCGGGATTCGATGCGCTGCTGCTCGCCAACGGAACCGCCGCGAACCACACGCCCAACGAGTCGGTGAGCGTCGAGGCGCTGGCGCGGATGCTCGACGTCTGCGCCGCGATCGTCGCCGGGGCGGGGCGTTCCTGAGGTGCTGAAGCTGCGCCGCGGCACGGTCGTCGAGGCCGGCGAGGACGGCCGCCTCGTCGTCGAGGTCGACGGGGAGCGCCGCCGCGCCTGGGCCGACGAGGCGATGGTCGGGCCGGCCGAGCCCGGCGACGAGCTGATCGTCAACACGGCCGCGCTCGACCTCGGCCTCGGCTCGGGCGGCTACGACATCGTCCACGTCAACCTGACCCGCGGCCTGAGCGGCGGCGAGACGCCCCCGGACGTCCACGTGATGAAGCTGAACTACAGCTCGCTCCAGCACGCGGTCGACCCGCTCGAGCTCCCAGCCGATGCGCCGCCGCGGCCGGCGCGACGCCCGCCAGTCCTCGTCCTCCCGTTGCACGGGCACCTGGCGCCGGCCGCCTGGGCGGCGGCCGAGGCGGGGGCAGGAGGGGTCGGCTTCGTCCAGGCCGGAGGAGGCGGGCTGCCGGGAGGCCTCTCGGCGGACGTCCGCGAGCTCCGCCGCCGCGGTCTTCTCGCCGGCTCGATCGCCGCCTCGCCCGCCTACGGCGGCGAGCGCGAGGCGATCAGCCTCGTCGGCGCCCTTCACGCGGCCGCCGAGACCGAGGGCTGGGAGGCGATCGTCGTCGGCCCCGGACCCGGGATCCTCGGCTCCTCGACCCGCTACGGCCACGGCGGCATGGCCGCCCTAGACGCCGCCCACGCGGCGCTCGCGCTCGAGCTGCCGACGCTGCTCTCGCCACGGATGTCCTCCGGCGATCCGCGTCCGCGGCACCTGGGCTTCAGCCATCATTCGCGCTCGGTCCTCGACCTGCTGCTCGGCGCCGTCGAGGTCCCCCTTCCGGATGCGATCGACGAGCTCTGGCCGCTGGCCGCGGGGGATCCCGCGCCGGTGCTGGAGGAGGCCGCGAGCGGGGGGCACCGGCTCGTCGAGGCTGCCGCGGATCTGGCCGGCTACGCGGAGTCGGGGCTATCGCGGCGGACGATGGGCCGTGACCTCGACGACGACCGGCTGTTCTTCGCCGCCGCGCTCGCCGCTGGGGCCGCGCTCGCCGCGGCGATCCGCTGATCGCGCAGCCCGGGCCGGGCGCGCGGTTGCACCGGCAGGGGACGGCTCGCCGGCCGGAAACCTCACTCCAGTGGCGGCGATCGCAGCGACCCCCGCGGCAGTGCAGCCGCCCGATGCCCGGTTCGAGGCGCTGCTGCTCGACTTCCTCGCCTACCTCGAGTTCGAGCGCGGCCTCTCCCGCAACACCCTGACGGCGTACCGCACCGACCTGCTCCAGTACGGGTCGTTCCTGGCCGAGCGCGGGACGAGCGCCACCGACGCCGTCGGCGCCGACGTCGCGGAGTTCCTCGCCGGGCTTGCAATCGGAGACGAGAGCCGTCCGGCCTGCGGGGCCGCGACCCTGAACCGCAAGACGGCCTGCCTGCGCTCCTTCTACCGGCACTTGCGGCGCGGCGAGCTGATCGGCGTCGATCCGACCGCTGACGTGCGCCCGCCGAAGAAGGGGCGGCCGCTGCCGAAGGTGCTCGGCTACTCCGAGGTCAAGCGGCTGCTCGACTCGGTGAGCGGCGCCGACCCCGCCGACCTCCGCGACCGCGCGATTCTCGAGGTCATGTACGGCTGCGGGCTCCGCGCGTCGGAGACGGTCGGGCTCGAGACCGGCTCGATCGACCTCGAGCGCGGCTTTCTCCGGGCCCACGGAAAGGGATCGAAGGAGCGGATCGTCCCGGTCGGGCGCGAGGCCGTGGCGGCGGTGCGGCGCTACCTGCGCTCGGGACGCCCCGAGCTGGCCGCCGGCAGCGACGTTCGCGCCCTCTTCCTCAACCAGCGCGGTGGGCCGCTGACCCGCCAGGGGCTCTACAAGGTGATCCAGGGGCGCGCCCGCGCGGTCGGCCTCGCCGAGCGGATGAGCCCGCACACGCTGCGCCACAGCTTCGCCACCCACCTGCTCTCCGGCGGCTGCGACCTGCGCTCGGTCCAGGAGATGCTCGGCCACGCCGACGTGGCGACGACCCAGATCTACACCCACCTCTCCGCGGACCGGATCAAGGAGGTCTACTTCGACGCCCACCCGCGCGCGAAGGCCTGACCCTCCCGCACTGGGTCATCTGAGCGCAACATACGGTGGTCAGAATGACCCACCCTCCCGCGCGCCCGTATCTGGGTCATCTGAGCGCAACATACGGTGGTCAAAGTGACCCACGTCCGGGCCTTAGGCTTGATCCGTGCCCGAGCTGCCCGAGGTGGAGACGATCAGAAGCCAGATCGAGCCCGAGCTCGTCGGGCGGCGGATCGTCGGCGCGCGGATCCTCGATGAGCGCTGGACGCGGCCGGAGCCGCCGGGCCCGATCGCCGCGGCGTTGACCGGTCGTGAGATCGAGTCGGTCGGCCGCCGCGGCAAGTACCTGCTGGTCGGCCTCGACGACGGCTCGACTTTGCTCATGCACCTGCGGATGACCGGCAACCTGCTGCTCGCCGAGCCCGAGGGGGCCGGCCGCCGCTTCGGCATGGACCGGCTCTACCCGGCGCCGACCGAGCCCGCCTACCTGCGGGCGGAGCTCGAGCTCGACGACGGGCGCCTTCTGCAGTTCACCGATCCGCGCCGCTTCGGCCACGCGTCGCTGCTCGGCGCCGACGAGCTCGAGCCGTACCTCGAGGCCCGGGTCGGGGTCGAGCCGCTCAGCCCCGATCTCACGGCCGAGCTGATCGGCACCGTCGCGGCGGGCCGGACGGCGCCCCTGAAGTCGTTCCTGCTCGACCAGAAGGGGATCGCCGGGATCGGCAACATCTACGCGGACGAGGCCCTCCATCGAGCCGAGCTCCACCCGCTCTCGCCGGCGGGGTCGATGCGTGCCGAGCATTGGGAGGCCCTGCGCGAGGGGATCGTTGGGGCGCTGGAGGCAGGGCTCCGGAACGGCGGCGCCTCGATCGACGACTACCGCGACGCGCGCGGTGAGGAGGGCTCGATGCAGGACGAGTTCCTCGTCCACACCCGAGCTGGGGAGGAGTGTCCGCGCTGCGGCGAGCGGATCAACCGGATCGTCGTCGCCGGCCGCTCGACCTACTTCTGCCCCGGCTGCCAGGTGCGCTTGCGGCGGCGCCGCAAGCGGGCGGGCCGGAGGCGGCGATGAGCGACCTCGCGCCACCGGACGCCTTCGCGATCGGGCACTGGACCGCGGCCGATGCTC
>DASSEM010000026.1:0-3181 GCA_035695265.1 Solirubrobacterales bacterium
GGGTCGATCCGCAGGATCGCGTCATAGTGGACCTGCGCCTCGAGCCGCTGCGACCAGCAGCGATAGCAGCGCAGCCAGGCGCTGCGGTCGGTGTTCATCTCGTCAGCCATGCCTGCTCCTCAATTGTGGCGAGTCGGGGAAGCGGGCGTGGCCGCCTCGCGCTCCTCGCGAAGGCCGTTGCGGCTCAGCGGAGCCAGGCCGGGACGCGGTTCCGCGCCGCGAACAGCCCGAGTCCGGCCGGGCCGGCCCACCAGGTGAGCAGCAGGGCGATCCGCGCGCTCCGCTCCTCGGCGAGCGAGCGCCGCCAGATCCAGCTCCCGACGAAGAGGTCGAAGCTGATGTAGTGAGTCCAGCCGGCGAGCATCGCCTCGGGCTGCTGAAAGGCGCGCGAGACGCTGGCCAGCTTCCCGAAGTCGATGCGCTCGTCGGACTTCGCGACCGCGGTCAGAAGCGCCGCCGAGTAGACGACGCTGAGCACCGCATGGAGCGGAGCCACCCGCTCCATCAGCCGCCGTGTGAACCCGCTCCTCGGGGCGACGATCATCGCCACCCAGAACGGGACCGTGCTGAAGTTGACGGCAGTCCACGCCGCCTGCATCCCGCCGGGCGGATTGTCCACATGGGGAACTGCTTCCCGATCTTTGGAGCCGGCTTCCATCGGGTCATGTATATCGCCTGGCGCGATCAGACCTGGGCCGCTTGCCGGCAGCTTCGCGGGAGCCGCCGGTCGAAGGGCAGCCTGGCGCCGAAGCGGCAGCGTCGCCGACCGCGGATCCGGACCTTGCCGCTGCCCGTCGCCGAGAGCGTGCGGCCGGAACGCTCGAACTCGGCGACCTTGGAGGGCGGCCGGGCGAAGCGGAAGCGCAGCCCCCACATGTTCCCGGACTCGGCGATGGTGCGATAGCGCCACCTCCGCGGCCGCTCGGCCACCGGCCTGAAGAAGCCCCACTTCCGCGCGGCGACGAAGGCCCGGTTCCAGACGCCGACGGTGTGGACGCCGCACGTGGTCACCGCGTTCACATCCGCGCCTTGAGCACGGATGGCGGCGGCGAACGGTCCCTGCTGGGCGTTGATGAGGATCTCGGTGACGCGATCGAGCTCGGAGCCCGTCGGCGGGTCCTCCGGGCAGTCCATCCCGTTCCCGGACGTCAGATAGACCCGTGTGTGCCCGTAGTTCGCCGCCAGGGCCTGTGGGCTGTTGCCTTCGGCGTACGGGCCCTGCTCGGACCCGAAGATGGCCGCATACACGCCGCCGGGGCCGACGTCGGCCGGGAGCGTGTCGAGTCCGGGCCGCGCGACTCCGGATTGCATGTCCGGGAAGGCGGCCGAGAAGCCCACCGCGGAGCCGAAGTAGCCGGGCAGCATCGCCGCGTAGCGAAGCGTTCCCTGGCCGCCCATCGAGATCCCGGCGATGGCATGCCAGCGACGGCCGGCGCGGATCGGGTAGCGGCGCTCGATCGTGCGGCGCAGGACCCTCAGGTGGTAGGTGGCCCAGGCGGGGTCGCCGCGGCGGCCGTCGTTCCACCAGTCCGTATACATGCCGAACCTGCCGCCGTCGGGCATCACGAGGATCGCCCGCCTGCCGGCGGAGAGCTCATCGAAGTCGTCGAGCCAGCTGTCCACGCCTCCGAAGGCGCCGTGGTGCAGCCAGAGGACGGGGTAGCCGCGCCTCGAGTCGTCGTCGTAGCCGTCCGGCAGCAGGACGTTGACCTTGGGGACGGTGCGATCGTCGGGGAGCTCGCCGCCGGGCGTGGCGGGATCGACGTGCCGGCTGGGCAGCTCGAAGCTCTCGAGCCTCGAAGCTGCGGCGACGGCGGGCGCGAGCAACAGCGCCCCCAGCGCCGCGAGCAGCGTCAGCCGCGCGCAGCGATAGCAGGACGAGCCCCGCGCACTCTCCATGCCGCGACTCTAGCGGCGCGGTCGCGGAGGGGCCCCGCTTCCGTTAGGCCGGCTGCGAGGCGGCCGCACGCTCGCCGACGAGCGCGGCGATGTCGGCCATGATCCGGTTCAGGTCGAAGTCCTTGGGGGTGTAGACGCGGGCGATGCCGGCCGCGGTGAGCGCCTCGGCGTCGGCCGGCGGGATGATTCCGCCGACCACGACCGGGACCTCGACCCCGCTCCCGCGCAGGAGCTCGACGACCCGGGGGACGAGCGCGCGATGGGAGCCGGAGAGGATCGACAGCCCGATCACGTCGACGTCCTCCTGCACGGCCGAGGCGGCGATCTCCTCCGGGGTGAGACGGATGCCCTGGTAGATCACCTCCATGCCGACGTCGCGGGCGCGGACGGCGATCTGCTCGGCCCCGTTCGAATGCCCGTCGAGTCCCGGCTTGGCGACGAGGATCCGGATCCGGTGGCCGATCGCCTCGCTCACCGCCGCGACCTGCTCGCGGGCGCCCGACAGCAGGTCGGCATCGCCGCCCGAGGCGGAGCCGTCGAGCCCGGTCGGGCCGCGATAGGCGCCGAAGACCTCGCGCAGCGTCCCCGCCCACTCGCCGGTCGTCACCCCGGCCCGGGCGGCGTCGATCGTCGCCCCCATCAGGTTCGCCGACTCGTCACCGGCGGCCGCGGTCAGCGCCTCGAGCGCCGCGGTGACCGCGGCGCCGTCCCGGCCCGCCTTCCACTCCTCGAGCGCCTCGATCCGCTCCCGCTCGACCGCGGGGTCGGGGGTGAGGATGCCGCCGTCGTCGCCGACGGTGAGCGGCGAGTCCTCGGTCTCGGTGAAGCAGTTCTGGCCGATCACGCGGAGCTCGCCGGCCTCGATCCGGGCGAGCCGGTCGCGATGGGACTCGACCAGGCGCGCCTTCATGTAGGCGACCGCCTCGCCCGTGTTGGCGCCGCCGTGCTCGGCGACCACCGCCATCTCGGATCGGGCGCCCTCGATCAGCTCGGCGACGAGTCCGTCCATGACCTTCGATCCCTCGAAGATGTCGGGGTAGTCGAGCAGGTCGGTCTCGTTGGCGAGGATCTGCTGGATCCGCAGGCTCCACTGCTGATCCCAGGGACGGGGGAGCCCGAGCGCCTCGTTCCAGGCGGGAAGCTGGATCGCCCGCGCCCGGGCGTCGCGGCCGAGCGTCACCGCGAGCGCCTCGAGGACGATGCGCGGCACGTTGTTCTCCGGCTGCGCCTCGGTCAGCCCGAGCGAGTTGACCTGGACCCCGTAGCGCATCCGCAGGTAGCG
>DASSEM010000027.1:0-28484 GCA_035695265.1 Solirubrobacterales bacterium
GCAGGAGGCGAAGCGGCCTCAGGGCCGTGAGCCGACGAGGACGCCGGCAGGCGTCGTCTCAGTCCGACCGCTTGGCTGCTCGGCGGCGGAAGCGCTCTACGCGGCCGCCGGTGTCGACCAGCTTCTGCTTGCCGGTGTAGAACGGATGGCACGCGGAGCAGATCTCGACGTGGATCTCAGGCTTGGTCGAGCGGGTGTAGAACTCGTTCCCGCAGGCGCAGCGGACGTGCGAGAGGCCGTACTCGGGGTGTATCTCGGTCTTCATCGGCACCGAGTGTAGAGAGGCTGTGAAGGGTCGCGGCGGCTAGTCTGCGCCAATGGACGGCGACGGCGCCCCGCACGGCTTCAAGGAAGGCGACGCGGTCTGGGTCGAGGACGGCGACGGCCGTCGGCACCCCGGGATCTTCGTCGGCGACAACGAGAGCGCCGGATGGTTCGGCGGCGGCCCGAGCGCCTACGTGGTCCATCCCGAGGCCCACCAGGCCGAGGTCGTTTCGATCTTCCGGATCACCCCCCGCGACGACGGCGGATGACGGTGCCCGGCTCCCGCCGGCGAGGATGACGATGCGAGCGATGGTCTTCCGGGCCCCGGGGCGTGCGCTCGAGGCGGTCGAGATGACTCCGCCCCAGCCCGGCCCGGGCGAGCTGCTGCTCGACGTCCGGGCATGCGGGGTCTGCCGGACCGACCTGCATCTCGTCGACGGCGAGGTCGACATCGCCGACCCGCCGCGGATCCTCGGCCACCAGATCGTCGCCGAGGTCGTCGGCGACGGCCGGCGCGTCGGAGTCCCCTGGCTCGGCTGGACCTGCGGGGAGTGCCCCTACTGCCGGAGCGGACACGAGAACCTCTGCCCGCGCGCCCGGTTCACCGGCCGCGACATCGACGGCGGCTTCGCCGAGCAGGCGGTGGCCGACGAGCGCTACTGCTTCCCGATCCCGCCCGGCTATCCCGACGAGCAGGCGGCGCCCCTGCTCTGCGCCGGCCTGATCGGCTACCGGTCGCTGCGGATGTGCGGCGACGCGACCCGGATCGGCTTCTACGGGTTCGGCGCGGCGGCGCACATCCTCACCCAGGTCGCCGTCGCCGAGGGCCATGAGGTCTTCGCCTTCACGCGGGCGGGCGACGCGGACGGGCAGGAGTTCGCGCGCCGGCTCGGCGCCACCTGGGCGGGGTCGTCGGACGAGGCCCCGCCGGAGCCGCTCGGCGCGGCGATCATCTTCGCTCCGGTCGGGGCCCTTGTGCCGGCGGCGCTCGCCGCGGTCGCGCCGGGAGGCACGGTCGTCTGCGGTGGCATCCACATGAGCGACATCCCGCCGTTCCCGTACGAGCTGCTCTGGGGCGAGCGGACGCTGCGCTCGGTGGCGAACCTGACCCGCCGCGACGGCGAGGAGCTCCTGGCGCTCGCGCCCGACATCCCGATCGAGACGTCGGTGACGACCTATCCGCTGGCGGCGGCCAACGAGGCCCTCGAGGACCTACGCGCCGGTCGCCTGCTCGGCGCCGCCGTGGTGGTTCCCGGCGACGACTGAACGGAAGACGGTCCGTGCGCACCACCGAGCCACCCGGCGGCTCGGCCCGGATCCTCGAGTGGCCATGGTCGAAGTAACCTTGGCCTTCGTGGCAGCCGAGTCGCAGGCAGACGACCACGTCACGATCGTCCTCGCCGACGATCACGAGCTCGTCCGGGCCGGAATCCGCAAGGTGCTCGAGGACGAGCCCGGCTTCGAGGTCGTCGCCGAGGCCGGCGACGCCGAGGCCGCGGCCCGCTACGTGCTCGGACACAAGCCGTCGGTGCTCGTCCTCGACCTGAGCATGCCCGGCGTCCCGAGCCTCGACGTCCTGCCGAAGGTCTTCGAGGTCTCGCCGGACACGGCCGTCGTCGTCCTGACGATGCAGAACGAGCCGGCGTTCGCGCGCAAGGCGCTGCAGGGCGGGGCCAAGGGCTACGTGATCAAGCACTCCGCGGCGAGCGAGCTCGTCGACGCGATCCGCGCGGTGATCGCGGGCGGAACCTACATCAACCCGGGCCTCGGGGCGCGACTCGCGGCCGAGCCGGACAAGCCCGGCGGCCCGCCGGACGAGCTGACGCCGCGCGAGGTCGAGGTCCTCGGGCTGCTCGCGCTCGGCTACGTCAACCCGGAGATCGCCGAGAAGCTCGTGCTCAGCGTTCGCACGGTCGAGACCCATCGGGCCAACATCCAGCGCAAGGCCGGCGTCTCGACCCGCGCCGAGCTGATCGCATACGCGATCGAGCACGAGCTCGTCGAGCGCTGAGAGGGGATCGGACCGGCGCTAGCCGGGCGCGGTCCGGCGCACCGGCAGCTTCGCCCGGATCAGCGTGCCGCCGCCCTCGCGGCCCTCGATCGCCAGCTCGCCGCCGGCCAGCTCGACCCGCTCGCGCATCCCGGTCAGACCGAAGCCGCGCTTGATGGCGGACAGGTCGAAGCCGTGGCCGTCGTCCTCGACCCGGACGGTGACGACGCCGTCGCGCTCCTCGACCGCGACCCGCGCCCGCGTGGCCTCGGCATGCTTGACGGCGTTCGTGAGCCCCTCCTGGACGAGCCGGTAGATCGTCGACTCGAGCTCGGGCGCGTAGCGACCCGCCTCGCCGCGCTCGTGGGCGAGGTCGACGTCAGCCTCGAACCGGAGGTCGGAGCGTGATCCGAGCCGGTCGATCAGGGAGTCGATAGCGGCCGTGATCCCGAGCTGGTCGAGGGCCGCCGGCCGCAGCTCGGCGATCAAGCCCTGCAGGTCCGTCACGGTCCGCTCGACCTGCTCGCTGGCGGCCGCCAGGTAGGCGCGGACCTCCTCCAGCGAGCCCGCGCGAGCGGCGTTCTCCTGCATGATCCGCAGCGCTCCGAGCTCCTGCAGGGTCTCGTCGTGGAGCTCCCGGGCCCAGCGCCCGCGCTCGCGCTCGGAGGAGGCGATCGCGAGCTTTGCCTTCTCGTCCTCAATCGCGTGCGCTGCCGCGATCGCGTTGGCCGCGCTCGTCGCGAACGACTCGAGGGTGAGCTGCTGGTCAGCCGAGAACGCCGGGTCGGGGCCGAGCCGGTCGGTGACGAGGAGAACGCCGAGGCCCTGGCCGCGCGAGCGGAGCGGCACCGCGAGCCCGGCCGTCGCGTCGATGCCGACCTCGCGCAGCCCTTCGGCCGCCGCCGCGTCGATCCGGCGGCTCGACTCGAGCCCGAGGAGGCCCGCGGGCTCGCTCCCCGGGGCGATCCCGCGGCCGAGCGAATGCGACGCGCCCTCGCCGGCCGTGCCGCTGACGACGAGCTCGGGGCCCTCGAGCAGCAGGACGTATCCCGAGCGGGCGCCGAGCAGGGCGCGGGCGCGCTTGGTGACGAGCTCGAGGACCCGTCCGAGGTCGGACTCGCCGCCGAGCTCGCGGCTCAGCGATGCGGTCGCCTGCAGTCCCTGGACGAGCCGCTCGAGGCCGGCGCGGCCGCGCCGCACCTCCTCATGGGCGCGCGCGTTGTTGATCGCCACGGCGCTCCACTCGGCGAGCACCACGAGCAGGTGCTCGTCGGACTCGTCGAACGGCTCGCCGCCCTCCTTTTCGGTCAGGTAGATGTTGCCGTAGACCTCGCCGCGCACCGTGATCGGCGTGCCGACGAAGGTGTTCATCTTCGGGTGCTCGGCCGGGAAGCCGTAGGAGTGCGGATGATCGCCGATCCTCGCGAGCCGCAACGGTCGCGGGTCGGTGATCAGCTCGCCGAGGATGCCGTGCCCCCTCGGCAGGGGCCCGATCCGCCGCCGCGTCTCCTCGTCGATGCCGACGTAGAGGAAGCGCTCGAGCTCGGACTTGTTCGCGTCGAGGACGCCGAGCGCTGCGTAGCGGGCGCCGGTCAGCTCGCGGGCGGCCTCCAGGACGTGCCGCAGGACCGAGTCGAGGTCGAGCTCGGAGACGAGCCGGCGGCCGACTGACAGCAGTCGCTCGAGCTCGGCCGAGCCGAGCGCCTCACGCTCGGCGTCCATCGCCCGCCCCGCCACCCCGGCGCCGACGATGCGGGATCAATACCGAGCCGGCTCGAGGGTCCGTGCGGATTTCCGGCGGCCTTCCGCGGCGTAGCATTCGGCACGTGAGCCGCCGGATTCTCATCGGCTATCAGGATAGTCCCGAGGGCCGGGACGCACTGGCCCTCGGACGGGTCCTGGCTGAGTGGACCGGCGCCTCGCTGACGGTCGTGATCGTCTATCCCTGGCCGCTGGGCCTGATGACCAGCGAGGACATCGAGAACGCGCTGGAGGTCGAGAGCGCCGACGCGTTCGCTCGGGTCAGAGACCTGGTCGGGGGAATCGAGGTCGAGACGCTGGCGATCGCCGAGCAATCGATCGCCCGCTCCCTCGAGAAGCTCGCCGAGGAGCGTCATGCCGCCCTGCTCGTGGTCGGCTCCTGTCACCACGGCAAGGTCGGCGAGACGCTCCTCGGGAGCACCGGGGCATCGCTCCTGCACGGCTCTCCGTGCGCGGTGATGGTCGCCCCGCGCGGCTACCGCGACGGCGAGCAGCGGCCGCCCACCCGGATCGGGGTCGGCTTCGACGGCTCACCGGAGTCGTGGGCGGCGCTCGAGACCGCGATCGCCTTCACCGAGCTCGGCGACGGCGAGCTGGTCGTGATCAGCGTCGCCGACTACCCCAAGTACGGCTACGCGACGGTCTGGACGGTCCTGAGTGCGGGCGAGCTCGAGGATGCCGAACGGGCCGAGATGGAGCGCGTCCAGAAGCTTGCCTTCGGCCGGATCCCGCGCTCGCTGAATGCGAGCGGACGGCTGCTCACCGGCTCGCCGGGAGCCCTGCTCACCGAGGCATCGGCGGACGTCGACCTGATGGTCGCCGGCTCGCGCGGCCACGGAGCGCTGCGCCGGACCCTGCTCGGCAGCACCGCCCGGCAGCTCGTCTCGGCGGCGCGCTCGCCGCTTCTGATCGTCCCGCGGGGAACGTCGATGGACCCGCTCGGCCTGCGTGGCGGGCGGCCGATCGAGCAGGCCGACGCGTAGCCTCGGCATCCGGCGGGGGTCCAGACGAAAGTGGGACTCTGAGCCCGATTACGTAACGCACCACTCGCTGTCAGGCGCGGTGGTTGCGAAATGGTGGCCCTGGGACCAGTTTCGTAACCACCAGCTCAACCCCTGCAGGGCGAGTGACGTTGTTGGGGCTGTCGGCACCAAATCAGCCAACATGAACTCGTATCGGCTCAGGAAGGGGCTGATCAGGCGCGGGACGAGTTCCCCTCCAGGTTCCCCCCTCCCCAGCCCCCGGACGTTCCAACGCCCGGGCGCCGACTACCCCACCTGGGGGAGGTTCCGCGGGTCCCGCGGCAGCCGGTCGGCCCTGATCCGCCCTCCCCGGGTGGGGGCGAAGGTGATCGCGCGCCTCGTCACGCCTTCGGGCCGCGCGCCGCGGCGCGGGTGGAGGCGGCGGGAAGCGAGGACGGCCCGGATCACGATCTTCATCTCGAAGGTCGCGAAGCTCGCCCCGAGGCAGCGGCGGACGCCGCCGCCGAAGGGGATCCACTCGTAGGTTCCGGGCGGGTCGTCGAGGAAGCGCTCGGGCCGGAACTCGAGCGGGTCCGCGTGGAGGTCGGGGCGGCGGTGGACCAGGTAGATCGAGGGCGCGATGTTGACTCCGGCCGGGAGCTCCCAGCCGCCGAGCTCCATCGGCGCCTGCAGGCGGCGCACGACCGCGGGAACGACCGGACGCAGCCGCAGGCTCTCCTTGATCACGGCGTCGAGGTAGGACTCGTCACCCGCCGCCTCGGCCGCGATGAGCCGGTCGAGCACTTCCGGGTTCCGGGTCAGCCGCTCGAACGTCCAAGCGAGCGCCGTCGCGGTCGTCTCGTGGCCGGCGAGGAGCAGCGTCATGAGCTCGTCGCGGAGCTCGGAGTCGGTGAGCGGCTCGCCAGCGGGATCGCGGGCGGCAAGCAGCAGGGAGAAGATGTCGTCGCCTCCGTCGCCGGCGTGGCGGCGGCGCGCCGCGATCTCGGCGTAGAGCAGCTCGTCGGCGCGCTCGCGGAGGGCTGCGAACCGCCGCCACGGACTCAGCGGCCCGCGCCGACCGGCGGTCAGCACGAGGGCCAGGACACGGGGTCGGCTCGCGACCGTGTCGAGCAGGCGGCGAAGCGGATCGCCGATCCGCCCGCGGCGCTCGGCGTCGTCGAAGCCGAAGACCGCACGCATGATCACCTCGAGCGTCAGCGCCTGCATGCTCGGCAGCGCGGCGAACTCACGGCCCGACGGCCATTCGGCGACCCGCCGCGCCGCGACCTCCTCCATCATCGTGCCGTAGGCGCGCATGCGCTCGCCGTGGAACGGCGGCAGGAGCAGCCGGCGGTGGCGGAGGTGCTCCTCGCCGTCGAGCAACAGCACCGAGCCCGGGCCCAGAAGCGGCGCCAGGGTCACGTTCCCCTCACCGGCATAGAGCAGGTTCGGATCGCCGGTGAAGACGAGCTTGACCGCCTCCGGGTCGGCGGTCACCACCAGCTCGCGGTCCGGTGCCGGCCGCAGCGTGAAGTAGTCGCCGCAGCGGGCATGGCACTCGTCGAGGAACCGCGTCGGCATCAACATGAAGCCGGCGCTCATCATCAGGCTCGAGAGGTCCGGGCGGGGCGGCATCCCCCGCCCCGCTTCGACCGCGGGTGCCGCAGCGATCGTTGTGTCGGGAGCGGACACCGCCCTCGAGCTTACGGCCTCGGCCACGCCGGGTGATGCGGGCGCTCAGCAGGAGTCGTAGACGTAGCGCGCCCTTCCGGGCGTGCCGACCAGGCGGTCCCGGAGGACGACGGAGAGGCGGTCGCCGACCCTGGCGCAAGCACGGCGGAAGTCGCGGCGCCGGTACTCGATCACGATCACCTCGTCGCCGTGGACGTCCATGTAGCGACCGCACTCGCGCCAGCGCTCGCACTCCTCGGCGATCGCGAAGTCGAAGCCGGCCCGCCGCGCCTGCCGGCGATTGACCTGAGCGGTGTTCTTCTGCCCGACCGCGAGATCGTGACGGTGGGCGCGGGCGGCCAGCAGCCGGGCGTAGGCGAGCGCGTCGCGCTTGCCGAACGGGACCTTCGGCCCGAGCGGGGTGCCGTTGAAGCGCGTCCAGGAGTCGAGGTTGTCGAACTCGACCGCCTCGTAGCCGGCGGTCGCGCAGCGGGCGATCATCTGCTCGACCCAGAGGGCGGCGCGCTTGCGCTTGCGTTCGCTGCGGATGTCGATCAGGTACTCGCCGCCCCAATTCGGATCGTCGCCGAGCCGGTTCAGGACGAGTCGCCGGGGCCAGTTGGAACGCTCGTCGGGACGATCGGCGCCGCGTTCGTCCGCCTGTGTCTGAAAGGCGTTCACGTAACAGATCGAATAGGCGGGATCGGCGGCGGGACGGCCGCTGAGCCAGTCACGCGAGACGACCGAGACGCCGGCGGGAAGCGGATAGTCGCCGCCGATCTGGTAGTCGAAGCCGGCGTCGGCGGGCGGCGGCCCATAGGCGGTCGCCCCTCCGGGGGAGCCGATCGCCACGGCGGCCAGGACGATCGCGGCCACGGTCATCGATCGAATCCTTGTGACCCGCACCCCTTGATCGTGCCAGGCTCCTAGTGATTGACCTAGGCTCGGAGCCCTTCGAGCAGCGCGCGCAGCGCGGTCCCGGTGCGCTCCCTCGCGACCGCCTGATCCTCGGCGCGGGTCAGCTGGAGCGCGGCCTCGATCAACGCCCCGAGCAGCATCAGCGCGGTCTCTGCGACCGGAAGCGGCGGCACCTGCCCGGCCGCGATCGCCGTCGTCAGCCCGGCCTCGATCAGGCCGAGTCCGTAGCGCTTCTCCGCCTCGTGCCAAGCCTCCCAGCCGAGCACCGCGGGGGCGTCGAGGAGCGCGATCCGCTGCACCTCCGAGTCGAGGCTGAGGTCGAGGAACTGGTCCGCGGCGGCGATCAGGACTCCGAACGGATCGTCGCCGTCGAGCCCGGAGAGGTCGAAGCGCGTCACCAATTCCGCCTCGACCTCCTCGAAGACCGCCGCGAACAGCTCGCGCTTGCCGTCGAAGTGGTGGTAGAGGGCGCCCCTGGTGACGCCTGCGGCGGCGGCGATCTCCTCGCTGCTCACGTTCTCGTAGCCGCGCTCGGCGAACAGCGTGCGGCCGGCCGCGATCAGCGCCGCGCGAGTCGCGGTGCGGCGCTCGGCCTGGGTTCGTCGCTCAGTCTTCATACTTGACATACATGCTGTACGTATGTTAGATACATTCTGTTCGTATGCAACTGGCGCAATCTACCGTCCCGGCCATGGCTCGGGACGAGAAGGAGGAGATCATGGGCGATGACCGAGACGGACCCGGAGGCTTCACGAGTCGACGGATCGAGCTCGCCGGTGGGCCGATCCACTATCGGGAGGCCGGCGACGGCCACCCGATCGTGTTCGTCCACGGGTTCCTCGCCAACGGACGGCTCTGGGACCGGAGCGCGGCCGCCCTCGCCGGCGGCAACCGCTGCATCGTCCCCGACTGGCCACTCGGCTCGCACCCCGAGGCGATGCGCCCGGACGCCGACCTGACCCCGCGGGGGGTGGCCGGAATGGTCTCCGAGCTCCTCGCCGCCCTCGAGCTCGACGACGTCACGATCGTCGGCAACGATTCCGGCGGCGCGGTCTCGCAGATCCTCGTCACCGAGAGGCCCGAGCGGATCGGCCGGCTCGTCCTGACCAACTGCGACTGCTTCGAGAAGTTCCCGCCCGGTCGCTTCAAGCTGATGGCCAGAGCCGCCCGCCTCCCCGGAGCATCGATGCTGCTCGCGAACTCGATGCGGCTCCGGTTCATGCGTAGCTCGCCGCTCGCCTACGGGGCGCTGACCGCCGGCCCGGCCGACGACGAGATCCTCCGGTCCTTCACGGAGCCGTCGATCAACGACGCCGGCGTCCGCCGCGACGGGATCAGGTTCTTCACGGCCGCCGACCCCCGCGACACGCTTGCCGCCGCGGCAAGGTTCGGCGAGCTCGAGATCCCGGTCCTGCTCGCCTGGGGAGTCGACGATCCGTTCTTCACGATCGGGGACGCCCGCCGGCTCGCTGCAGCGATTCCCGACTCGACGCTCGTCGAGATCCCGGGAGCGGGCACCTTCACGGCGCTCGACCGCCCCGACGAGGTCGCCGCTGCGATCGCTTCATTCGTCGGCGATGAGCCTCGCGTCGGATCCCGGTCGGCGTGATGTCCGAGCTCGACTGAGTGCCGACGCCCGTCGCCGGGCCGCGCTCAGCGCAAACCGGCCGCGAGCGTGCGGGCGTTCCTGATCGCGAACGCCTCGCGGCTGTTGTTGAAGTAGACGAGCACCTCGGCGCGGGCCCGCCAGGCGGCGATCCGGCGACGCCAGGTCGCGAGCTCGGCGGCCGAGTAGTTGCCGCGGCGGCCGCGGGCGCCTCGATGCATCCGCAGGTAGGTCCAGTCGGTGGTCAGCTCGCGGGCCTGAAGCCCGAGGTCGGGGCCGTCGGAGATCACGAGGGCGGCGCCGCGGGCGCGGAGCAGGTCGTAGACGTCGGCCGTGAACCAGCTCTGGTTGCGGAACTCGACGCAATGCCGCCCCGGGGCGCGTGCGGTGATCACCGCCAGCGCCGCGTCGAGTCGCTCGTCGTCACGCTTGAAGCTCGGTGGAAGCTGCCAGAGGACGGCGCCGAGCTTGCCCGCCGCGCGCAGCGGCTCGATGCTCCCGAGGAACCGCTCGACGTAGGTCTCCGGCTTCAGCAGGCGCTTCACGTGCGTGATGTAGCGGCTCGCCTTCACCGCGAAGCTGAAGGCGTCAGGCGTCTCCTCCACCCAGCCCTTCACCGCCGCCTCCGAGGGCAACCGGTAGAACGTGCTGTTGACCTCGACGGTGCTGAGCTCCCGTGCGTAGGCGGCCAGCCACTCACGCTTCGGCATCCCCTCCGGGTAGAGGACGCCTCGCCAATCCTCGTTCGCCCAACCGGCGCAGCCGATCCGGACCGCCTTCACCGGCCTTCCTCCCGCCGCCACCGGCGGCGCAGCTCCTCGTTGAGCTCCGCCGCGACGTCGTCAGGCTGGCGGCGGTCGGTCCCGATCACGACCTCGAGCCCATCGAGGTCCGGCATCGATCCGGCGAGCCGGCGGGAGGCGTTGAGCAGCTCGGGCAGGCCCGACCAGCCCGGCGGCTCACGGCTCAGCAAGCGCTCTCGCATGGTCTCCGGGTCGGCGAGCAGGAGAACGAGCAGATCGTCGTCGGCCGCCGCGGCGTCGAGCACCGCCCGGCGGTACTCGTCGTCCTCGATCGTCGCCGTGATCAACAGCAGCTCGCTGCCGACCTCGCGATAGGAGGACGCGAGCATCCGCAGGTGGGAGATCGACCGCTCCCGCTCGAGCGCCGGGTAGGAACGCTCGAGCGCATCGACCTCGATCAGCGCCGCGTCGATGCCCTCGTCGCCGAGCATGTCATGCAGGTAGGAAGCGACCTCGCTCTTGCCGGCGCCCGGCGGCCCGGTGATGACCAGCGCGAACATGACGCGACGCTCAGAGCTCGCGCTCGTAGACGTACATCAGCTCGGAGCCGCTTCGGTTGGTGAACCCGAACCGCTCGTAGAGCCGGTGGGCATCGGTGTCGCCCTCGTCGGTGCCGAGGAAGACGTAGTCGCAGCGGCGCTCGCGGCAGCAGTCGAGCACGGCGGTCATCAGCGCCGCCCCGAGGCCGGCGCGGCGCCGCTCGGGGACCACGTAGAGCTCGGCGATGTAGGCCTCGTCACCCGCGGACCAGATCGACGGCTGAAACCGGACCACGGCGATCCCGTCGGGACCCGCCCCGGCGAGCAGCACCGTGGTGTCGCCGGCCTCGATCAAGGCCGGGAGCCGCTCGGCGATCCACTCCGCGCCCGGCGTCGGCTCATCGAACTCCCGGTTGAAGCGATCGAGGAGCCCTCCCGCCGCCGCGAGCGCGGCGCCGTCGCCGGCGACGATCGGCGTCACCGCCGGCGCGCTCAGACCTCCTGGTAGAGCGGGCCGTCGCCGCCCTCGGGCATCGTCAGCCGGCCACCCTTGGCGGTGATCGCCCCACACTGGACGCAGTTGGAGGCGGTCACGTGGACGTCGACCTCCGCCGCGCCGCTGTCGAGCTGGTCCTCGGGGATCTCGTAGACCTGGGCCGGGCACATCGAGACCCAGGTCTGGGCGATCTCGCGCGGCACGTGGGTCTGAATGCGGATGTGGTTCGGAGCGTCGTCGCGGGTCGCGTTGCCGCTCAGGAAGACCGATCCGAGCTTGTCGAAGGTGAGCTCGCCGTCGGGCTCCGGATAGCTGTCGGCGGCGGTGCCGATGCTCATCTCGACCGCGGCGTCGGGCTCGCTCTCCTTGTGTCCCGGCGGCAGGGCACCGCCCGACAGGAGCCAGGCGTTGGCGATCGCGCCGAACATGAAGAACCCCTTGTCGCCGTACTGGCGCACGTTGCGGGAGCGGTAGAGGTCCTTCTCGATGTCGGAGCTCCGCACCCTGTCCTCGTAGGCGGAGAAGTCGACCGACTCGGGATCGGCCTTGAGGCTCGCGACGATCGCCTCGGCCGCGTAGATCCCGGCGTGCATCGCGTAGTGGATCCCCTTCAGGTAGGGGATGTTGACCATCGACACGTTGTCGCCGCACATCACCATGCCCGGCACGGCGAGCTTGCGCGGCATCGACCAGTAGCCGCCGGAGGGGATCGTCTTCGCTCCCCAGCCGACCCGCTTGCCGCCCTCGAGCAGGTCACGGACGAAGGGGTGGGTCTTGAACTGCTGCAGGAGGTCGTGGCAGGAGAAGGTCGCATCGGTGGTGTCGAGGCCGGCGACCATCCCGATGCAGAGCTTGTCCTCCCCCATCGGGTAGATGAACGAGCCGCCGAACTCGTTGTACCGGGCCGACTTGCGCAGCGGCCAGTTCATCGTGTGGATCACGCGGTCGAGCGGCTTCGGGACCTCCCAGACCTCCTTGACGCCGATCTCCCAGCGCTGCGCGTCCCCGGCCAGGTCGTAGTAGTCGACGGCGCAGTTGGTGAGGTGTCCGGTCGTCCCCTCGGCGAGCACCGTCGCCTTCGCCATCAGGTCCGAGCCCGGCTCGAAGTTGCCGAGCTCGTTGCCTTCGCGGTCGCGGCCCTTGTCGCCGGAGCGCACCCCCCTGACGATCCGGTCCTCGACGAGCAGCTTGTCGGCCACGGTCTCGGTGAGGATGTAAGCGCCGGCCTCCTCGGCCCGCTCCGCCAAGAAGCGGCTCAGCCGCGCGATCGACGTCACGTAGTTGCCGTGGTTGCGGAAGTTGGGCGGCGGCGGCTTCAGCGGGATCGCGCGCGTCTTGGTCAGCAGGTAGACGGCGTCCTTCTCGACCTTCTGGTAGACCGGCCAATCGTCCGGATCGAGGTCGGGGAAGAGCTCCTCCATCGCCGAGGGCCGCATGTTGGCGCCGCTCAGGTTGTGAGCCCCGCAGGCCTTGCCCTTCTCGAGCACCGCCACCGGGATCTCGCCGAGCCGCTCGGTCAGCTCCGGCTCGTCGGCGAGCAGCTGCATCACCCGGTTCGCGCAGGCGAGCCCGGCGGGGCCGCCGCCGACGATCACGATCCCCGCCTCGAGGCGCTCGTCCTCGGGGTCGGTGGGCGGACCGACGTAATCGCTTGGATCGAACGGCGGCGGGAACTCGCTCGGTGCCACGGCCATCGGCCGGTCAGCCGCCCTTCTTCGCCTTGATCGCCTCGGTCAGCTTGGGCATGATCTTGTGCAGGTCGCCGACAACGCCGAGGTCGCAGAACTCGAAGATCGGCGCGTTCTGGTCCTTGTTGATCGCGAGGATGTTCTCCGAGCTCTGCATGCCGACCTTGTGCTGGATCGCGCCCGAGATCCCAGCCGCCAGGTACAGCTTCGGCGCGACCGTCTTGCCGGTCTGACCGATCTGGGTCGAGTACGGGTACCAGCCGGCGTCGACGACCGCGCGGGTGGCCGCGACGGCGCCGCCGAGCGAGTCGGCGAGCTCCTCGGCGAGCTTGAAGTTGTCCTTCTCGCCCAGGCCGCGGCCGCCACCGACGAGGATCTCGGCGTCCTCGATGTTGACGTCCTCGCCGCGGGCCTCGCCGCGGGTGACCATCTTCGCCTTCGTCGACCAGTCCGACAGGTCGACCTCGACGTCGGTGACCTCGGCGCTGCCGGAGCCCGACTCGGCGACGTCGAACGCGTTGAGGCGGCCGATGATGATGCCGGGCTCGCCGACGTAGCCGACGTCGACGACCGCCGAGTCCTGCAGGACCGGGCGCTCGGCGACGAGCTTGCCGTCAGCGGCCTTGACCGCGGTGACCTCCATGGTCACCCCGGCCCCGAGCCGCGCCGTCAGGCCGGCGCCGATCTCGAACCCGAGCAGGCCGCCGCCGAACAGCGCGTAGCCGATGCCGTTGTCGGCGATCACCTTCGCCATCACGTCGACGATCGGCTGCGCGAGGCCCTCCGGGCACGACTTCGCCCGGTAGACCGTGCTCGCGCCGTACTCGCCGAGGCCGGCCGCCGCGTCGTCGGAGACGTCGCCGACGACGACCGCCGACGCGGTGCCGCCGGTCTCGCCGGCCAGCTTGGCCGCCTCGGAGATCGCGCCGAGCGAGTTCTTGTTGAAGTTGCCCTCGTCGTCGTGGAGGGCGTAGACCAGGATGTCCGCCATCTAGATCAGCTTCCTTTCGTCGAGCCAGGCGACGATCTTCTCGACCGTCTCGTTGGTGTCCTCGTCCTCGAACACCTCGCCGGCCTGCTTCTCGGCCGGGGGGTTGATCGCGAGCACCGCGGTCTGCGAGCCGGCCTCTCCGACCCGGTCGGACTCGATGCCGACGTCGCCGGCGCCCTTCGAGTCGAGCGGCTTCTTCTTTGCGCCCATGATCGCCTTCAGCGACGGGTAGCGCGGCTCGTTGATCGCGTCGCCGACGCTGATCACTGCGGGCAGCTCGATCTCGACGGTGTCGTAGCCGTACTCGGCCTGGCGCTCGCAGCGCAGCTTCTCGCCCTGGACGTCCATCTCGATCACCTGCGTCAGCGACGGCATCTTCAGGTGGTCGGCGACGACGGCGCCGATCGTGTAGCACTCGCCGTCGTCGGACTGCTGGCCGAGCAGGACGAGATCCGGGGACTCGCTCTCGAGCACCTTCGCGAGCGCGTAGCCGGTCGCGCAGACGTCGGAGCCGGCGAGGACCTCGTCGGAGAGGTGGACGGAGCGGTCGGCGCCGAGCGCGACGGCCTTGTGCAGGGCGCGCTGGGCGCTGTCGGGGCCCATCGTCACGGCGACGATCTCGTCGACGTCGACGACTCCGCCCTCGCGGATCTGCATCGCCGCCTCGATGCCGTGGGTATCGAACTGGTTCAAGGTCTTCTCGCCACTGCGGTCGAGACGCTTGGTGTCCGGATCGATCCGCTTCTGAACCGCGGCGTCCGGAACCTCCTTGACTAGGCAACAGATCTTCAAAGTGGGTGCCTCCTTGGGGACTAGCGGCGCGGATGCTAGCGCGTTCGTCTGGCGGTTGACTGACCAGTCAATCGGCCAGTGCGGAGGCTTCTGGGGACCCGCCGCCCCGGCGCGGTCGAGCGGCCCAGAGGGCTGCGAGACGCGCAGTTACCTAGACGGGCTGGCCGACGTTGCCGCGCAGGAACTCGACGATCTCGTCGGTCGGCGCGCCGGGCGTGAACACGGCGGCCACGCCGAGCCGCTCGAGCTCCGGGATGTCGTCGGCGGGGATCGTGCCGCCGACGGTGACGAGCACGTCGCCGGCGCCCTGCTCGCCGAGCAGCGTGACGATCTTCGGGACCAGCGTCATGTGCGCGCCGGAGAGGATCGACAGGCCGACCGCGTCGGCGTCCTCCTGGATCACGGTCGCCGCGATCTGCTCCGGCGTCTGATGCAGGCCGGTGTAGATGACCTCCATGCCGGCGTCGCGAAGGGCGCGGGCGATGATCTTCGCGCCGCGGTCGTGACCGTCGAGCCCGGGCTTGGCGACGACCACACGGATCTTCCGTTCGCTCATGACCGCAAGCGTATCCGCCGCTGCACGCCGCCGCCCCCTTGCTCAGCTACGGGCAGCTCGGCCAGGGGGAGCTGCCGACGCGCGACTTCAGCCGCACCGCGACGAACGCCTGGGTCTTGTAGCTGTAGTCGACCGGGTCGCCGCCGGGCGAGCGCGGCGCCGTGCGCCAGGTCGAGCGCATGAACTGGAAGGCGCCGCGGTAGCGGCCACCGGCGCCGATCGCGTTCGGGTTGCCACCGGACTCGCAGCGGGCCACCCGCTTCGCCCAGCGCTTGTTCCTCTTCGAGACGCGGCGCTCGTAGAGCCGGTCATAGGTGCGCTTGTGGGAGGCCTTGGCGAGCGTCCCGATCGACGCCGGTGTGGAGCCGGCGAGCGCAACCAGAAGCGCCGCCGCGACCGCGGTCGCGGCCAGGGCGATGAGCAGCTTTGGGCTCCGGGCGGCCATCGAGGCGGGCACCCTAAGGAACGTGTTAGCGAAGTGTTAGCCGGATGCAGGGAAATGCAAGATCTCGCCCAGATGGAGGAGATGCGGAGTCGACGTGGACGGGCTGCGGGCCGGGGTCAGCGCCGGCTCATTCGGTGATCCCGGTGACGACGACGAAGGTGGCGACGATCGCGATCAGCAGGATCACCCCGATCGTGATCGTCACGACGCCCAGCAGCGTTCGCTTGACGTCGAGCTCCTCCTCCGGTCCCTCGCTGAAGACGTCCTGGCGGACGTCGATGGCGTCGGCCGTCCCGCCGCTGCTGTGCTCGGCCTCCTGCTGCTTGCGCGCCGCCTGCTCGGCGAGCTCGCGCGTCGGGTAGTTGGACAGCGCCTGTGCTTCGCCCGTGCGGCGGACATCCCATCCCTCGACGTCGCTTCTGACCACTTCGAAGTCGCTCATGCTCCGCCCTCCGCATGGTGGCTTGCCTGCGCCGAGTCTCCCATATCGGGGGCCTCGCTCAGTAGACCGGGGTCTCGGCGTACGTGCCGAAGACGCGCTGCAGGGCGGCGACCATCTCCCCCTCGCTGACCCGGGCACGGGCGCACCCGATCAGGGAGGGCATCAGGTTGTCGTCGGTGGCCGCCGCCACGGCGAGCGCGTCGAGGGCCGCGGTCGCGGCGCCCTCGTCGCGGCTCGCCATCGTCGCCGCGAGCCGCTCGCGCTGGCGACGCTCGGCGGCCGGGTCGGGGCGGTGGATCTCGGTCAGCTCGTCGTCGTCGACCCGGAACTCGTTGACCCCGACCATGATCCGCTCGCCGCGCTCGAGCGCCGCCTGGTGCTCGAAGGCGGCGTCGGCGATCTCGCGCTGCGGGAAGCTCGCCTCGATCGCCCGGACCATGCCGCCGAGCTCGTCGATCCGCGCGAAGTAGTCGTAGGCCGCCGCCTCCATCTCGTCGGTCAGCTTCTCGACGAAGTAGGAGCCGCCGAGCGGGTCGACGGTGTTGGTGACCCCGGATTCGTGTGCGATCACCTGCTGGGTCCGAAGCGCGATCCGGACCGCCTCCTCGGTCGGCAACGCGAGCGCCTCGTCGAAGCTGTTGGTGTGGAGCGACTGGGTGCCGCCGAGGACGCCGGCGAGCGCCTCGATCGTCGTCCGCACGATGTTGACGAGCGGCTGCTGGGCGGTGAGGCTGACGCCGGCGGTCTGGCAGTGGGTGCGCATCAAGAGCGACCGCGGGTCCTTGGCGCCGAACGTGTCGCGGAGCTCCCGAGCCCAGATCCGGCGCGCGGCGCGGTACTTGGCGATCTCCTCGAAGAAGTCGATGTGGGCGTTGAAGAAGAAGGACAGCCGCGGTGCGAACTCGTCGACGTCCAGGCCACGCTCGACCGCCCGCTCGACGTAGGTGAGCCCGTCCTTGAGCGTGAACGCGAGCTCCTGCTGGGCGGTCGCTCCGGCCTCGCGGATGTGGTAGCCGCTGATCGAGATCGGATGCCAGCGCGGCATCTCGGCGCTGCACCACTCGACCATGTCGGTGACGAGCCGCATCGCCGGCTCGATCGGGAAGCACCACTCCTTCTGGGCGATGTACTCCTTGAGGATGTCGGTCTGGATCGTGCCGCCGAGCCGCTCCGGCCCGAACCCGCGCTCCTCGGCGGCGACGACGTAGAAGGCGAGCAGGATCGCCGCCGGCGCATTGATCGTCATCGAGACCGTGACTTCGTCGAGCGGGATCCCGTCGAACAGGGTCGCCATGTCCTCGACCGTGTCGAGCGCGACCCCCTCGACCCCGACCTCGCCGAGCGAGCGCGAGTGGTCGGAGTCGAGCCCCATCAGCGTCGGCATGTCGAACGCCGTCGAGAGGCCGGTCTGGCCGTGCTCGAGCAGGTAGCGGAAGCGCTCGTTCGTCTCCTCGACCGTCCCGAAGCCGGCGAACTGCCGCATCGTCCAGAGCCGCCCCCGGTACATCGACGGATAGACCCCGCGGGTGAACGGGAACGAGCCCGGAAAGCCCTCGTCCCGATCGGGGTCGTGGCCGGCGAGGTCGTCGGGCGTGTAGAGCGGGGCGACGGGATGCCCGGAGAGCGTCTCGAAGGGGACGTCCCGCTCGCGCTCACGCGCGTACTCCTCCGCCAGCCACTGGTGGGCTCGCCGCTCCGACCCGGGCTCGATCGCCATGAACCCAAGGCTACCGGCGTGGCTGACCGATACCCCCGCCGGCGGTGCGGCCCGTAAGGTTCGCGTCGTGGCGATGGCGTGGAGTGCCGAGATCGATGAGATCATCGCCGGCGATCTCGCCGCTGCGCTCACCTACACGACGCCGGCGCGGGGAGTGGTGATCACGCCGATGGCACCGCTCGGGGTGCGCGACCCCGAGGCCGGCACGATCACGCTGACCACTTCGCTCGGCCTCTGGAGGAAGCTCGAGCGGATCCGTGCCAACCCGGCCGTGGCCGTCGCCTTCCACGCCCGCGACCACGGCGACAGCAACCGGTCCGACTTCGTACTCGCCCAGGGGACGGCCTCGTTCTCGACCAGGCCCGACCGCGCCTGGCTGGAGTCAATCCGGCCGCAATGGGACCACTTCCTCGGACCTCCGGCCGGCGGACCGGTCGGCCGCTGGCTCGACGTCTACTACTACCAGCGGGTCGCGATCACGGTCGATGTACGCCGCGTCGTCGCTTGGTCCTCGCTGGACTGCGCCGGGGAGCCGCGGGTCTTCGGCGAAGCGCTGCCGGACCCTCCTCCGCCCCAGTCGCCGCCGCGAAACGGCGCCGGACCGCGGACCGACTCGGACCGGCTCGTGGCGGAGGCCGGCCGGCTGCCACACGCCCTGCTCGGCTGGTCGGGCGCGGACGGTCTTCCGATGGCCGTGGCGGTCGAGGCCACGGGTAGCGGCCCCGACGGCGCGGTGCTCGCCGTCCCGCAGTCGGTTCGCCCCGATGGCGGGCGGCGGGCGGGACTGACCGCCCACCGGTTCTGGCCGCGGATGATCGGCCAGGAGCAACGGATCTACACGGGCTGGCTCGACGTCGATGCGGACGGTCGGGCGGTCTACGCGCCGCACACGCGTGCCGGCTACCGGCTACCGGCGTCGAAGCCGGCCTTCGTGATCGGCAGCGGGCTCGTCACGCGCCGTGGGATCCGTGAAGCGCGCAAGCGGGGGCTCGCGCCGGACTAGGGGACGAGCAGGATCTTCAGCTCCCCGGTGCCGGGGCGGCGGAGCTCGTCGAAGCTGGCCGCCGCCTCGGCGAGTGGCCGGCGCGAGGTGATCAGCTCGTCGGCCGGGACGTCGCCGCCGGCGAGGATCGCGATCGCCGCGTCGAAGTCGACGGGGCGGTAGGCGAACGAGCCGCGCAACACCGCCTCCTTGAGCATCACGTTGAGCTGCGAGATCGGCACCGGCTCTTCGAGCATGCCGACCAGGGCGACCGTGCCCTCGGGGGCGACGAGCTCGACCGCGAGAGCGGGAGCGTCGACGTGGCCGGCGCACTCGATCACCGCCTCCGGGGCGCGGCCGCCGAGGACACCGAGGACGGCTTCGTGGACCCCGTCAAGCCCGCAGACATGGGGCGCGCCGAGCCGCGTCGCGAGCTCGCGCCGGCCCGGGTTTGGCTCGACGACGACGAGATCGGTGAACCCGCGTGCCCGCAGCCCGACGACCGTCATCGCGCCGATCGGGCCGCAACCGAGGACGCAGACCGGCTGCTCGGGGCGGGCGCCGGAAACGTCGATCCCGTGCAGGCCGACCGCGAGGGGCTCGACCAGCGCGCCGTGCTCGAGCTCCACCGCGTCGGGGAGCCGCCAGAGCATCGCGGCGTCGCAGGCGACCCGCTCGGCGTAGCCGCCGTCGTTGGTGCCGAGGCCGATCCCACTCGCCATCGCGAGCGGGATGTCGACCCGATCCACCGGCTCGAATGGATAGACGCAGACCCGGTCGCCGGCGGAGAAGCCATCGACCCCTGGCCCGGTCGCGGCCACCGTCCCGGCGAGCTCGTGGCCGAGGATCGCGCCCTCCGGAAGCACGCCGGAGGGCAGCATGTGGAGGTCGGAGCCGCAGATCCCGCAGGCGGCGACGTCGACTACGACCTGTCCCTCGCCGGCCACGGGGTCGTCGACCTCCCGGATCTCGAGGCTCTGCCCGGGACCGACCGCCACAGCCCTCATGCGTACTCCTCGGGGATGCGGTCGGGCCAGCCGATCTCGGCCTCGAGCTGGCCCGCGAGCGCCAGGAGCAAGTCCTCCCGACCCGGCGGCGCGATGATCTGGAAGGCTCGCGGGACCTGGCCCGGAGGCGCGGGCGGCAGCGGGATCGACGCCGCCGGCTGGCCCGTGTAGTTCCACTGCAGGGTGTTCGGGTACTCCCGGGCCACGGCGGCCAGCGTGCGCAACGCTCCCCGTCCAGCATGGCGGCCGATCTCAGGCGCCGGGGTTCCGGTCACCGGGGTGATCACGAGGTCGAACTCCTCGAAGATCCGGTTGATCCGCCGTGCGTGCCCCTCCTCGTTGTCGCGCGCGCGACGGACCGATCCCGCCGGCAGGGCATTGCCGATCCGGAGGATCCCGCGCGTGCGCGGCTCGAGCCGCTCGGGCTGGGGAGCGGATCTGCCGTGCTCCGCGATCCCGGCGAGGTAGCGGGGGACGGCGTCTACGCCGATCCACCCCCAATCGGGGTCGCGCTCCTCGACCACGTGTCCGAGCGAGGCGAGAACGCGGGCCCCCTCGGCGACCCCTTCCCGGCCCGGGTCGGAGACGAGCCCCGGGAAGAGTGCGCGCGGCACGCTCGTGGAGGAGGCGACGCGAAGCTTGGGCGGTGGCCGAGACACGGCCTCCAGGTAGCTGCCGCCGAACGGGGGTGGGCGGTCGGCGTCGCTCGGCTCGGAGCCTGCGGTGACGTCGAGCCAGAGCGCCGTGTCGATCGCCCTTCGCGTCAAGCATCCGGTGACCGAGAGGCCGAGCCAGTGCTCACGCTCGGGGGCGAGGCTGATCCTCCCCCGCTGCGGCTTCAGGCCGAAAAGGCCCGTGTAGGAGGCTGGGATGCGGATCGACCCGCCCCCATCCGACGCCGAGGCGGCGCCGACGAGTCCCGCGGCCACGGCCGCGGCCGAGCCGCCACTCGACCCTCCCGCGCTGCAGGCCGTGTCCCACGGATTCCGGGTCCGGCCCCAGGCGGCCGTCTCGGTGAACGGCCAGATCGCCAGCTCGGACAGGTTCGTCTTGCCGATCAGGACGGCGCCGGCCTCGCGGAGACGACGGTAGTGGGCCGAGTCCTCGATCGCCGGCCGGTCGAACGCGGCGGAGCCGTGGGTGGTGAGCTCGCCGGCAATGTCGACCTCGTCCTTGACCGCCACCGGGACGCCGAGCAGGGGCGCCGCCTCACCGGCGGCGATCCGGCGGTCGGCCTCCGCCGCCTCAGCCTCGGCACGCTCGCGAAGGACGATCCGAAACGCGTTGAGCTTGCCGTCGAAGCGGTCGATCCGCTCGAGGTACATGGCGACCAGGTCGGCGGAGCTGATCGCGCCGGCTCGGAGCGCCTCCGCCTGCCGGTGGATACCGGAGAAAGCGAGCTGGGCGGCGTCCATCGACACCGATGCTATCCGCGCTCAGCGGCCCGGGCCGGCGGCTCGCGCGGCGCGGCGGCGGGCGATCGCGCTGCCGCCGAGCAACGTCGCCAGGCCGAGGGCGACGGTTGCGACGATCGTCCGCCCGAGCGTCTCGAAGCGCATCACCCGCCAGCCACGCTCGGCGGCGACGCGGGCGAGCTCGCTGTCGGGATTGACGGCGACCGGACTCTCGACCAGCTCCAGCATCGGCAGGTCGGACGCGGAGTCCGAGTAGGCCCAGCTCCGCTCGAGCTCGATCCCGTGCTCGGCGGCGAAGCGGCGCATCGGCTCGACCTTGAGCGCGCCGTAGTTGAGGCCGTCGACGAGCCGGCCGGTGTAGCGACCGTCGTCATCGACCTCATAGCGGGTGCCGATCCCGCCCTCCATGTCGAGCACCCGTGCGAGCAGCTCGACGACTCCGTTGCTCGCGGCGCTGACGATGAACGCCGGGCGGCCCGCGTCCTGGTGGCGCCGGACCTCGGCGACCATCTCCGGATAGATCCGCGGCAGGATCCCCTCGAGCAGATCCGGGACCATGCGTCGCAGCGTCCGCTCCGGGACGCCTCGCAGGAGCTCGTTGACGACCGCGACGAGGGCGTCGGTGTCCGCGTCGGTAGCGCCCCGGAGCCGGAAGCGCAGGTGATCGACGCCCCAGCGCAGCACCTGGCCGCGGCCGACGAGCCCGGCGCGGTAGGCGGCGCGACCGAACTGGGCACCGCTCGAGCCGGACATCAGCGTCCGATCGAGGTCGAAGAATGCCGCGCCGCGCCCGCTCATCGGCCGCCCAGTCTGACGGCGCCACCGGCGCATGGCCGGACGGCCCGCCGCCCACCCCTAAAGCTCTATTGACCCGGTGCCGATAGCTGCGCAGCGGCTGTGGCTTTCGGGTTTGTGGCCGCTTCGGTTCAAGCAACGACCAGGAGAAACCAATGAGCCTCAAGAAGCGGATGATCGGCGCCGGGATCACCCTGATCGCCCTCGTCGCCGTCGGCCTCGTCTACGCGGCTTGGACGTCCTCGGGCAACGGCTCGGGCTACGCGAAGGCCGGCACCGCCCAGGCGCTGAGCACCGTCGACGTCTCAGCGAGCACGACCGCCACCCTCTACCCGGGGTCCAACGGCGACGTGCTGATCGAGATCGACAACCCGAACCCCTATCCGGTCCGCGTCACCTCGATCACCGGCAACGGGACGATCACGGCGGACGGCGGCCATCCCGGCTGCGTGACGACCGGCGTCTCGTTCACCGACCAGACTGGCCTGACGATCGACATCGCTGCGAACGACAGCACGCAGACCGCCTTGAGTGGGGCCGCGAGCATGTCGAACGCCTCTGACAACGCCTGCCAGGGCGCGGTGTTCACGATCCCGGTCAGCCTCTCCGGGAACAGCAACGCGTAGCGGATCGAAGCGGTGAGATGGCGGTCCGGCAGCATCGCCGGCCCGCCGTTCTCGCTCTTGCGCTGACCGGGGCAGAGATGCGGCGCCTCCTGATCATCAGCACCCTCGCGCTCCTCCTCGCGAGTGCGGGACTGGTGGCGGCCGATCAATCGGGATCGGTGAAATCGGACGGCGCCAGGCAAGCGGCGATCGCCATCCGCGGGCACGTCACCGGCCTGTACCCGGGCGCGAGCAAATGGCTGCGGCTGCGCCTCCACAACCGCTCCCGCCGAGACCTGCTCGTCACCTCGGTCCGGGCCCGCGTGCTCGATCCCGGCGATGACTGCCCCGCACGCACCCTTCAAACGCGTCCGCGGAAGCTGCGGCGCCTGGTTCCGGGCCGCACAAGCGCGCGGATCCGCTACAGGGTCGGGATGATCAAGCGTGCCGCCAAATCCTGTCAGGGCGAGCGCTTTCCGCTCCGCTACCGGGCCAGGGTGCGACGTTGAGCTCGCGGCGCAGGCTCGTCCTCGTCTTCGCCGGGCTCGCCGCGCTCGTGCTCGTTGCGCCCGCCGGGGCGGCCTGGAACGGCGGCGGCAACGCCGGCGATGCACGATCGAAGGCGCGTTCGCTCGGCGCCGTCACCGCCCCGTCCCTGAGTGCGAACGGCCGCTCGGTGGCGATCTCGTGGACCGCTCCCGCGGGCGCTCCGCCCGGCGGCTACATCGTCAAGCGCTACGACGGGTCCGGCCAAAGCCAGTCTGTCGGCGCAGCCTGCTCGGGGACCGTGAGCGGCACCTCGTGCACCGAGAACGGGGTCTCGCCCGGATCCTGGACCTACAAGGTCACCGCCGTCCGCGGCGCGAACTGGCGGGGGGCGGAGGGCGCCGGCTCGAGCGTGACGGTCGACTCCCCCTCCCTGACGCTGGCGCCGGCGACCGTGACCAGCTTCCCGACCGTGCTGAGCGGAGGCGTCACGGGCTTCGTCGCCGGCCAGACGGTCAGCTTCCGGCTCGACGACCCATCGTCGGGCCCGATTCTGAGCGGATCGACGACCCCGGCGACGATCCCCACCGGCGGGCAAGCGACCGTATCGGTGACGATCCCGGCGGGCACGTCGAACGGCGAGCACACCGTCTTCGCGGTCGGCAGCGGCGCTGATCTGGCCCAGGCGCCGATCATCGTCAACCGTCCCCAGGTGACCGCCTCGGTGACCGCGAAGTCGGCCGGCGGGCGCGCCGGCAAGATCAGGCAGGGCGGAACCTATCGCGTCTACGCGAACGTAACCGGATCCGGGAACCCTCCTGCCGGGCTCGCGTCGCTGACCGCCGACGTCAACGCGATCACGACCGGCCAGACCGCAGCCGCGCTCACGAACGGCAGCTACTACGCCGGCGGACAGTCGTACAACTACCGCTCGGCACAGCTCACCGCGAACGTCTCGCTGAGCGCCGGCTCGAAGCCTTACACGGTGAAGCTGACCGACGCCGGCGGCACCGTGACGACCTCGAGCTACTCCGTCATCGTCGACAACACCAAGCCGACGGCGGTCGATGTGCAGGCGACGAATGCCTTCGGCGGCACGATCGGCAGGGCCGAGCCCGGCGACGTCCTCACCCTGACCTACAGCGAGGACATCGAGCCGATCTCCATTCTCGCCGGCTGGAACGGATCATCGACCAACGTCGTCGTCCGCCTCAACAACGGAGCTCTTGCCGACACCGTGCAGGTCTGGAATGCGGCCAACAGCGCCCAGCTCCCGTACGGAACCGTCGATCTCAAGGCCCTCGATTACACGCTCGCTAACCGCACGTTCGGACTCACCGGAACGCCGTCGACGATGGTGATGAGCAGCAACGCGGTCACGATCACGCTCGGCACGGCAAGCGGCGCCACCACCACGGCTCTGCTGCCGTCGGCAATGACCTGGACGCCATCGGCGACGGCGACCGATGAAGCCGGCAACGCGGCGGCGACGACCGCCGTGACCGAGTCCGGCGCCTCCGACAAGAACTTCTAAGACACGTCCCCTCAGCTTCTCAGGAGGCTGAGAGGCGCGAGGCCAAGGACGCAGGAGGCGAAGCGTGCGAGAGGCACGCGAGCCGACGAGGACGCCGGCATCGCGTCTCTCAGACGCTGAGAAGGATCGCGTCGCCCTGGCCGCCGCCGGAGCAGATCGCGGCGCAGCCCACGCCGCCGCCGCGCCGGCGCAGCTCGTGCACGAGCGACGCGAGGATGCGGGCGCCCGACGCGCCGATCGGGTGGCCGAGCGCGATCGCGCCCCCGTTCACGTTCACCTTCTCCTCGTCGATGTCGAGCATCCGGATCGAGTTGATCGCGACCGACGCGAACGCCTCGTTGAACTCCCAGAGGTCGACGTCGGCGGGCGTCTTGCCGGCCTTCTCGAGCGCCTGGCGGGCCGCCTTGGCCGGCGTCCGCGCCAGGTAGGCGTAGTCGTCGGCGACGCTGCCGTAAGCGATGATCGTGGCCAGGGGGTCCTTGCCGTTTGCGGCGGCCCATTCCTCGGAGGCGACGACGACCGCGGCGGCGCCGTCGTTGACGCCGGGGGCGTTGCCGGCCGTGTGGGTCGCGTCGTCGCCGCCCACCGCGCGCAGCTTCGCCAGCGTCTCGATGTCGGTGTCGGGGCGGATCGCCTCGTCGACTTCGACGGTCGTCTCCGCCTTGCGCGACTTCACGGTCACGGCGACGATCTCCTCGGCGAGCCTGCCCTCGTCGGTCGCCTCGGCGGCGAGCCGGTGGGAACGCTCCGCGAAGCGATCCATGTCGGGGCGCGTGATCTCGAGCTCGTTGCCGACCTCGCTCGCCTCGTTGATCATCTGCTTGCCGGTGAACGGGTTGGTCAGCCCGTCGTGGGTCATCGCGTCGACGGCGCTGACATCGCCCATCCGGAAGCCGAACCTGGCGCCGGGAAGCAGGTAGGGCGCGTTCGACATCGACTCCATGCCGCCGCCGACGGCGACGTCGAGGTCGCCGGCACGGACCGCCTGGTCGAGCATCCCAACCGACCGCATGCCGGAGGCGCAGACCTTGTTGACGGTCTCGGATGGAACCTCCTTGGGGATGCCGGCGGCGATCTGCGCCTGCCGCGACGGGATCTGACCCTGCCCGGCCTGCAGGACCTGGCCGTAGACGACGGAGCTGACCTGCCCGGGCTCGACTGCGGCGCGCTCGAGCGCCGCCTCGATCGCCTGGCCGCCGAGCTCGGGGGCGCGGACCGGGGCGAGGGCGCCCCCCATCTTCCCGAAGGGGGTGCGGGCGGTGGAAAGGATCACGGTCTTCGGCATGCGGCGGGCTCTCCTCGGTCGGAAGCGGTGGTCTCGGGCCGCCAATCGTAGAGGCCGCGCCCGCCCCCGGCGGCTATCGTGGCGCCCCCGATGCGCCTCCAGCTCTCCGACGGCGATCCGGCCGGGTCCTCCGCCGACCTGCTCTGCCTCGGCCGCTTCGAGGGCGACGAGCCGGCGGAGTGGCTCGCCGCGACGCCCGGCGCCGGGGACGCCGGCGCCGGCTTCAAGGACCTGACGCTGCTGCGCCCCGGCAGTGGGCCGGCCCGCGTCCTCGTCGTCGGCCTCGGCGACCCGGCCGAGTTCGATCCCGAGCGCGCGCGGGTCGTCGCCGCGCTCGCGACGCGCGAGGCGGGCCGGATCGGGGCGACGACGATCGACTGGGCGGTTCCCGACCATCCGCGCGCGGCGAGCATCGGGGCGGCGCTGACCGCGGGAACGGTCCTCGGCGGGTACCGCTTCGACCGCTTCAAGCGCAACTCGGGCGAGCGGCCGTCCGCGATCGCGACGCTGTCCCTGCTCGGGGCCGAGGACCCGGGCGGCTTCGCGACGACCGCCCTGATCGCCGCCGAGGCGGCCAACCGGGCCCGTGACCTGCAGAACCTGCCCGCCAACGTCGCCGATCCGGGCTACATGGCGGCCCGCGCCGCCGAGATCGCCGCCGCGCACGACCGCGTCGAGGTCGAAGTGCTCGGCCCCGAGGAGCTCGCGCGTGAGGGGATGGGCGGACTGCTCGCGGTCGGCGCCGGCTCGGCCAAGGATCCGGCCCTGATCGTCCTGCGATACCGCGGCGGTGGCGCCGCGCCGATGCTCGGGCTGATCGGCAAGACCGTCACGTTCGACACGGGCGGGATCTCGCTGAAGCCGGCGGCCTCGATGGCGGAGATGAAGATGGACATGTCCGGCGGGGCCGCGGTGCTCGAGGCGACGGGCGCGATCGCCGAGCTCGGCCTCGCCGTCGACCTGATCTCGGTCCTGCCCGCCGTGGAGAACATGCCGGGTGGTGCGGCGACCCGGCCCGGCGACGTGATCACCCAGCTCAACGGGCTGACCGTCGAGGTCAACAACACCGACGCCGAGGGTCGCCTGATCCTCGCCGACGCACTCACCTGGACCGCACGTCAGGGCGCCGAACGGATCGTCGACGTGGCGACCCTGACCGGCGCCGTGGTCGTCGCGCTCGGCTCGACCTACGCCGGCCTGATCGCCAACGACGACGATTGGGCCGCGGAGGTGGAGGCCGCCGGATCGGTCGTCGGCGAGCTCGCCTGGCGCCTGCCGCTCCACCGCGAGTACACGGAGATGACGAAGGGCAAGGTCGCCGACCTCTCGAACGCAGGTCGCAAGCGCAAGGCCGGCACGCTCTTCGCCGGTGCCTTCCTCGAGCAGTTCACCGAGGGGGTGTGCTGGGCGCACCTCGACATCGCCGGGACCGCCTGGGACGTCGGTCGCGAGTACGTCGGCAAGGGCGCGAGCGGCTACGGGACGCGACTCCTCGTCGAGCTCGCCCGCCGTCACGCGGAGCGCGCCCCGGCGGAGCCGGGCTGAGAGAATCGCCGCCGATGGACTTCGAGCTGAGCGACGAGCAGCGACTGCTTCGCGACACCGTCCGCGACTTCGCCCGCAACGAGGTTGCCCCACGCGCGGCGGCGCTCGACGAGGCGAAGGAGTTTCCATACGAGCTCGTCGAGCAGATGGGCGGCCTCGGCCTGATGGGCATCCCGTTCCCGTCCGAGTACGGCGGCGGCGGCGCCGACACGCTCTCCTACGCGCTCGCGGTCGAGGAGCTCGCCCGGGTCGACTCGTCGGTCGCGATCACGATGGCCGCCCACACGTCGCTGGGAACGATGCCGATCCATCTCTGGGGCGATGAGGAGCAACGCGCGCAGTGGCTTCCCGACCTCTGCTCGGGGCGGCGACTCGCGGCCTTCGGCCTGACCGAGCCCGAGGCCGGCTCCGATGCCGGCAACACCCGGACCCGCGCGGCGCTCGACGGCGACGAGTGGGTGATCGACGGCGCCAAGCAGTTCATCACCAACTCCGGCACCGACATCTCCGCCTGCGTGACGATCACGGCCCGGACCGGCGAGGACGAGATCTCGAACATCATCGTTCCCAACGGCACGCCCGGGTACGAGATCGGCGAGCCCTATCGGAAGATGGGCTGGAACGCCTCCGACACGCGACCGCTCAGCTTCGACGGCTGCCGGGTCGCGGCGGGGAACCTGCTCGGCCCGCGCGGACAGGGCTTCAAGCAGTTCCTGCAGATCCTCGACGGCGGCCGGATCGGGGTCGCCGCGATGGGCCTCGGGCTCGCCCAGGGAGCGCTCGACGAGGCGCTCGCCTACGCCAAGGAGCGGCGCGCGTTCGGCCGCCCGATCTCGCAGTTCCAGGCGATCCAGGCCAAGATCGCCGACGTCGCGACCGAGGTCGAGGCGGCGCGGCTGCTCACCTACCGGGCGGCGACGCTGAAGGACCGTGGCGAGCCGTTCACCCTGACCGCCGCCCAGGCGAAGCTGAAGACCGGCCGGCTCGCGGTCCGCGCCAGCGAGGAGGCCGTCCAGATCCACGGGGGCTACGGCTACATCGAGGAGTACCCGGTCTGCCGCTTCTACCGCGACGCGAAGATCCTCACGATCGGCGAGGGCACGGACGAGGTGCAGCAGATGGTGATCGCGCGCGCGATGGGCGCGTAGCCCGGGCGGAACGGGCGGCCCGCCGGTGCGACGCGTGACGCTCCGCCGGGCCGCCGCGTTGTGGCTCGTCCTGTTCGGCGTGTATGCGGCGACGATCGAGC